>JANQQA010000313.1 GCA_028285205.1 Bythopirellula sp. | reverse complement strand
CTTCGTCTTGTTGTGCGGTCGGCGCTGTAGCGGTGAACCAGGACCATCCGAGCTTCTGACCCTCATCACTCAGTTGGTTTTCCACGATTGATCACTCCTCGCTCGGGCTGAGGACCAGCTCGCGCGGCACGCCGAGCGTGTCAGCGAGCCAGCTTGCCGTTGCAGCGATGTCGACGAACTGCCCAGCATCGCCGCCAAGCTTGCCGACCGTCTCGAGCCAAAGAAGTGTGTTGCGGATTTCCTCCCGGGCCTGAACGCGTGCCAGAGGCGACCGATGATGGACGTCGGCGATCGTTCCATCGAGAGCAACGGCGGGCACTTCGCCTCGTCGGCGCAAGATGGCGAGCGCGCGCTGCATCAGCGGATTGAGCAGCTCGGCTTGAAGGCGACCATAGATTGCGCCGAGCAGTCGGGTCATCTCGGCGCTGCGCTCCAGCACCTCTGTCGCCGTCATTCGCCTATCGTTCATTTGCGCTAATCGATCGGCCAACAACGTGTGGCGAACGCGAGAGCGGAGATCGCTCAAGACCAGCTCTGAGACATCGAACCGGCCCGGCGCCTGCAGTGGCGTCAATCCGGACGACCCAGCCGCTTTCGGGATGATGCTCCCGGGCACGAGTCTAATGTTGGCCGGGTTCAGCACGCCATCGTCTTCGGCCAGCCAGATTCCCGTTGCTGCAATGGAGGCGTTCTTCAGGACAAGCTCGACGACCTTGTTGGCCGTCTTGATGTCGGGCAACGCCGTCATCACCGGCGAGCGGCCGTAGAGTTCACCGGTTCCTTTCATCCACCGAAATGTCAGAAAGGGGGGATGCTCAAAAACACCCTCTGCAAGCACCAGGGGTGATCTAACAGCATCGCCTTGCACCGGGAGTATCGCCTGGTAGTCAAAGTAGCTGCCTCGAGCGCTGACGCACTCCAGCAGTTCGAGCTTGACCTCGGGTGTGGCCAAATGCGGATTGCCGATGCCAGCAAGCTGCTGACAGTTGGCGAAGCGTCGGCGAATCCCAGACAGCGTCGTCGTGGTTACCCTGAAATGACGCTCGATGACGCCGTTTCCGTCTCCTTCGAGATAGATCTCCGCTGCTGGAATTGCAGTGAAGCGAAAAGCCGACGTGCAGCCAACTGGTGCTTCCTCGAACAGCAGGGTAGCGGTGCCTGTCGTCACGAGATCTAGGAAGCACTGATGAATCTCGACCGGAAAGTTCGACCGATCGAAGTGTCCTTGAACCCGCGCGCCTGCGGAATCTAGGATCTCTGCGAGTTCATGCCTGTCGGCCACGTCAACGTCATGGCCTGGACGAAGACCGAACCAGCGCGACCATGGAGGGGTCAGCTCGGCGAGCAGGCTCGCCGCCAACTGTTCAACGGCGTCAGGAGCTGTGCCGTCAAACAGCCGCTCGGCATGGTTGCTTCCGGCAAAGGCTGCTTGTGAGAGGCCATGCCCGCGCATCGGCAAAGCGTAAGCATAGCAGTCGCGCCACAGCTGCTCCCAACCGAGCCGCCGCTCACGCGCTTCGGCGAACCTTTCAAACACTATCGGCAGTGACGCATACGTCATGTACCGTTCCAATCGAGCTGGAATACGAATAGGAATATATACTTACACCTCAAACCTGTCAACGACATTCTCCGCTCCGATGAGCAAGGTGCACAAAGAGTTGGTAGGGAGTGACGATCCAAGACCGATTGCAGCCTATCAAGCGCTTGCATAGCTCGACGCAGTTGAGTGGGCGGAACCAGCATACGGAGCCGCAGGTGTCGAACTCACCTCTGACGACGCTGGCACCCAGCGCTGCGAGCGACGACATTAATGCTCGCGTCGGGAGTGCGGGCGCGTTCTGCAACAAGACGCGGTCGCTCATTGGATCACAAAGCAACCAGCCATCGACCTGCTCCGAGTAGGCAAAGCAATGACGAAAGCCGCGCTTTAGCCACGCAAGGCACGTCACGCGCACCTGCGTTTGAAAGCCAAGAATGAGCACACGGCGGTCCTGCTCCATAACTATCTGAATATATACCTAGTGACGTCATTTGCATAGTAAGACATTCTCACTGTCAGTCTCAACCGGAGCGGAACCGCTGCCATGCTGACCCATGAACAGATCTGGCGGGGTGTAGACCGTCTCGCCTTGCGCAACGGATTGTCGCCATCCGGCCTAGCCAAGCGTGCCGGGCTGGACCCGACGACGTTCAACAAGAGCAAGAGGGTTACTCAGGACGGAAAGCAGCGTTGGCCGGGTACCGAGAGTCTGTCGAAAATACTCGAAGCAACCCAATCGAACCTGGCCGACTTGGTATCGTTGATCGATGAAGTGCCTGCTACCCAGCCTAAGCCACCTGACTTCAAGTTTCGTTCCATTCGTCTCTCGCAGATCACTGACGCGTCGTTTGACAAATCAGGTTTCCCCGAAGACTCGGGTTGGGAAGAGGTCGATTTCCCGTCGATTGATGATCCTCGCGCTTACATCGTAGAGTTAGACAAAGATGCCGCCCATCACTTTTGTCGACCTGGTTCTTTTTTGGTAATCTCACCGTCGAGCAGCGTCCGGCGGCATGACAGAGTGATGATCAAAACCAAGCAAGGCGACATGATAATTGGCACGATAAAGCGAAAAACAGCACAGCAGTATATCATCGCCGAAGCAAACGTTTCTCCGGATGATCTTCCGGTGAACGCCAAAGATATTGATTGGACAGGGCGCATTGTGTGGGCGAGTCAATAATTTTTCCTCAGATGAGCTCCGCTTACTTTGAGAATTAATCCAAATATTGCATCGGTGTATTTGTTTGATTTTTGATAACGTCAAGACGTAGAGATCGTCAGCAGTGAGCGGCAATCCTCTTTAGCTGGTCGACCAGGCTTTATCTTTGCTTGCGCCAATGCTGCCAACAGTTCAGCAAGGGTCTCGAAATATCGATGGCCGGCGCGTTTTGAGTGGTATTGTCCGTGTGCTGCGATCCGGCTGCCGCTGCCCGGAATGTCCGCTGGAATACGGCCCGCGGACGATGATCTACAACCGCTTCAATCGCCTCCGCTGCCTTGTAACGTGGTGTCATCGTTGTCTGGTAGAATGCCACTCGCGGTCGGTAGCCCGCGCAGCCAGCCGCATCCACCGGCGCAAGCCGGCGGGCAAGCCAATGCCCAGGCACACGGCC
>JANQQA010000304.1 GCA_028285205.1 Bythopirellula sp. | reverse complement strand
TGCCGTTCTCGACCTTGCTCAAGTAGCTGTTGCCGACCGAACCGTACAGCAGCTTTTGCAAAGCCTGTCTTTCGCCGTTCTCGATTGTTGAATGTTGGCTTCGGATTGTCAGTGACGCGTCGGGGTCACTGTGGCACTTTTGCATGGCCCGTTTCTTTCCACGCCTTTTCTTCAGGGCTTCCTGGGTCGGGGAGGATCTGTCCGCCCTCCATGCCATGCGAAGCAGGACCTGAGTTTAAAGTGATGCCTACCTCGTCAGGCCGGCACCCCAGAGCGTCAACAACACCTTGGGTGATGCGTTCCATCATTTCTGCTTTCGCTTCTTTGCTGCGTCCCGATCGTATGTTCCCGTTCACGAAGACGATATTTCCTTTAGGCAGCGCTCGGAATCCGCCTTCCTCGTCAGCATGTTCTCGAAAGAACGTGTTGACGAATTGTGCGGGAGCACCAGTGACGTCCACATGGACTGTGGTGATGCACTCAGCGATTTGCTTCCGTTGAGCTTCCGTTGAGCAACCCTCTTTGAGTGTTGAGAGATAGATAGGCATGATTTTCTCCGTGTTTGTCGTTGGATTTGAGGTTGTCGTCGAGCTACAGCGTGCGGCATTGCGTGAAGATCAACAGTTCTTCGGGGGCGGCCCCGGTTCGGTTGACCCAAAGGTCATTAACTCGCGTCATGAAGGCGGCTCTCGTTTCAAACTGGAGGTCGTCTGGTACGACGCACAGCAGCACGCTCGAATTGCTCGGCCTTCCTGCTGTCCAGCCGAACCCTTGAGGGATGACCTTCCACTTTACGTCTGAGCCAGCGGTGTCGTCACCGAGGGATTCTTGGGCGACTTCTTTGAGTTCTTCAGCCAATTCTTGCTGCATGCTTTCGGCTCGGTGGCCTTTCTGAATGGTTGCGATAAAAGTAGCCATCTTTGTCTCCTGATGCTGTTGGCGTATCGGTCGTGCTTCGCGATTCTGTGGTGGACCTTAACCAAGTCTGCGAATCCACTTCATTTGGCGGTCGGAATGTCCGTAATACTTGAGGTCAAGCTCGACCCAGTTGGCTTTTTCCAACACGGGCTTCATGTGCGAGAAGCACTCGAAGCTGTACTCACCGTGGTACCGCCCCATGCCACTGTTACCGACACCGCCGAAGGGAAGGTTGGAATTCGTGTTCTGCATCACCGCGTCGTTGATCGCACCGCTACCAAACGGAATCTCACGCAGGAATCGCTGCTTGGTTGCTTCGTTAGTTGAGAATAGATAGCCCGCCAACGGTTTCTCCAGATCACGGACGATGGCGAATGCTTCATCCAGCGTGTCGTACTCGACGACCGAGATGATGGGGCCGAAGACCTCATCTTGCATCACAGCATCGTCTACCGTGACGTTGTGCATGATGGTTGGCTGAATGACGCGTTCTTCGCGATCCAAATCGCCACCGTAGTACACCTTGTCCGGATCGATCAAAGCGGCAATTCGATCGAAGTTGCGTTCATTGATCAGGCGAACGAAGTTGCCGTTCTCCACGGAGTAGTCGTGCTTTTTGATCTCGTGCACCATTCGTTCAAGGACTCGATCCTTGATGCTCTTGTGCACAAGCACGTAATCAGGAGCCAGACAAAGCTGCCCTGAGTTCACGAACTTCGCCCAGACCAGTCGTTTGACGCCGACATCGACGGCTGCGTCTTCAGCGAAAATGGCGGGGTTCTTTCCACCTAGTTCCAGCGTGACGTTCGTCAAGTTCGGAGCAGCAGCAACGTTAACGATCTTTCCAACCTGCGGACTGCCGGTGAAGAAAATCTTGTCCCACCGTTGATTCAACAACGCCGTCGTTTCCGGAATTCCACCCTCAACAACGTGCAGATAGTTGGCGTCGAAATTCTCGTTGATCAATCTGGCCATCACGCGGCTGGTTTCTGCGGGCAGTTCGCTGGGCTTCAGAATGGTCGTGTTGCCCGCAACCATGGAACCTACGACCGGAATCAACGACAGGTTGTACGGGAAGTTCCACGCTCCAATGACAAGTGTGACGCCAAGCGGCTCAGGCACGATGTAGCTCTTGCCGGGCTGGTTCAGCAGGTTGGTGGCCACCTTACGAGGCTTGACCCATTTCCCTACGTTCTTGATGGCCATTTCCAGTTCTTCGAAGAGAGGAAACGTTTCGGTCAGTTGCGTGTGGTGCTTTGACTTGCCGAAGTCCTTGTCGATCGCTATGTACAGTTCTTCTTCGTGTTCACGCAACAGATCGCGAAACTTATTGAGCTGTGCCAGACGAAAGGCAACTGGCAAAGTGACATTGGTGCGATGGTAATGTCGCTGGCCTGCAACCAGTTGCTCAATTTGCTGCTCGGTCATGGAGGGCTGAGTGTTCATGGCTTCGTTCTTTCGACTTGATAGCGTGTTGCCGCTGACAGGGCGTTTCGCGTTCGGGTTGGCGATAGCGGTTGCTTGTGCGGTCATTTTCGTATTCCTTATAGTTTGTGAGAGGTAAGTGAGAGAGTTGGGAAAGGGGTTCCTCGCTACACGCCGACTGGCTGGCGCCGAGGCGTCGTGGATGCTGAAACCGAAGCGGTCTGGGATTCGCCGTCATCGGAAGCAGATTTCGAGATAGATGCCAGAATCTCTTGGCACTGTGTGCGGCTCATGGTTCGCGGAACAGCGTAGAACCACTTGGCCTCCTTGAGTGCGTTCTTGGCGATCGTGTCGAAGTCGTCCGCTCGCAAATCTTCAAGTCCACTCGGAATGCCAATTTCTTCGCCAAGGGCCTCAACACGTTCAATGAATCTATTTGCCAGTTGTTCGTGTGCTTCGGTACTCGGTCCACTCACCATCCGTTCGAGGTCGGCAAGTCGTTCTGCACAGGCCGATTTGTTGAATCGCATTACTCGCGGCAGAATGACGGCGTTGGCCAGGCCGTGGGGAGTGTTGTAGTGGGCACTGATCTGGTGCGAGATTGCATGGACGTACCCAAGGCCAGACTTGTTGAACGCATAGCCAGCCAGGAATGAGGCGAGAGCGACCATTTCGCGAGCTTCAAGATTGCTCCCGTTTTTGCATGCTTCAGGGAGATGCTTGAGGAGAAGCTTGACAGCCAACTTGGCGTCACGCTCGGCGTCACTGAAACGGTTGACTGACGTGTAGGCTTCGATCGCATGCGTCAGAGCATCCATGCCCGTTGCGGCCGTGATGTGTGCAGGCAGCGTCTGACTCATGACTGGGTCGAGGGCTGCCGCCGTCGGGATAAGCTGTGGATCGACGACGAACTTCTTCTGGTGTGTTTTTGTCTCAGAGATTACGGCTGCGTTCGTCACTTCCGAACCGGTTCCCGAGGTCGTGGGGACCACGTAGAACGGCAATGGAGACTTGGAGAGTTTCAGGACGCCGACGACCTGTTCCACACTCTTGCCGTTCGAGCAACAGGCTGCAATGACCTTGGCGGCGTCGATGGCGGAACCGCCGCCGACAACGAATACGCTGTCGCAGCCATTCGCGTTGCATGTCTGAATTCCTTGTTCGATCACCTCGTAAGTTGGGTTGGGGATGATTCCATCAAAGATGGTCACCTCGCATCTCTCACGCTTGAAGTGCTCCAGTGTCTCGTCGAGCAGTCCCAGGCTGAGAAGCGTCTTCTCAGTGACGATCAGCGGTCGACTCCATCCGGACTCCCGAACAAGTGATGCCAGCTTCAGCGTCGAGTCAGCGCCCGTAAAAAGGAGCGGCCTCTCGGAAGGGGCCAGTCGAGTGAGCATTCGAAGCGAGAAATTGACGAGACGCTTGAGCATGGCTTTCTCCTTTGCTTGGAGGCTGTCTGAGGCGGCAATCCGGCGTGACCACTTATCGCCTCGGCTGTTTATTTAAAGTGCACTGCACAGTGTAGTATACTAATCGGTGTAGTCAACGCCGCTTCTGTACGTTTTTGAGACATTTCTGCAGACCATTCAAAATCCCAGAGAATAGGCGTCTTCGAAAGGATTTTGGTTGGGTTGAAGAAAGTTGCCATTACCATTCTTATGGGCGCGATGTATACTGATCGGTGTATTTATGTGGTGCAGCGTCGTGGAGACGTTGCCGATGAATCCCGAAATCACCGCAAACCCCAGCCCGACGAGGGGCTTCTTTGTGGCGGTCGCAATCGAGGAGTTTCTGGCTATCGGATTTGGTGGAACCAGCATGGACCGGATTGCGGAGGTGGCTACCGTCTCCAAGAAAACGATCTATGGCCACTTCCGAGGCAAGGAGGAGCTGTTTCAGGCGATAGGGGATACCGTTATCGAGCGTGTTCGCGAGATGGAGTTGCGTACTGACCGGAAATGGTCGCCGGTCAACAGGTCGCCTCACCGGAGTCACAGAAAGCTGCCGTCGCGTCGGCCGTGCAGATGTTCTTAGGTCACCATGAAGCTCAACGTCGGTGACGGAGCGACATGGCCCTAAGCGCCATGTCGAACGCTAGCCGCCAACCTTCAAGTCACCAAGCCAACGAGAAGTCGAATGTCTACCGATAACGCCGCAAAAAAACGCATAAGCCCCAAACGTGAAGCCGTGATCAAGGCAGCAACGGATGAGTTTCTGGCAAGCGGGTTTGACGGAACAAGTATGGATCGCATCGCTGATGTCGCTGTAGTCTCGAAACGAACGGTCTACAATCACTTTCCCAGCAAGGACGATCTCTTTCAGGCGATTGTCGACGAACTCCTGAAGCACACGGAGTCACTGCCGTTTCACGAATACTCGGCAGAAGAGTCAATGGAAGATCAGTTGCGACGAATCGGGAACACGTTCGCTGACACCATCACCGGACGCGATTTTATGAAGCTCAGTCGCGTGGTGATCTCTCGGTTCATCCAGGCTCCTGAGTGGGCAAGCGCTACATTAACCGCCCATGCGAAGCTGCGGACGAACTTGATGAGTTGGATGAAGTCGTGCAAACGAGACAGGCGTCTTGACATAGCAAACATGGATATGGCTGCATCGCAGTTCTGTGGATTGATCAAGGAGATCATTTTCTGGCCCGAGTTGATGGCCGGACAACGCCCCGCGTCTCCGAAGGACCGCGAGGCAGCAGTCAAGTCTGCGGTTGAGATGTTCATTGCTCACTATCGATCAAGTCAATCGGACAGTTGACTGGAATGAAAATGTGACGTGGGCTGGTGGACGTAGCTTGTTGATTTCATAGGCATCTAGCTCCGCAAGGCCGTGGTTTGAGTAGAGTGCGACTCATGGAGATCTCGGCTGTGTGCACCAATCACCTTGGGCGTATTCTGGACGATGGTCATCGCTTTGCCTGCCTTCTTCGCGGTGGGACCGATGTCGAGGGAGGCCAGTGAAGAGCTGCGTGGCGCATGCGTCGATACGCTGGCCAAACTGGAGTCACTTTTCGCTGAATCGCTGAAGGAGGAAGGACTTTTTGGCAAAGTTGGCGAGGGAACTCGCTTCTCTGATCGTTTCGACTGCGGACGGGGCCTTGCTCCAGGCGAGAACACGCAAGATCGCATCGCTGTTGAAAATGGCCGCCATGGCACTTGGCCGTGCGATCGAGTTCCATACCTCTACTTCGTCGTAACTACTTAGGTCGATCAACCTAGTTACTGTCTCACAAGTGGTGACTGCGACGATCACGCCTCCATCTTGTGAGCCGCCACGCGCTAGCCGCGGGTATATTCGGTGCACCGGCGGCTAGCGCCTTGCCGCTAACCGTTTACTAGACTGTGCCAAGTTGCGCTGAGCGAAGCTGCAGTTTGCGGCGATACGGAAAAATCTTTCAATAAGGGCGGCAGGTTCTGGCCTGGCGCGAACTATAGACATATGGCAGGCGAACCCGATCAACCTGAATCACCTAATCCCATTTCCGAATCGGATTTTGTGCGACTTTTCGCTCGGCATGAGCTCGCGTTGCGAAACTACGCGCGTCTGATCCTACCCGATTGGAGCGGAGTGGATGATGTGTTGCAGGATGCCAGCATCACCATGTGGGAAAGCCGGCAGCGGCTTCGGGATCAAAGTGGCTTCTTGCCGTGGGGTAAAGTCATCGTTCGCCACAAGTGCTTCAATGCGATCGCGAAGATGCGCCGCGACCGGCTGGTTCTCGACAAGGACGTGCTCGAAGTAATCGCTCGCGAAGAAGAGGCCGAAACTGAGTCTGAGGATTTGATGCTCATTCAGCACTCGTTGGCGGAGTGTCTCAGCGAACTGTCTCCGGAACGTCGCGAACTGGTTTTGGCGCCCTATCGAGGAGCAGGCGAAGTGAAGAAGCTCGCCGAGCAAGGGCGTAAGACACCAAATTCCCTTTACAAAATCATCGGCAGACTTCGTACGAAACTGTCGCAGTGCGTTGAAGAGAAGCTGAAGCTGGAGTTGACATGACTGCAGAAGATAGAAAGCCGGAGGAACGCATTGACGAGTATCTTCTTGGGCGGGCGACGGCCGAAGACGTCGGAGTCCTCAACGAGTTGCTCGCGAGGGATGAGCAACTGCGAAAACTCTACCGATTCCGCGTTGCGTTGGAAGGCGGTTATCGAGAGGCTGCGATACGAGGCGAAAGTCTTGAGCCGACGACTGCCGGTTCATTTGATAGGGCAAAGCAGTCATCTCACAAGAGTTTTCTCTACGGTTTGGCGTTAGCTGCAGCGTCGCTGGCAGCCTTAGCACTTATCGCGGTGGTGCAATGGAATTCCGTTGATCGAGAGACGCCGACGTCCGTTGCCTCCTCTGGCATGGGGATACCGGTAGCGCGACTGGTCACTTCGTTGGATGCGAATTGGCGTGATGTGGATCCCACGCCCGGCGAGTTTCTAGCGAAGGGTATCTTTCAATTGGATGCCGGAGTCGTTGAGCTGGAGTTCAACCGAGGTGCTCGCGTCACGCTGCGGGGGCCATCCAGTTTCGAGTTGAAGGACACGGACTTGTTGCACGTATCTTCGGGCAATCTGGTCGCGAGAATTCCTGAGGAAGCGATCGGCTTTACGATTGTGACCGATGAGGCAGAAGTCGTCGATTTGGGGACGGAGTTCGGCCTCAGGGTTGAGAGTGGCCGTCAAACCGAGGTTCACGTCATTGAAGGTCTGGTTGAGGTCTTTCCGCGTGAGAGTTCGAGCAATCGATCCACGGAGAGTGTTCGAATCGAAGAAGGACAGGCTGTACGATGGAAGGCCGGTGACGTCGAAAAAATGGCAACCGAGTCCATTCCGGTTCGGTCCAGTCGCGGAGTCTTGGGAACCGAGCAACGGAACGATCTTGGTCTCACATTCCTGCAAGGGAATATCCGTCTGAAGGAAACGGTTTCGAGCGCTGACTTAAGGCGTTCAGCGAGTTCGTGGATCGAAGTGATCCCTGAGCAAAGCGGAGTTTTGATTCAGCGGGAGATTCCGGTCACGCTGGTCGCACCTGGCAACTACCGACTCTTCAGAGATTCCGGTCAAGTCATTCCGGCAGGAACCAAGGTCGATAGCTACCTCTTTCATTTCAGGTCGACCCAACCCTCGCCGATCCAAGGTGTCATCAAATTTGACCAAGAGATCGTCGGATTGGTCTGTGAGGCAACGCAGCTGGCTGCCAGTGATTCGATTGTCGGACGAGAAGGAATGCGTTTTCCAGTGGCGAGCAGACAGTATCGAGGCCTCGAACCGCACGTTCGTTTTGAGAATCCAAATCCAGACAAGGGTGGAGGCTGGACGGCAGACGAAGTGACGATTTCCCAAGACATGAGGACAGTTGGCTTGAGTGTCAACGTCAATCCGCGTCAGGGCGTGGATCAATTGCGCGTTCTTGTGCGGAGCAAAGATTGATCATGACTAAGCTTGAACGCAGACGCTTCCTGAGCAGCAGCCTCGCTTTCGGTTATGGCTTGGCCGCCGCGCCTATGCTGGATTCCGCGGGTGCTTCCGAAGTGAAAACGACCCAGGCGTCGGCTCGCGGCTTCTTTTCGCTTGGCAAGCGCAATGATCACTGGTGGTTGATTACGCCTGAAGGAAAGCCGTTCTTCACGATGGGGTTGAACCACATCGATCCCGCGAGCCTGCGATACCCTGAGAACCTCGATATTTGGCGCGAAAAGTACGGCGGCAGCACGCTGCGGTGGATTAAGGAATCGGTCGCACCCAATCTAAACGCATGGGGATTCAATACCGTCGGCTGGGTACAGGAAGTGACCGTCAAGAAGTGGCGGCATTCGCGTGCTTTCACGATTGACGAATACCGTGCACTCGACATGCCGTATTGCCATTTGCTTCCATTCACGGAGTCGCATCAGTGGGAGAAGCACACGGTCCACTACGATTTTCGTAGTGAAGATTGGAAAGAGTGGGTCGATTACGTGGCCAGGTCGCAGTGCGCCGAACTGGCCAAGGAGCGTAATCTCATCGGCTACTTCTACAGCGATTGCCCAACCTGGACTCACGACCGACCAGACAACGAATGGCGAGGCCCCATTTTTGATCCTGAGCGGCTGAAGACAGAGTCGGGGCGAAAAGAACTGAGCGAACTGGCAACCAGCTACTACAAGACGATACATGATGCCATTCGTCGTTACGACAAGCACCACTTGCTGCTTGGCGACCGCTACGAAGCAAACGCGCCGATCGCCACGGAAGTGGTGGGCGCGGCCAAACCGTTCGTCGACGTCATGTCGTTTCAAGATTTCCGGGATCCCGTGAAGCACCTTGACGAGTGGCATAGGAAAACCGGTAAGCCCGTTCTTCTCGCCGATGCCGCCGGGGTGAATTTCCGAAGTCAAGAGTTCTTCAAACCCAACAACGGCGTTTGGTATGCAACAACGTTGACCGAGCTATTTGAAAACCCCGGCTGCATCGGATTTCATCTGTGCGGCGCCTATCAACGCAACAAGGCTCGCCGACGTGGCCTCATGGACGAAATGGAAGTTGCCGATCAGCGACACGTCGATCAAATGAGGTCTGCGAATGAGCGAGTCACGGAGAAGATGGCCCAGATGTTTCCATGACTAGCAGCAGGTGAAGCCAAGAGTATCAGTTTCCCAACCTTCGTTCTTGCGAGAATTCTCCGAACATTATCGTAAAGCCAGCTGAAACATGCTCAAAACAATGGCAAACAGCATGGACCGAACAAAAACGACCGGAAGTGGTCTCGCGTTCCTATGCATTGCGTTTTTCCTCACCATGGTGATGGCCAACGCTCAAGGTGCACGCAGGCCAGGGACGCGATTTGCTCCCATTCATGAAGAGCTGAATCTGTCAGACGAGCAAACGACAAAATTCCTGGGCATTCAGAAAGCGATGACTGCGAAATGGGCCGAGCTTCAAACGATGGAGCCCGAACAGCGGAAAGCTGAGCAAGAGCGATTCTACAAAGCGAGATTTGAGGAGCTCGAAAAACTACTCACGCCGCAACAGATGACCCATTACCGGGAAATCCGGAGGCGACGTTTCAACTCTCCGAATCGTCGTTCGCGTGCGAATCCAGGCGTAGGCGACTCTGACCAAAGACCGTTTGCTTTAGCGGACTACTCTGGAAATGACGTCGCCGGTATTGAATCAGTCATTGATGAGGCACTGGTCGACTCTCAGCCTTGGAGGAAGCAAGCCAACGAACGTATCGACCAGCTTCGTAAAGCAGATCTGGAAGTTCGTGTTGTTGATGCAGGAGGCAATCCGCTGGCGGGAGTTCCGGTTCATGTGAAGCAACAACGCCATCTGTTCTATTTTGGAGGAGTCGTCAGCGGGCGGAGTATGCACGCGCCGGTTGGGGGCCAAAATGCTCCGGCAAACACTGCTGTTACTCCTGAGCAATACAAGCAGATGTTTCTGCGACTCGGCTTTAATGCTGCCGGTTTCGGTATGTACCTCAAGTACAAGCGTCGCTCGATTGCCGAACCCCACCTTCCGGGGCTATTCGAGTGGTTTCAGGAACACAACATTCCAGTTCGGGGGCACTGCCTGATCTGGCCCGGAGGTGACTACGGGAATTTCATGCCGCCGGAACTGAGCAAGCTCGTGTATGTCCATGATCCCAATGCCAATTGGGATAGTACCGCCAAGGGCGTCCCGCGAGACGAACTGACGGCCGCGGAACAGCAGAATGTTCGCGATCTCTGCAAGAGGATGATCGAAGAGTCGGCTCAGCAATGGCCCGTCTACGAGTGGGATGTCATCAACGAAACCCGAAACAATCACATCGTGCAGGACCTCGTTGGACATGATGTGATTGCCGACTGGTTCAAGATTGCAAAGCAAAACACGGTCAATCGCGATGCCCTGCTCTACCTCAACGAGAACAAGGTCATCTCTGATCCTGCCGAAGGTGACGTTACCGACAAGATGAGACAATTCGAGAGTGAGGTTCGTCTACTGCTTGAGAACGATGCTCCTATCTCCGCACTCGGTTTTCAAAGTCGGTTTGGTAACCAAACGCCGCCCGAGACCATCTACAAGCGGCTGCAGTACTTCGAGAAATTTAGTCTGCCAATCGCGGCGACGGAATTTGAGATGAAGGACTCGATCGGTGATGAACTGGAAAAGGCCGCGATGACGGAGCGAGTCATGACTGTTTTGTTCAGTCATCGTCTTGTCAACGGGATTTACGCCTGGACCACACTGCCCCGGGGACGCGGCCAGGCGACAAGCCGAGCGATTTTGGAGACGGACGGTCGCTTGAGGCTTCGCGGCAAGGTGTGGATGCACCTGATGAAACAGCGTTGGTGGACTGACGAAACACTGACGACGGACGCTGATGGCAGGGTAAGTCTTCGGGGCTTCAAAGGCGATTACACGATCTCCGTGGGTGGTGATTCCTTCGAGCTGAAATTGGATGAAGATCAACAGACGGAAGTCACCCGTTCACACCTTGCCAGTTCTAGTGAACTTGCAGGACGCTCCGCCATTGGCTTGGCCGAGATCGAAGGTCGTACGTGGCTGATCACGCCAGAGGGACAGCCTTTCTTTGCTCACGGGATCACTCATACGACGAATCGGAGTCTGAGTCACCAGTACAAGGCGGTCGCGAAGGCCTGCCGGAGTCTTGGCTTCAACGCCTATGGTTACGGTTGTCCGAGTGAACTGAAGAAAGATATGCCCTATGTAGAAGGTCGTAACTACGTCCCCATCTCAACCTATCGAGGCAAAGGCGGGAGCTTCCGCTTCATCGACATCTTTGATCCTCGGGAGCAGCAGAAACTGGCGGCTCAGGTCAAGCAATGCTGCGTCCAGAACCGCGATAACCCCAACCTGATCGGCTATTACTGGACTGATCTCGGAGCTTGGCCGCTAAAGAACTCCGTCGGCAAGAACTGGGTGGACTTCACCCGCGATCTGCCCGCCGATGCTCCCGGCCGCAAGGCCTACGCCGACTTCCTGAAGAGCTGGGACGGGGACGACGCGAAAGCACGCGATCTTGGCTTCCTGCGAGTTATTGCACGCGAGTATTTTCGCGTCATGGGCGAGGCGAACCGGAAACACGATCCGGATCATCTTATCTTTGGAGATCGCTTCGCCTTCAATACGCTCGTCCCCGAAGTGTTGGAGGAGATGTTGCCTTGGGTTGATGCCATCGCGATTCAGCCACCTTTCCAACCCGGGTTTCCTAGAGCGAAGTATCAAGAGATTCATGAGCTGACCGGCAAGCCCATTTTGATTTGTGATTTCGCGATTCGATTTAAGGACGGTGACAAGTCGATCCGCGGTTGGCAGCTACAGGAAGATGCACGGACAGCAGGCGTCCATTATGCAGAGTACATCCATGCGGCACTGGAGACGCCATACATCATCGGAGCCTTTTGGTGCAATCCCGTCGACTCGACACCCGCGTTCAATAAAAGCGGCGGGCTCAAGCAGGGGCTTTTCGGTGATGGGTTGACGCCGCGACCGGGTCTGAGCGAAGCGGTGATCGAGCTGAACCGTCACATCGCGAGAGTCACTCCTGATCGTGCGGATGCGGTCGAGGTGAAGTAATGTGCGCCACAACAAGTCCGTTTGCGGGTGGAGCGGATGGCCACCTCTATGACCCCACAACCAGCAGAGTTTGATATGCCCCAGTTTGAGATACACCGACTCGGATTTCTTGGCGCGCTGCTCGCTGGGACGGTTATCGCTTCCGCTGGGGAGATCCGCGGGGATGAGAATGGCGGGGATTTCGCACACCCGCCGCGAACAATCAGCGAGTTTCTTGGGCAGCATTGCTTGGATTGTCACAGTGGCGATGAGCCGGAGGCTGGCTTGAGCCTGAACGGTCTTCCGTTTGACCTCCGCGATCCCCAAGCCTTTGGGAGTTGGCGACGCGTCTATCAGCGCGTCCGGGATGGCGAGATGCCGCCTGATTCCGACCTTGGAGCCAACGAGACTGACGCTTTTTTGACCGGTCTGGATGGGCGACTGACGGAATCGGACTTGCGCGACATTGCAGATCGAGGCAGGGTCCGCGGTCGACGGCTCACGCGGACTGAGTACGAACATACAGTTCATTCGTTACTGGGGATCGATCTTCCGCTGCGAGATCAGCTGCCCGAGGACGCAACACTGCATGGCTTTGAAACAGTCGCCGAGGGCCAACAGTTATCGCAGCACTTACTGGCACGATACTTGGACATTGCCGATCGCGCGTTGGCCGAAGCGTTTGATCGTGCTCTCGAAGGGGACGTTGCGTATACCGCGGACTTCTCACCCAAGCGGTTGTCTCTGGGAATTGGGAGGCGCAACTACCGAGGCCCCGAGTCTCGAAATGGCGAGAGTATTTCTTGGCCCATCTACTTGGCCTTCTACGGACGAATGCGTTCGATCCGAATCCCTGAAGACGGCTGGTATCGAATCACGCTTCGCGATGTGCGGGCTATCAACCCGGCAAAAGGTGGAACTGTATGGGGAACCTTGCGATCGGGGGCCGGTGCCTCTGCCCAGCCGATTCTCTACGAAGTCGGGATCGTGGAAGCGACCGAGACTTCACGAGATCTGCAATACTCAGCTTGGATTCGGAAAGGCCATCTGTTGGAGCTGAAACCGAACGATCGAACCCTCCGCAGGGCACCCAACCAGAGTGGGCGAGCAGACACGATCGCCTACCACGAGCGAAATGAAGAGCAAGGTTTTTCGGGCATCGCGCACCGCGGAATACACATCGAACGCATCTATCCGAGAGCTGATCGCGAGCAAGTCATTGAGAACCTATTCGGTGATGCAAAGCGGGAACATTGGCAGGCCGATCCGGCGGGCGTGCTCAAACAGTTGGTGACTCGTTTTGCATCGAGGGCATTTCGGCGCCCAGTCACTTCGGATGGCGTAGCCGACTATCAGCAGATCGGTCTCGGCATACTCGCCGAGAGTGGATCGTTCATCGAAGCTCTGCGGGCTTCATATAGCGCCATTCTCTGTTCACCAAGGACGCTTACGTTCGTTGAGTCATCGGGGCCGTTGGACGATTATGCCATCGCGTCGCGACTCAGCTATGCGTTGTGGACGGACATGCCGGACGAAACGCTACTGCGGTTAGCCGCCGAAGGAAAGCTCCGGCGCACCGAAGTCATCGCGGTGCAAATCGACCGCATGCTCGAAGATCCGCGTTCCAAACAGTTCATTCACAGCTTTACCGACCAATGGCTAAACCTCAATCGGATCAACTTCACAACGCCTGACAGCAAGCAGTTTCGCACGTTTGATCCCGTGGTCCAGCAGTCGATGCTGGAGGAAACGCGCACATACGTCAAGAAGTTGATCGAGCAAGATTTGGGCGTCGCCCACTTTGTCAACTCAGACTTTGCCTGTCTGAACGAGCGGCTGCTACGGCACTATCGGGTCACCGACGACGTCAAGGGATGGCAGCCTGGCCAGGGAATTCAGACCGTTTCTCTGTCGCCTGCCTGCCGGCGCGGCGGCTTAGTTACCCAAGGCGCCATTCTCAAAGTGACGGCTGATGGGACCACGACGTCTCCAGTAGTCCGCGGTGTGTTTGTCAATGAACGAATTCTTGGAGTTCGGATTCCTCCGCCACCACCGGGAATCCCAGCGGTCGAACCAGACGTGCGTGGTGCGACTTCCATCCGCGACCAATTGGCAAGGCATGCTGCTGATGAATCGTGCAATGCTTGTCACCGAACCATTGACCCACCCGGATTCGCCTTGGA
>JANQQA010000286.1 GCA_028285205.1 Bythopirellula sp. | reverse complement strand
TTGGTCCAGTTGGCAAACGGGCAGACCTTAACGACGTTGAACTTGCGATCCCAACCGACGATCGCCGCCTGCGCGCGGTCAGCGCTCTCGTCGCGGCGGATGCCGCTCATCCAGGCGGTGCGGCCTTGCATCGCTTTCTGCAGTACCGTAACTTTGCGATCGAAGCAGCACTGGGTGGGATTGGTCTTGTACAGCGGTCCGCCGTGTTTGGCTTCGTACTCCACGACCGTCAGTTCCGGCTGCAGCATGTCGACCTCGATGCCGTAGTTCCGCGCGATGCGGTCACGCAGGTCGAGTGTTTCCTGAAACTGATAGCCGGTGTCCAGATTGAAAACGTACGTCTGCGGCGCGATCTCGGCGAGCATCGACAAAATGACGCAACCCTCCGGTCCAAACGCGGTTCCCATCGTTAGCCCCTCGCCGTAGGTAGCGTGCGCCCAGGCGATGATCTCTTCGGGCCTGGCCGACTCGAGACGCGCGCTGTGTGCTGCCAGATCGGCGAGAAACTCCTCGCTCGGCTCAAATCCTGGCTCACCTAGCACGAGCGCGGCGCTGGCTTTACTGCTGGACATCCTCGACGGTCGTGTGGTCGTGGCTGCTTGGGTCATGTTGAACCTCGATATTCTTCCGCAGGGGTTCGCCCTGCTAGGTGCTGCTATATTTCCGAGAACTTCTCAATCATAAGTAACTAGGTCATGTTAGTCAAGTATCGTCCCGAATCAGAGCCATCACCATCAAAATGCACGACAAAACGGCCAAATCATCGATTTCTCTACCGGCTGTTGATCGCTAGCGGCGAGCGCCACGCCAGTCCGCGGACGGTCTGAGTAGCCAAACGAGGCCAAAGTCGGTGTCAAAATATGCCGATTAACCAGACTGTAGGGCTGCACAGACGGTGCTGACTGCCCTCGATACGTCCTGAAAGCGAGGCGATGACCATGACGGCTACTTTCCGAATCCTCAGCTTAGGCTTGCTAGCAGGCGTTCTATCGAGCGACTCCACGGCCCACGCCCAAGTACGGCAAGCGAGCTACTCGCAGCCGCACTACTCCACGGACCATGTCGATCGGATGACGCCGGCGATGCGTTACTTCGCTCGCGGTCGGCAGGTGCCCCAGGTACAGCGGACCTCCTGGCGCCCGGCAGCGGCGGCGCAACAGGTGCAACCGGCGGGTGGCAAACCGTTTGAGCATGTCGACCGAGGTCCCACGGTCAGCCCTTATTTAAGCCTCGACATGGTACAGACCAACGAGGGAGTCCCCAACTACTACTCGCGCGTGTTGCCGCAAATCGAGCAGCAAGAGGCAAACGCTAAACAAGCGGCCGAACTCCGCCGCCTGCAACAACAGCTGCGATTGGCCAACGCGCCGGGCCTGAACCTGAACAACCGCGCCGCAGGCGTGCCGACGACCGGCAGCAGCAAGCAGTTCATGAATCGCGGGAGCTATTTTCCGACGATCAAGCGGTAGTTGTTCCGCCACGCGGTATCCGTCGGGTAGATTGAAGGCTGATTACTCGCCTTCCCTGCCTTGGAGGAACCGCCATGTCGTTTCATCGCAACCAGTCCGCGCGCGCTACCGTCTTCTGTACCAGCCTCGGCTTGCTACTTATTCCGTTTGTGGCTGCCGCACGGGCGCAAGCTCCCGCAGCTGAAGCTGCCAAGACGGCCTCTGACGACAACGCGCAAGCCGCGCGTTTCGCAAAGTTCGCAAAAGTGATGACGGGTGCGACGCTCGTGGGCCACTTCACCGAAACCGGCTCGGATGAAATCAATCCCAGGACAGAGCGCTACGAACTGAAAACCGTCAAGCACGTCGAAGACGATCGTTGGCTGTTCGAGGCCCGCATCACTTACGGCGAGCACGACGTCACGGTGCCACTGACGCTGCCCGTGAAATGGGCGGGCGACACGCCCGTGATCACCGTCGACAAGATGGGCATCCCCGGCCTGGGATTCTACACCGCGCGCGTGATGATCTACGCCGACCACTACGCGGGCTTCTGGAGCGGCGCCGACCACGGCGGACATCTGTTTGGCGTAATCGAACGGGCGGAGGAGAATAACGAATGACGCCAAGATTCTGAAACAGTTGGACCCAATGACCGACAGCTTCGTTGATGGTTGCTTGCGTCTACCGCGGGATTCGACACATTAGAGATCAAACTCGTCCTCCAACTCCATAACTAGTTCAACCACGTCGAGGGAGTCGGCACCCAGTTCGTTAATGATCGCTGCGTCGTTGGCCAACTTGTCGCGATCGATGCCAAGTTGCTCAGACACGAGATCGATAATCCGCTCCTGCAGTCGCTCCGATTCTTGATTCTCGAACGACCGAAAACCTGCCGGAGTATTGAGGTAGAACAGGTACAGACCGCAGTTCGGACAGGGAACTCGACCGTACAGCGGTAAGTCGCCAGTGCGGAGGTCGGCGTTGCAATTGGAGCAGTGACTGGCGGCTGCTCGTGTCATGACGGATTGGCTTGCCCAAAACGTACAGTATTTCATCTACCTAAGATCGTTTGGATAACTCGACAAGCTTCGCTCCGACGCTCTTTGTGGGAAGAAATGCACTTAAGGAACAGCTAAGATTCAGAGTTCCAGGGCCAGAAAGATTTCTTGTTTCGTTCGCGTGACCTCCGTGCGATATCAATCTTATCGCGCTTCGCTGGCCATTCGGCTTCGTCGAAGCATAGATACGAACTTACACTTTCCCACGCGACTGCAGCCAGTGCGCCCTCTGCCCAGTGACCGGGGGATGTTTCGGCTTCTCCGACAAGGAACAGGCGATCTCCTCGCATCTCGCACTTGGGAGAGCGAATCGTAGCAGTCCTCCGTTCGACGCCTATGTAAAACACTACTGTTTTTCCATCAAAGTCTGGGAACGTTGTGTCGATCGAAGTCATAGTAAACCCTCAGACAGTATTGAATGTACTCCCATCAATCTAACGCGATGGCAGTAGCGAGTGCGACAGCCGCTGTCTCGATCCTCAAAATCCGCTCCCCGAGCCCGACCACGTCCCAACCAACCTCGCTTGCTTGCGACACTTCTTCGTCGGTGAAACCTCCTTCCGGACCGATTGCGATGCACACCGGTTCGCTTTTCGCGTTCCCATGCTCCGAAGCTGCCAGCGGTTGTCCGCTCGGGTGCGCCAGGATGCGTTGGCCCTCGGATATCTCGTCGAGAAGCTGCGTCCAAGTCTTCGGTTCGTTGATTTCCATTAGTTGGTTGCGGCCACACTGTTTGCTGGCTTCGATGATGTAGCGGCTGAGTTTTTCTTTCTTCTCGCCCTTGCTGGCACTGCGGGCGAGTTGGAGGGGGATAATTTTTGTAACGCCCAGTTCCGTGCATTTTTCCACCAACCACCGCTGACGGTCACCTTTGGGGAGGGCCACCGCGAGCGTCAGTTCAAATGGCAATTCGCGTTCGACCGCGCGGTGCTCGCCGAGTTCCACTTCGACCGTCGATCGCTGGCAGGCACTTACGTGTGCCGCGTACTCACCACCGCGGCCGTCGAAGACGATCAGTTCCAGCCCCGGCTGTGCACGCATGACGTGCAGCAAGTGATGGGCTTCGCTGCCGCCGAGCGTGATCGAGGAGCCGATGATCGGTTCCGAGGAGTAGTAGCGATCAGGCATTGGCGGCACCAGCAGTGCTAGCGTTCAGTCAAACGATTCATGCGAGCGGTATTAGATCACCGATCTCAATAACTGCATTGTGTCTCGTCCGTAGTTGCCACTCAAGAGAAGCCGTCGATGTATCAATCGCATTGGGGTTTGGAAAAATCGCCGTTTCCCAGCGGAGTCGATCCGCGTTTGTTCTACGAAGGCACTCCTCAGCGCGAAGCGTTAGCCAGGCTGCGATTCTTGCTCTCCAATCGTCGTCGCTTGGGCGTGGTGCTGGGGGCGCCAGGGCTGGGGAAGACCTCGCTGCTGGAGGTCTTTGGGACGCAAAGCACCCGCGCGGGGCACACTGTTGCTCAGATTGAAGTGCTAGGGCTATCGACGCGAGAGTTCTATCTGCGGTTGGGGACGGAGCTGCAAGCGACCGTCCGCGTCGAAGACGATCTGGTGCGGTTGTTTCGACAGATCTCCGATCGCATCCAGGCGAACGTTTTGCAGCAACGGCAGACGGTGCTGCTGCTGGACGACTTGGACCAGGCGGGGCCCGACTTGCTCGGTCACGTGCAACGGCTGCTACGGACCGACCAGGCCAACGCCGGTTGGCTCAGCATCATTGCCGCGACAAATCCAGAACAGTTGAATCGCCTGGGGAGGCCGCTGCTGGAACTGGTCGATCTGCGCATCGACCTGCAACCGTGGGACGAGCTCGATACGATCGGCTACGTGCAAATGGCACTGTTGGAAGCTGGCGCCCAGCAACCGTTATTCGACGAAGCCGCCATGTCTGAGTTGCATCGCCTGTCGGCGGGTGCACCGCGACTGGTGAATCGCCTGGCCGATTTCGCGCTGCTCGCGGGCGCAAACCAATCGCTGCCGATCGTCGACTTGGCGACGGTCGAAGCGGCTGGCGAGGCAGTCAGCTCGCCGAGTCTTGCGACGTGATCGTCTGCTGCCTAGCGGGTGGGTTCTCGTCGGCTTCGATCGCCAGCGCGTCCATCCCTTCAATCACTTCCAAGCCGTTGCCCATAATTCCCTGGAGGTCGCCAAACAGACCCGTCGTGCTGGCGATCGCGCGGTCGAGTTGCTTCTGCCGTTTGTTCCACTGACGGGTGAAGGCCCGCTTCTCCGATTCCAGGTCGGCTTGCATTTCGAGATAGGGACTGACGATGCCCTTCACCCGCAACGCGAACTCGCCGCTGGAAATGTAATTGTAAACCAGCTCCATCTTGCCGTGCTGACCTTCGGTCGCACGCCGGGCGCGAGCGGTTTCGATCAGTGCGTGCCGCAAGGCGACCGCCACGCTGCGGATGCAACTCCAGCTCGCGACCCAGACACCGTTGAGTTCCTCAAAGTGCTGGACGTCGTCGGGCATAGCCGAGGTGACGATGCAGGCGCAGCTCGCCTTGGCCTCCTGCTGATCGTCCATCAGCTTGTTGAGCCAACCGTCCGACCAGTTCTTCGTGCGTTTGGATTCCCACAGGATGCTACCGCAGTCGCGTCCGGACGCATCGTAAACTTGTTGCAGTACGTCGGCGCCGCGCACGCCTTTGCCAATCGGTTTGATCACGTCGCCGGGGAACTCGGCGGGCAGCATCGCTTCCAGTGCCAGTTCCTGTACCTCGCCTTGCACCTGCTGCGAACCTTGCTCAGCTTTCTGCTTCAGCTCGTCGATTTTCTTCTTCATCGATTCGATGGCCAGGTCTTTTTCGGCTAGCTTCAGTTGGCTTTCCTCGGCCGCCTGCGCGAGCGCCGCTTGGCGAATTTTCTTGCGTTCCTCGTCCAACTTGCGCGCCACTTCCAATTCGTACTTTTCGGCTTGTTCCTCGAGTTGACGATTGGTCTTACGCAACTCGATCTCACGCTGCTGAAATTCCTTGAGCCGTTGCGAAGCTTCACTGATTTGCGAATCGCGGTCCTGCAACTCGACCGCGACCACCTGCTTCGCTTTCACGCGCGCATCGTCTTCGATCTTTTTCCGTTCTTTGACCAGCGTGTCGGCTATTTGCTTGTCGAGCTGCTGTCGAGACTCGGCCAACTGTTTGCGCGCCGCTTCCAGCTCGGTGCGCTCACTGACCAATGCCTGCGTCTTGGCTGTGTACTCAGCATCGAGCTCGCCGCGAATCTTATCGGTGATCTGCGCGGCCATCAGCTGATCCAGCGGAAAGTCGTGCCGACAATGGGGACAAGTAATCTGGTTTTCCATAACGAGAGTCTCCTGGACGTCGTCCAACCCGGTCGCAAACGCCGGTGATGGACAATTGTTTACTACCAGCGATTATGTCGCGCGCGGTGGAGACCGGCAAGGGGAGAGGCTCGAGCAGCCCGTCAGCGGCAACAAAAGACGTACCCTTCGACGGCAGACAGAACCTTTACGGCACTTCGCGGCCCGCTTAGTTGCCCGGCATCGAGAATACCGGCAAGAGCTTCGCATGGGTCACCGACCATGCATTTGCTGGCATCTGTGTTACAATCTGCGCGGCCGCCGCGTTGGCCTGAGACAAGATTCTAACTCGACCACTTCGGTCATTGAACTTCTAGGCGAGAGACAGACATGAGACTACCAGTCGCGTTGATGTTAGTGGTTCTGATTACGACACAAATTACTGCACAAGAAACGCCAAAGACCAAGAAGATCGAGGGTTTTGACGGCGTAATCGCCAAACGCTACGAAGATTCCGTAGAGTCGTGGCCGAAATCAGTCCGTCCGCCTGAAGGTGCTCCCAACGTGATCATCTTCCTGCTCGACGATGTTGGCTTTGCTCAGCTCTCGACCAAGTTTGGCGGGCTAATCAATACACCGACGATCGACCGCCTCGCGATGAATGGACTGCGGTACAACAATTTCCACACCACCGCGCTGTGCTCACCATCGCGCGCGACGCTGATGGCCGGGCGCAACCCCCATTCCATCGGTTTAGGCAGCCATGCCCTCACGGCAATGGGATTCCCCGGCTACAACGCCGTTGTGCCGTCGTCGGCGAAGTCGGTGGCGAACTATCTACAGGAGCAAGGGTACGTAAACTACGCCCTTGGTAAATGGGATCACACACCCCTGTACGAAGTGTCGCAGGCGGGCCCGTTCGATCGCTGGCCGAGCGGTGAAGGCTTCGATCACTCCTATTGTTTCATGGCCGCCGACGTGCATCAGTTTGTGCCCGTCATGTGGAATGACCACACCCCTGAGGAATATCGCAAAACCGAGCACCTCGACAAAGATCTTGCTGATCGCGCGATTCAGTGGATCACCGGACACAAGACCCTACGACCAGAAGATCCCTTCATGATGCTGTGGGCATCGGGCTCGATGCATTCACCGCATCACTCGCCCGAAGAGTACATGCTGCGTTATCGCGGCAAGTTCGATATGGGGTGGGACAAAGCCCGCGAGCTGATTCACAAGAATCAAATCGAACTGGGCATCATCCCCGAAGGAACGAAGCTAACCGAACGCATCGACGAGATTCCTGCGTGGGATTCCCTCAAACCGCAAGAGCAACAGCTGTACGCCCGTCAGATGGAAACCTTCGCAGGCCAGATGGAACACGTCGACTATCAGATTGGCCGCGTGGTTGCCACTCTCGAGCGTATTGGCGAGCTGGAGAATACTCTGATCTTCATCACTGCCGACAACGGCGCTAGCGGTGAGGGCGGCTTGGCTGGAACGTTTAACGAGACCTACGTATTGAACGGGCTACAAACGGCGTTTGAAGCAAATTGGCGCGCCTATCCTGACTGGGGACGCGAGAATACCTACCCGCACTACCACGCGGGTTGGGCGATGGCCGGCAACACGCCGTTTCGCTACTTCAAACAGAGCGAACACCGCGGCGGACAGCACGATGCGCTCGTGGTGCACTGGCCACAGGGAATCAAGGCAAAGGATGAAGTTCGCAGCCAGTACCACCATATCAGCGACATCGCCCCAACGATCATGGAAGCGGCGAAGATCGAACGACCCGAGACCTACCACGGCGTGGAGCAACAGCCGTTTGACGGCAAGTCGATGATGTACTCCTTCGACAACGCCAACGCGCCGAACGTCAAGCAGCGGCAGTACTACGAAATGTTCGGCAACCGCGCAATCTGGGCCGACGGCTGGAAGGCCGTGACTTTGCACGGTGGCCGCATGCCCTGGGACATCAGCTCCGCGTCACCGTTTGAGAGCGACGAGTGGGAGTTGTATCACGTCGCGGAAGATTTCTCGGAAAGCACCGATCTAGCCAGCAAGTATCCCGAGAAACTTGAGGAACTGAAGAAGATCTTCGATGAGGAAGCCTGGAAGTACAACGTGTATCCGATGTACGACGATATGTTGAAACGACTCAATGCGGTAAACGATGTGCTCTTCGGCGACAAGAAAGAGTACGTCTACTACGCACCAGGAGCATTCCGCATCGCGGAGAAGGCGTCCGCCCCCGTCAAGAATCGCTCGCACAGAATCGAAACGACGCTGAACCTCAAAGGCGGCGAAAGCGGCGTGATCGTCGCGTGCGGCGGCATGACCGGCGGTTACTGCATGTTCCTGAAGGGTGGCAGAGCGTACTTCGACTACAACTTCCTGGACGGTGTCTTCTACACGCTCGAATCGCCTCCATTGCCTGAGGGCAAAGTCGATCTTAAGTTTGAATTCAAAGTCACCAAACCGTTCGGCGGCACAGGCGACCTCTACATCAACGGCAAGAAAGTCGACACCGTCGAGATGCCCGAGATGCACCGCAGTACCTATTCGCTGGCCGAGACCTTCGACATCGGCATCGATACCGGCACGCAGGTGTCCAAGCTCTACACCGGCACGAACGAGTACACAGGGGAACTTGATAAGGTCAAAATCACGCTTACGGAATGATCCTCTCGTTTCGTTCTCCCTAAATTTAGTTTGATTAAGGAACAACAGCGATGAGCGAAAAGGTAGTTTTCATTACTGGCGGTAACGCGGGCATCGGTCTGGCAACGGCCGTCAAATTTGCCGAGGCGGGATGCCACGTGGCAATCTTCAGTCGGCGCGCGGACGCCAATGCCAAGGCGCAGGCGAAAGTCGAGGCATGCGGTGTGAAGTGCGTCACCTTTGCCGGCGACGTCACCAGTGAGTCCGACATCGCGGCCGCGATCGACAATACCTGCAGCACGCTGGGACGGCTCGACTACGCGTTCAACAATGCCGGCGTGGAGCAGGCGCCGACGCCTCTCCCCGATCAGAGCGAAGACGACTATCGTCGCATCATCGACGTGAACGTGAAGGGTGTGTGGCTGTGCATGCAGCACCAAATTCCACGGATGCTAGAAACCGGAGGCGGCGCGATCGTCAACACGGGCTCCGTTGCCTCAGTCATCGGTATGGCAAACATCCCTCTCTACATTGCCAGCAAGCACGCGGTGCTCGGTCTCACTCGCGCCGTGGCATTGGAATACGCGCAACAGAATATTCGAGTGAACACCGTCTGCCCCGGCGCGGTGAAGACTGCCTTGTACGATCGCTTCACAGGCAAGAACCCCGAGATGGAACAAGCCATCGAAGCGATGCATCCCATGGGCCGCAGTGGCACTCCCGAGGAGGTTGCGTCAGCCGTGTATTGGCTCTGCAGTGAGGCGACTTGGACGACCGGGCAAGCCATCACGCTTGATGGCGGTTTCACGGTTCAATAGGTGCGATTCCCAGAGTCCGCCGCGGACAAGCGGGATGCAGATTGCCACGTTGCAGTTCGCGGGCGGAGAGATCGCCTAGGGCAACTTGAAGTCAATCGTGTTGTCGCCCGCTTCCACGGTCGCGGTCAGGCCCGAAGACTGGTGCGACGAATACTCCTGCGGTAGCAGATAGGTCACCGACGTGTTGCCGGTGCCCCCCATCTCCATCTCTTGCTCCAACGAAGTCGGCGCCGGCCCGGCTTGCGTCGACTCAACGGACTCAATGGCCACTTTGTACTGACCTGGCTTCGCGCCATCGCCGGGTTCAGTCGTGGAAAGCTCGTAGGTCCCATCCGGCTGAATTTGCCCAATGGACGGCCGGCCGCCCTCGGCCGGAAAGAAACGAACACTCCCCGTGGGAAGCGGCTCGCCTTCGAAGGTCACCGTACCGCGAACAGGCGTCAGACCCGAATCAGAGCAGCCGCATAGCAACGCCAGGACGCCGATTCCCACGAGTACGCATGAACGCGCTTCCATAGTTGATCTCTAACTCGCAAAGTTACTTTGTAGCGTGTTACGCGATGGAGTACTCGCGTTCGACGCGTGGCGATCGACGGCACCCAATCAAAAGACGCCGCCATCCACGACTTCGGCTCCTGCAAACGTGGCCAGGTATTGCAACGTCGTATCGTGCTCAATGGAATCCGAAATGAACGTGACGTGTCCATCAACGAACGAGAAGTGCACGCCCCCGGGGTGGCTACTGCTGAAGCAGATGTTGTTTGATTCGTTCCCACGCAACTGAGGGTCGATGAACTGGCTGTTGAGCACTTTGTCGACGCTCCCCAACAGACGACCGGTGGAATGTCCGCCAAACCAACCCGGACTCCCTACCGAATTTCTCGCGTTCGGTGGCGAGCAACTGCCACCGTGCCACCAACAGCCGGGCCCGCCACAGCTTTCGTCGCCCCGGCCATAACCGACTCCCCCGCAACGTTCTTCCTCTCCGACGCCGTAGCCACCCCAGCCGACGGGTCCACCCCATTTGGAGGGGCTGATCGACTCGCCCAGCGCGAACGTGTTGGATGTGCCGTCGGTGATTTGCTGCAACTCGTAAGCAAGTCCCATATTAAAGGCACCGTTGGAGAACACATCGCCCCGGCCGTTCCTGGAGGCTGGCTGCCTGAGGTCAGGCTCCCGAACCGTGGCCGCGGTGCGTCCGCCGCCGGTACAACCCATGTAGTCGCGGCGAGGATTGACCGTCAGCCACATATCCGTACTGGGACACTTGTACAGCGGGATCGCCAAATCCTTGAGTGCGTCATCGCCTGTAATCTCATGCCAAGCCCAACTCGATCCCGTTCGCGCTTGCAAATTCCGCTTCACGTTCGCGTCGAGAGCGGTGTCTTCCAGGTAGGGCAGGATCCGCGTGTACAGACTGATGCCGCGACAAGATCCTGTGCAGTCTTTTTCATAATCAACGTGGGAACCAGCCGGCAACTCACCGAACGACGTCTCATAGTTGAGAATTCCCAGACCGATCTGTTTCAGGTTGTTGATGCATTGTGACCGTCGGGCTGCTTCGCGCGCTGCTTGCACCGCGGGTAGAAGCAGTGCCACCAGCACGCCGATGATGGCAATCACGACCAACAGCTCCACGAGCGTAAAACCGGAATTTGAATTGCGGCACGCGCGGCCTGTTCGATGCAATGGTCTTTGATCCCTTGGCTGCGCTGAACATGCTTTGCTGGTAGCGAACATGACATTTTCCAATCTTGAATGCGAGCGAAGACTCAACGTGACTAGCAGGCCGGTGGGAGCATCCTTCCACCACCGATTCGTCGAAATCTCTCCCAGAGATCACTACTGGAGCTTCTTCGACATCTATCGCGATTTATTGTAGCCATTCCGGCCTCCCTCCGTGTCGGCGACGTGGCGTTTTTTGGGATTTTTGCCCTCTCCGACCGATGAAAAGCTGTGCCATACCCACGTCCGTCGCGACAATCCGCACATCGGTGCATGGGCTCACTGAGAACCGTGCCGCGGTCTCGATCCGTTGTGATGTGTCGATCAATGCCGTGAATTGCACGACATTCACGCGCAGCTCGTCACATCAACGGGCTGTTCCAACTCCTGCGGCGTTGTTTGAGTAAGTTGATCGTTCGTCCTCAAAAAATGCCTCGCACCGAGGTCGCGAAGCAAGTAGGCTGAAGTAAATTCATGTGAGCACTCCTGCGTGGGGTCATACGCGCAACTGCCCACAGTAATACTAGCTGTCCGAATTGGAGCGAGGAATTGAATAACATGGTGCGTGACAATCGCAACTTCATCGCCAAACTTCCGCAGTGGGCGATGCTCTGCATTGTCGTGCTGATCGTGGCAGTATCATGCAACACGTCGGCAAAGGAACCGCTCCGCGTGATGATGGTCGGTGATTCGATCACGGCTGGCTACACAGACAACCCTGTCTGGGACGTGCCGTTCGAGTTCGGATATCGGAGCGGACTTTACACGCGCTTGAACGATGCGGGCTACAACTTTCGATTCGTGGGCAGTTCAGCCGAACCGTACAACAATATGTTTGGTGATCCGACGCGCGGTGGCACGGTGAGCCCACCGCTCGATCTGCGTACCCTGGGCCAAGATGGCCATCATGGGTACGGTGGCATCGGCATTGGTGGAATCCGACGTGGCATCGGCGGTTGGATCGCTGCAGACGAGCCCGATGTGATTCTGCTGATGATCGGGATCAACGGCATCAGTCGCACCAGTCGACGCCAGCTCGATGGACTCGTCGGTACGATCTTTGATGCGGACCCAGACGTGTCTCTGATCGTCGCCCAGATCACGCCTTACGGTCAATACAACCAAGATCTCTACGACTACAACACGCACATTCGCGACACGTTGGTGCCGACAAATGCGGCCAATGGGTTCAACATTTCAACGGTCGATCTTTACTCCATGTTTTTGACCAACCCTGATGACCCGACCTCCATTGGCGACGGCCTGCATTCGAATCCGCAAAAGAACCACCCCAGTGCACAGATGTACGACCGAATGGCTGGCGCGTGGTTTGCCGGTATCGAGGCGATCGTAGTGCCCGAACCTTCCACCGCCGCGCTCGCGGCATTGGCCCTCGTCGGAATGCTGAGCCTCGATGGACGTCGCCAGTCGCGCTTGTCCTAATTGCAGCGCAACATTCGAGCAGCGGAGCACGTTGGCATCGCATCGGCGTTGAAGTTGCGCACTTCGACCTCTTGTAGACATATCTCAACGCATGCCTTAGCGGTCAGGCCAAGGCAGTAGACCGATAGCGTCTCAATTCAGCTCAACGGCTATTGTCACGAACCCGCCGGTCAGAAATTTGCATTCTTGGGTAACACCCCAGCTATTTCCTCGCTTAGAGCGGTATGAAGAAGCAATTCGAGGTCAGACTGGGAGCTGGCTCAACAGAAACCCTCTAAGTGAACGGAGAAGATGAGATGAAACGATTATTGGCAATTGCGGTGGTAATGACTTTGGCCCTGACGGGCTTGCAGCAAGCCCAGGCACAAAGATCGGGTCGGAACGCCGACCTGCCGAAAGTCGATTACCAGATCGGCCGCATCAGTCCACTTGGGCAAGGACTTGCGATCCCGGTAACGAACCGAGGATTTGCGATGTCGCCCAAAACGAAAATGACGGTGGCGATCTACGATGCGAAGAATCGACAACTGTTGCAATCGAAGAGCCTCACGGTATCCGCGATGAAGCCCAACCAGACGCGTCGCACCATCGTTGTGCCACCGCGACCGGGGCAGCCGATCCTGGTCCGTGCGACCGTAGATCCAAGGAATCAGGTGCAAGAGTCGAACGAGCGAAACAACTCGATCGCATCGAGGCACTAATTCGCGTCGCGACAAAATCATCACGCTTTGGGAGTCGGCCTTGGTGGCCGGCTCCCAAGCTTACGTGACGATGGTCATAGCGACAACTCCCACTGCAAACGAAAGCGCGTCTGCGAAGCGTCACGCGCAGGTGAATCGAAATTGAGCCAGCTGACATCGCTAGTGAACTTATTGCGGTGGCCATTGAGGAACCAGTTCGCTCCGATCGTCCATTCGCGTTCGGTGTTGCTACCGAAGGACCGATCGGGATCGACGATAGACATTCGCGCCACCAATTCCAGTGGCGGAGGCACCCAGCTATACCATTCATTGAGGAAGCTCCCGATTTGAGCGTAGCCGCCTATCAGCCGAGTGGTCTCTCCGGTCGTTCGATCCTCGATGTTCTTCCAATGAAGCTCTTGTTGCCACGCGATGCCTCGAAAGTGCCACGCCGTTTCTACGAGGAATTGCTCCAGATCGAAATCGCCTCGCGCGAATCCGGGAAGACTTCCTCCGCCCGAGCTTGAGAAACGCGTAAACGGTGTGCGGCCAAAAACCGTCGCTACTGCGATCGATGGAGTCGGCGACTCGCGGCGCCGCAAGTCGCTCTGACTAAACGGCAATTGCTCGCCGCTGGGGTTCCATTGCCAGCGTCCCAGCATCAAACCACTGTCATCATCGAAATGGCCGCCGCGCCCTTGTCCTGACAGGAAGGCCAGCCAGACTCTTGTATCAATCGGCGACCCCTTGGCGAGTCGGGCCGACGTCGAGACTCCCCGCTGGCGGTCGACCGTGAACCAAAAGTTCGACAACGATCTTTCGACCAGCTGCTGCTTTCCCGACGAGTCAACTCGCTCGCGATTGAATTCCGATTTCCATTGGCCGAAGCGCACATCCAGCCAATCGTCATACGTCGCGGTGGCTCGGTAATCGAGCAGTGTATCGCTCCGCCAGTCGTATTCCGAGTAAACTTCCAGCCACTTCCAAAACAGTGGACCGCCCCCTTTAAGTCGGCCGCGCCGTAGATCGAACGTTCGGCCTCCGCCGCTCACCAAGTCCTCGACCGAACTCAGATCACCGCTGTACGTGTCGACGCGTGTCTGAAAACGTAAGCCGACCCACAGCGCGGTGTCTCCACAGGGCGAAATCCATTCGACACCTTTGTCGCCGTAGTAAAGATTCTCCAGTGCATGCCGGAGGAATGGGTGATCGGATTCAGCGAGTTGGTGATCGATTTCGGCCTGGGCACGGGTACACACCAGTACGATCGCACACATGAAGAACTGATGAAGAACTCGCTGCATTCCCCTTTCTTCGTCTTTTGCACGCAGCCACAGCCAGTTTGGCTAATCACTCCCCTCCCAGTCGTCCCGCAGCTACCATGCCTTTCGCAGCGACTACGTGATCGGCAAACCATCACCAGCTTGCGCAATCCGAATTCTCAACAAGGCCGACCTTCAGACCTAATACTTCGGCGGACCAGTGATACTGTGGTGTGGGAGCCTGCCGGGCGGTGGCGAGAGGAATCTTGCTACTTCGCGGCATATCGAACCAACGCAGGATTCGCGGTCCTCAGGCGGCCCAGCATTCTTTGCTGAAATTGGGCCATTGGTTCGAGTAGAATCAGCGAGCCTGGGAACCGGTGACGTGATCTTTGACAACTTGACTGAGGTCGACTCCACGCCGAGACCGCGCGCGTCGGGTGTCGTTTGCTGCGACCACCCGATTTTTAGGACACGCGATCTAAAATGAATCACACGCAAAATGGGTGTTCCGCTAACGACTTACGGTCGTGAGCAATTTTGTTTTTCCGACACACGACCAACTGAAAGTCCGAAAATGGGGCCCAAATTTGCAGTGCATAATCACGCAAATACTTGTTTTGCAGGAACTTCCCGATCAGCGAGGTATGGAATTTTCGGACACCAGCCTTGTTTTGGACGCTGTGTCAAAACTCCATTCGGGGGGAGGGGCAGTACACCGAGCCGCGGCGTCGCGTTGTCCGACTCCCTCACGGTCGCGGCTGGGGTTTGTGCGGGAGGGAGAGGAGATAACATGGACACAAAAAAAGCCGGGCACCACTGGGGCGCCCGGCTCGTTCGATTCAGTTCCGCTAAGCGTAACGCTTAGGTGGCACTTGCTTCAGGAGCTTCGGGAGCAGCTTCTTCAGCTGGTGCTGCTTCAGCTGGTGCAGGAGCACTCTCCATCATCATGGTAGTGCCGCAACCGCAATCGCTGACGGGAGCCGAGCAACCGCAGTCGCTCGCAGGAGCGCTGCATGTGTAGCAAGTGTTTGGCTCAGCATCGCAGCATTCGCCCTTACGCTTGGCGCGGCGAAGCTGACGACGGTTGAGGCAATTGCAATCGGTTTCGCAGCTGGTTTCGCAACCGCAAGTTTGAACTTCGCAACCGCAGCTAGGAGCAGCAGCAGCTTCGCAACCGCAAGCGGGAGCAGCAGCTTCGCATCCGCAAGCCGGAGCTGGTTCGCAGCAGGTTGGCTCTGGAGCTGGGCAGCAAGTTGGTTCTGGTGCTGGGCAGCAAGTTGGAGCTGGCTCGCAGCAGGTATCTTGCTTGCAGCACTTCTTAGCAGCGCGGCGGCACTTCAAGCGGTCAAACAGACCGGCGTCTGCGTCGGCGGCCATTCCGGAAAATGCGACCACGACGGCCATTGCCAAAATCATCATACGATTCATTTCAGAATCCCCTCATTTGAATAACTGAGATGTCTGTGGGCTCAGACAACGTGTCTGGCCTCTGTCCTCAAACAGATCCGTCTGCATTGGCAGATCGCTCTGCGAAACAAGTTGAGCTTCATTGCCCAACGACCGTCTGTTCTGAATACGCCCCGCACTCGCTACGACGGACTGCGGCGGGCGGGACACGATTTATTGTCTTCTGGCAACTCACGAAAGCAGCCCAAGCCGTCCGTGAGTGCTGATACTGCCTGGATTGAAGTAGAGGTCGCAGGCGAAATGGTAGATCGCCGCATCCGTCTAAAATTGGTGGGGTTAGGTTGACTTTTCCACTTACGCGAAAATCAAGCCGACCAAAATAACACGGGCAAAAAAGGTGTCAAGTGGCCAGCTCTGGCGAATCTGCGTAGAAATTTCGGAAAAACTAGGCCGCCAAAGATTCGAGCCTAAAACGCTGGGAAAAACCGCGGGAGCGATCCGAAAAAAGAGCCCGGGCTTCGCCCGCATTGGCAGCTGACCGAGCGCTCTAGAAGCTAAAATTCCCGCAGAATTTAGTACCTGAGGCACTTGGCGCGCCGTCGGAAATCCTATTGCCGAAACGGATCCTGAGCAGCCGGGCGCTGCGCTTGTTGCGGCACAGAATTGAGCACCGGCGCGGACGTCGTACCCTGTTGGGTCGCGTAGGTCTGACCAGGATCCTCGAAGTCGAGAATCATGGGTGGCTGGTTCGGTTGTGCTTCGCCCACGATGCCGATGATACCCCATCCGGCCTCTCCGAGTTGCAAGGCAACCGTCCAGCGCTGCTCGCCCAGCTTCCCGTTTTCGTCCGGCTCCATCCACACGGCATCGACGGCGGCCTGATCGGTGGCGTCTTGCATTCTTTCGACAGCACCGATGGTGAACGAAGCCGTCCCGTCGGGAGAAAGCGCAAAGCCTTGTTTCGACGCTTTCATGCGCTGTTGAGCCAGCGGAGTTAGCTTGGAACTAGCGAGTTCCGAATCGCCTTCCTTCACCGCGGCCAGGAAGTCGTAAACCACCTTCGCAATCGGGTCGCTGGGAGGTGTTCCAGGAGCAACCGCCGCGCTCGTGCCGGGTGTACTCGTTGAGTCAGCACTGCCACATCCACTGGCGGCTGCAACTGTTACGATCATCAAACCAACGAAGCACTTGTACATCGTGTCAGCTCCCAATCCTGAGGTCTCTATTCCACGGGGGCGGGAGTCTGGCAAAAACGCAGACGACGGTCAAGTCGGTTTGCTAGTTGGCAAACACTTTGTCGTTTGCTTGCAGCTCGCGCTGATAGAGTGCTAGCTGTGCCTCGAACGTGGCGGTGTCGACTTGCCACTGTGGGGCCGTATCGACATAAGTCTGGCAGTGGGCGACGAGCAAGCGGTAGAGGAACTTAAACAGCTGACGAGGCACTCGGAGCGAAGCGAAGGCGTCGATCAGTCGCGCGTCACCGATGCTATCGTCGAACAGATCGCGCAGCTGCGGCGACTGACCTTCGCTAGCGCAGGCACCGACACGATCGTTCGCCAAGTCGTAGAGCGATTGGCCCGTCCATTGGAGCGAGGGAATCATGTTCTGCTTGTCGAGGCGTGCACGCTGATAGAAATCACGGTTCTCCGCCTCGACGTAGTCAGACAACTCGATCGGCAGGAGCAATTTCAGACCTAGTCCAGGCTGCTTGAGAAACTTGTTGTCGAGCATCGACCAGACCAACCCGCGCATGTTGTCGAGCGAGCCATTGATCAGGTGCGGCTCGTCCACACGATCCACGAGCACGACGATGCTGCTAAAGCCCATCGCTTGCAGCACGCCTTGAAACTTGTACAGCAGTTCATAGCGATCGTCGGTCCGGTCTTTGTTCGGCAGGGGCTGTCCGTTGATATCGCGGCCTGAAAACTGCATGAACACTTGCCGCAATGGGTTGATGTCGCGCGTGACGCAGCGCATCTTCCGCGATACGCCATACGCTTGCATCCACCACCGCCACACCTGCGCCATCCACGGTGCCCAGCCGAGGGCAATGATCAGCCACGGCCACACAGTGAGCATCAGCGACCAGTCTCGTTTCCACCAGAACACGTAGGTCAGCACGGCGGCCTTCACGACAACACCGATCGCACGGACGGCCCAGCTTTGCCAAGGCAGATACCAAAGTTTGCGACGCAACCGATACCAGCGCGACTGAAACGACTCAGTCAATGAATTGTCATAGCAGGCGGAGAGCAACAGTAAGTCTCGACGCTGAAAGCGATCGAGTCGTTGAATCGCGTCGTCGGGCAGGGCGTTCGCGGCGGAACCGCTGGGTAGCGAAGCGCCGAGCAGTCGGTCGACCACGCTCGTGACGCCCAACGACAAGATCGCATCCATGTGATCCCACAGCTTCCACTCGTTGAGCACCTTGGCCGGATCGCGTCGTTTGCGGCTACTCAATCGGTCTGCGAAGCGATCAAGAAACGGATTGAAGTCGTCGTATTCGATCACAAACGCGCGCCGGTCGGGATTCTCACGATTGTGCTCCTCGATCTGCGCGGCGATCTGCAATCGCATGGCCGTCTTGCCAGCACCTTTTTCGCCAAACACGATCGACGTGGCGGGATTGGCTGGGTCGCCATAGACCTTATCCCAACTGGGATGAAAGGTACTAGCGCGGCAGCTCTGCTGAAACACCGGATCGGTCTGCGCATCTTCATCTGCGAAAGGGTTAGAGGCCATTCCGTGATGAGCAAGTAGGTCGTGGAGTTTCATGGATTCTGCCGAGATTACTGAAAGCGGACTACCCAGAATTATAGGTTGCAAAAACGCAACCACAGATTCCTGTTATATTGGTGATACCGATATTCGGGGCGGAATGACAGCATTCCAATGCCAGTGCAACCTGATCGCTGGTACGTAGAGCCGGGTGGCTGCGAGAGGCCAAGAGAAGCGAGCGATGGCGGAGTTATCGATCAACATTGAACCACGCTACGGGTACTATCCGTGGTGGCCCGAAGACGGCAACGAGTGGCTGCATCCAGAAGATGTCGACGTCGCGCGAGGGATGATCCCCAGCCAGCGCGTGTTTCGGCGGGAGGGCGAACGCGGCCCGTTCGTCTGCCTGTCCTACGGCGACGTCAAGCTTCGCGTCAAGCGCACGCTGTGGCAGGAAGTCGACGGCGAGGGCTTCGAACTGGGTGACTGGGTGGAGGTGCTCTCGCGCTGTGGCCAGAATGAGCCACGCACGGGGACGATTCGTGAGATGGTCTGGGATGCCCACGCGGGCGGATTGCGTTATCAGATCTTCGACAACGGTACGCCTATCGCCAACTACTACACGGCCGACGACCTCAGGCCTGTCGAGCCGACGACTGACAAACTCGACCGCTGAACCTCCCAACGGCCGGCGTGTCTGAGCACCAGCGATTACTCCCAAAGCCACGCGAATCCGGCGGCCACCATGAAACTCCACGCTCCTCTGCCTGATGGAACAACAATTGTGCTGCGGCCGCCTACGGAAGCAGATATCCCCACGATTTTTGACGCGGCGCTGGTCTCTCGTAACGAACTCGCACCCTGGATGCCTTGGTGCGGGGACGATTTTAATATCGAAGTGGCTGAAAAGTGGGTGAAAGATACGACCGCCAGCGATGCCGAGCGAGCGTTTACCGTCTGGGACGAATCGGAACAGTGCTTCCTCGGAAACTGCGGGCTACACGAGATCGATACCAACCTACGAAGTGCCGAGTTGGGCTACTGGGTTCGTACCGACCAAGTGGGGCGCGGCATCGCGTCCGCCGCAGCAAAGGCCGTGGCGGAATATGGTTTCAGCCAACTCGAACTCGTACGTGTGGAGATCATCATCGCCGTGGGCAACGACACGAGCAATCGAGTTGCGGAACGGGTCGGAGCCAGTTGCGAAGGCGTGATGCGCAACGGTCTCATGCATCGCGACCAAGTGCGAGATGCGAGACTTTATTCGTTGATTCCTGACGATCTGGATTGCAGGTGAAGCTCTCGAACTGTTTGTCCGATCGTCGTTGATCCTGACACATGCAGAAAATGTTGGGCTCTCCTGAGTCACTTGTCTGAGCAGCCATCGGGGGGGCTAATGTTAGCCAGAGTTGCACACCGCTTTAGGAGATACTTTCTGCAAAGCTGCGTGCGCAGACCAGAATCAACGAGTGTGATTTCGTAGCTCCTGTTTTCCGCGGCCACCTCAGCGGAATCAACGCCCGGAGTCGCTCGAATCCGGGCATTTGTTGCCTCCACACAAAAAATCTGAATCTCCTCGAATTCTCTGTCGGGCTGTGGTCTCGGCTTCTGATTTACCGGCTGGGGCAGCACTGGCTCTCGCTTCTATCGCGCCAGTGCATTGGTCATTCGCCGAGGGCCTGAGCGGCGAACAGTTCTTGGAGGTACAAATGATGTCTCGTAGTATCTTGGTGCCGGTGGTGGCACTGGCGGCTTTCTCTCTGGCCGCTGGTCAGCGTGCGGAGGCGATTGACTGGGTCGGAGGTAATGATCCCTGGGATGGCGATATCTTCAATTGGTCGCCTAACGACGAGCCGGATCCAGCAGATCCGGTGGTGTTCAATACCAACAACCATGTCGAAATGGCGATGGACAACGAGATTGCCTCGCTCACCATGTCCAACAGCATTGAGTTGGACACCGAATCCTTTTTTCTCGACGTCAACGGTGACATCACTCTGTCTGACTCCGGCACGATTCTCCGCGCCGGCGAAAGCAATACGGTTGGCCTGCCCGCGACTTCGGTTTCGGCGTACAACATCACGGTCAACAGCGGCGCAACCTACGCGAACGCCAATTTCACGTCGTTTATCCATCCCACCAGCATCGGCGTGTTCGATATCAACGGCGGCACACTGTTTGGGCACGGTACCATTCGCAACGGCGACGGCATTGGTTCATCAACAGCCGTGTTCGTCAACGACGGCGTGATTCGCCCCGGCAGCGTTGTCGAAGGCTTGGTCGTCATTGGGCCTGCTCCGGCAGCACGAACGCTCACGCTTGCTGCCATCGATAGTGATGCGCGTATCGATCTGGATGGAACCACCGGTGGTGGCGCGCTGGACATTCAACGCAACCAAACACTCGACATCAATGTGCAAGTCGACGATGACTTCGACGGGGTAATTGATCTGGCACACAACTCGACGCTCGACATCGAAGACGCCTGGGAGTTCGCCGGGACGATGAACGTGAACAACGGATTCGTGGCAGGTACTCCGCCGTTTATCCCAAACGTTCCCGCCGATGTGGCCTACCTGCAGGGCGGTGCGATCACCATGAACGAGTCGACGACCACGATCAATGTGCTCGACGCGGATGGGACCCTGCAATTCGATGCGGAGCTTACCGCCGATGACGGCACGATCGACAACACAGGACTAATCGTCTTTAACCAGGACGCGACGATCAATGCTGGTGTGGACTTTCAGATGAACGGAATCAACGCGAGTATGACCGTTGGGCCTGGAGCAACCGTGACCATCAACGACGACGATATGGACTTCGACGGTGGCGGAGCCAGCACTAATGTGATCACCGTCGAAGACGGCGGTTTTCTCGATCTGAATCTCGACAGCTTCGAGGGCAACGACCGCGCTGACGGATTCCTGACGCTCAACAGCGGTGCGATGGCACTGACCGTGACCGATGGATCTTGGACGATGGAACGACGGCTCACGCTCAACAATAACGGGGCGGGCACGCCAATCGTTTCCGGAAGCGAGATGGTCGTCGGCGATGATACCAATCTTGGAACGCCAAATGACGCGGACATCCGCGTTGAAGGCACTGGGACCTCGCAGATTACTGCAAACGTAACGTTCAACTCCGACACCGAAGTCGATGTGGAGGCCGACGCAACGCTGGCGATCACTGGTTTCTCGACATTCAATTCGGTCAACGGTGCGGATTCGGCACAGTTCGACGGCCCTGGCGACATTTACTTTTCCGGCGGCCAGGTGAACGAAGCAACTACGCTGAACTTTAGCGGCGGTACCGTCGGGCTTGATGGCGGTGGCGGAGGGGTCTTGTTGCTGGCTGCACCCGATTTCACGATCGATGCTCCGCTAACCATCAACGCGGCAGCGCTGGATGAGTATGGTCGCACCATCAACTTCCCATTCGCGCAGACCAGCGAGCTGACGGTCAATGCCAACCTCGGTGGGCAACTTGATGTGAACCTCGACAACGCGAACGACTCGTGGACGGTCAACGACAATGGTGTTGTGCATCTCAACGGCGGCGCGATCTTCTTCGAAACGGCCGTCGACGGTAGTGATTGGAATATGAATGGCACGATGAATGTGGATGGACTCACGCGTGTCGACTCGCGCGTCAGCTTCGGCTCGACGGCAGTCGTCAACTTCAACGATGCCGCAGCTAACTTGCGCCTCCGTGGCGGCGATCTGGTCAGTACCAATCGACTGGAAGGCGGAAACATCAACGGCATCGGTGAACTGTCTGCTCAAGACGGCGTCGCGTTACACGGTCATGGATCGATCAGCGCGAATATCGATTTCGACGGCGCGACCTCTCAGTTGCAAGCCGACGATGGTACTTTAACTCTCGGCGGCTCGATTCTCGACGTCGGCGTGCTCGGCACGGCTGATACCGACGGCGTGCTTTCGGTCACAAGCCCCTGGAGCACAAGTGACACCACCGAGGTGCGCCTCAACGGTGGTCAACTCGTTGGCGCGACGATTACCAACGATGGCCTTGGCGGCATCAACGGACGCGGTTTGGTCTCGGCTCGCGTGATCAACGATACGGTGATCGCGGCAGATGCAGGCGGCACGTTGGTAGTGGATCACGCAGGAAACAACAACGACTGGGACGGACCGAGTAACACGGCAGCGCTGCGGGCATTTCCAGGCAGTACGCTAGAGATTCGCGACAACGCTTCCTTTCTGTTCAACGGGACCGTCGCCGCAACCAGCGGGACGGTGCGATCGACCGGGTTCGAACTTGAATTTGACCCAGGTTCGACGTTGGCATTGGACGACGGTGGTCGGTACCAGAGCAGCAATGCGACCGACGTTGGTGGCACGGTGTTGATCGGCGCCGGCGCACCATCGCGAGTTACGATTAGCGGCAGCCTGACGTTCGAAAACACCAGTTCGACGACGCTCACTGGCGACCTTGAACTCAACGCCAACACGATCGTAGAACCGGGAGCAACATTCGCTGGCGGAGGAGCCCTGCAGAACTTGAACGGCAGCACGCTCAATCTGTTGGACGGTGCCGACGTGGACGTGTTGGTTGAGAATAGCGGCTTGCTCTCACTGGGAAGTTCCCCCGGCCAAGTGACCGGTTTGGATTTCCAGCAGAATGCAGACGGCACTTGGGACGTCGAACTGGGCGGTCTGGGCCTCAGCGACTTCGATCGCATGACGCTCACCGGTGCCGCCTCGCTTGACGGCACGCTCGACCTATCGTTGATCGGCGGCTACGTGCCCGTGTTGGGCGATACGCTGAACATCCTCTCGGCCACCGGTGGCATCGTCGGCTCATTCGGTTCGATCGTGCAACCTGCCAGCATGCCTGCTGATTTGATGTTCGACGTGAACAACCTGGGCTCGATCTTGCAGTTGGAAGTGGTCGACATTCCGTCGTTCACTGCGGACTTCGACATGGATGGCGACGTCGACGAGTTCGATCTGGCTCAATGGGAAGGCGACTACGGCGGACCTGGTTCCGATGCCAATGGCGACGGCACCTCCAATGGAACCGACTTCCTCGCCTGGCAACAGCAAAACGGCAGCGGTGTGGCACCGATCGCCGCGTTTGCCGCAGCAGCCGCTGTGCCAGAGCCTTCGACTTTGTTGCTGGCTGGCTTCGCCACATGTGGCTTAGTCGCAACGCGACGCAAGAAGTAATGGACGTGGAATCCAAAGGGCAGCATCAGCCTCGGGTCGCAAGACCCGGGGCTTTTTTGTGGGCTCAAGACTTCCTACGGCAACGGAATGTCCTTGAGTTCAAACTCCACGGGCAGGCGTACGATGGCGGCGGGCGTGCGATAGACCCAGGTGTATTCGCCGATCTCCTCGTCGGGCAGTTCGAAGAAGTACGCGAAACCGACTTCGGTCTCGGTCTGCATCGTGGTTTCGAAACCGGCGTTGTCGATCAGCTCACCTTGCTTGTTCAGCAGATAGTTGAGATTCTGGAACACCCAGCCGCGATGCGATTCGAGGCCGGCTTCGGCGCTTTCGACCTGAATTTTCATGTGGACTTCCCACAAGTCCTGATTCTTCCGTACACCAAGCAGCGTGACATTCACTCCACCACGCGACTGGGTGATACTCTTGGTGCTTTCGAGCTCGGAGAATTTGAACTCGACGGTTCGTCCCGGTACAAGCGCAGACATCTGGCCTTTGAAGCTCGCCAGTTTTGTGGCACTGCGGTCCGGCAGTTCCAGCGGAATGGTGAACTCCGTGGCGTGCGTGCCTGGCTGGACTTCGACATTCAGCACCTGCTGTCGGCTGCTGACTGCCAAGGGGGAGCCCTCGTCGGTCGTCACTTCCAGTGTGTCGATTGATTGTGCGAGCGCGATCGGGTGAATCCGCGGCTCCCAGGCGATCTCAAGTTCGACGCGAACGGATTCTTGCGCGGCGGAGCGCAAGTCGCGACGGGCCGTAACGGTGGTGGCTTGGATGCGGAACGGACCCGCGTAACTGGCGCCGTCCGCGCGCGGTAGCGCGCCTTCCTCGCGATTGATGATGGCAAGGTTCTCTTCGCCCGAGAAGGGATACGTCGTCATCATCGTTGAGTCGAGAATCTTGTCTAACGCCTGCCAAAAGGGTTCGTCGCTGATCTCGATCGTGACCGGGCGCGATACGGCGGTCTGTCCGAACTGCTCGCGATGGTCGCTCAGTTGGTTGCCTGTTTGATCGTTGATCTGCTGGAACAGTTCCTCCAGCTCCATCTGCTGGGCTGACAGGGTGAGCCTACTCGCCGCCAGCGCACGACTCGACTGCTCGGTTTCGATCCGTTTCCGCAGTCGCGCCAGCCGCAATCGCACCTCGGCGGGCATTCCGTCGGTTGGCTTGGGCAGGAGTTGCAAGAATTCGTCGCACTGGTCGGCGTTACCGGTGGGTGCAAGTTTGAGCAATTCGGCTTCGGCCTCGTCGCGACGCGATGCCTGATCATAATTGAGCTGGCGGACGAGCTTCTCCACCGACTGACCCAGGGCTTCGTCGAGTTGGGCTGCCGACGCCCGATCCCACGTCGAGCTCGCGAAGACTGCGAAGAAGAGATAAGGCAGCAAGAAACCGTGGATTCGACGCATAGTTAATTCTCGCTATACCGATTGCAGGAAGGCATTACACCCATTGTAACGGACATGACGGCTCTGGCGAGCAGTGCTCGCCTCACGAGCTAAGGTTGGAAATACCGAAGATGTCACTTCCCGACACGAATCGAGGAAAGCTCTATGTTCCGCTGCTTGATGCTGCTGGCCGCTATACTCAGCGGTCTCATTTTGTCGCGCACCGTTTCGGGCGAAGGTCCCGCCAACTTCATGATGGCGACGAACGTTGACGGACAGCAACTCGAAGGTCAGCCACTGCGATGGGATAAGAGCCAAATGCTCATGTTGGGTCGCGACGGAGAGCTGTACGATTTCGCCCCGCGGCAGGCGGAGAATTCTCGCAAGCTAGGGAAAGGCTTCCGCGGCTACAGCATCGGTGAGATGCGACAGAAAGTACGTGAGCAATTCGATCGCTCGTTTGACGTCAGCACGACCAACCACTTTGTGGTCGTGCATCCGCGTGGGGAATGGAGCGCCTGGTCCAATCGGTTGGAGTCGCTCTATCGTTCGTTCGTTCACTACATGACCGTGCGCGGATTCAACATCAAGCCGCCCGCTGTGCCGTTGGTCGCGGTGGTGTTTCGTAATCAATCGGAATATTATCGCTACGCCGAAGCGAATGGTTCCAAGATGCAGCCAGGCACGTTGGGCCATTACGATCCGCAGACCAATCGAATCTTCCTGTTCGATGCCAACAGCGCCGGCAGTGGTGGTGACTGGTCGGACAACGCCGAGACGATCATCCACGAAGCGACGCATCAGACCGCCTACAACGTCGGCGTGCATCGCCGCTTCGCCGAACAGCCGCGCTGGCTAGTCGAGGGGCTGGCAATGATGTTTGAAGCACGCGGCGTCTGGGATGCGCGATCGAGCTACACACGTACTGATCGAATCAATCAGTATCGATTGGCAGACTTTCGCTACAACCTACAGAATCGCGGCGGAGGCATGATCAAGCAACTGGTGACATCGGACCAGTTCTTCAAGACTAGCGCGGTCAAGGCGTATGCGGAAGCCTGGACGTTGTCGTTCTTCCTCAGTGAAACTCGTCCCCGAGAGTACAGCAGCTATCTGGCACGTGTGGCGGCGCGAAAGCCGTTCAGCAAGTACTCAGCGCGAGCTCGGCTGGCCGACTTCAAAAAGGTGTTTGGCAGCGACCTGGAAATGCTCGACGCGCAGTTGGTACGGTTTGTGGAAGAGTTGCCGTAAGCTCCCTTGTTTGGGCAACGTGCTTTGCATCGCTCCGCGGGAACGAGGTCAATGGTGCTACAACGGCGCCGGCACATCGCGATTGCAGAATATCGCCGCTGCAATGATAAAGGACAGCGCGCCCAGCCCCAGCAAGATTGCGTTGTACTGCCAAAACAGCGGCCAGTATTCGGCGGGTTCCCTTACGAGACCAATCGTCAGCTGGGTCGGCTCATAGGCAGACAGAAACGAGAACTTCTTGAGCCATGCCATGTTGGAGGCAATCAGACCAAGAATCTTGCATGTTACTTCCACGACGTAGAAGGTGACGAAAATTGCGACCGCCTGCGCGCGCGAACGTCCCAAGGCCGACGCGAGCGTCGCGACACCCGTCATGAAGAAGCCTACACTCAACAGGTTCACGGCAGCCGCGGTATAAGTTCTCGCGGTCGTCGGCTCATCGAACTCGATGGTGGCGATACCGACGGCCGTCGCAACCCAGGCGACCAGGGCGAGCAAGCCAACGCCCAGCAGTGTAACCGCGACGTGCGACGTGATCAGCGTTAGCCGACGTACCGGCTGCGACAGTAGCAACTCCATCGTTCCGTCCCCGAGTCGTCCTGCCAGGCATTCGCTTCCGCGTGTCACCCCCCAGAGCGCCATCAACAGCACCACCGGCAGTTCTTCGTAACTGAATGTGATGCGACCTTCGATCGTGGCGATCATCTCGATCGGCACCGGCAGCATCTTCTCGATGAATTCGGGAATCACCTTGGTGAACATCCCGATCGCTTCGCGAAAGTCCATCTGCGACACAATCCACAGCCGCAGCCAGATGAACGCGAACATCAACACACAGCAACTCAGCAGCAAGGCCAAGCCATCGCGAAGCGATCGATTTGCGAAGGGCAGGAACATTGGTCAGTTGCTCGGATGGTGCCGCTCGTAAGCAGCGCGGAGACCGATGGGTTCGATTTGCAATTCCGATAGCGGTTGTTCCGCCAGCCAACCGAGCAACGGCTCCAAGGGGCCGTCGGTCAGGATGGTGACGGTGCCATTCTTGCTGGTGGTGATCTGTAGTTGGTCGGCCAGCTTGCCATACGGTGGATTGAGCGGCCCGGTCAGCTCGGCCTGAATGCGATGCTGCCGGCGGATGTCGGACATGCGGATGGTTTCGACCAGTCGACCTTGCTGCAGAATGATCACCCGATCGCAGACCTCTTCGACCTCCGACATTACGTGCGACGAAAACAGCACCGTCTTGCCAGCTTGCTGTGCTTCGCGGAGCAGTTGCAGCACGCCATGTCGCGCCGTCGGATCAAGGTTGGACGTTGGTTCGTCGAGCACGACCAGTGGCACTTCAGGCGCGAGGGTGGCGGCGAGCGCGAGCTTCTGTCGCATGCCGGTCGACATCTGGCCGACACGGCGCGAATCGTCAAGTTCCAGCCGCTCGACCAGCCGACGCGCGGTACTGAGGGCCGGCGGCTGACGCAGCTTCGCGAAGAACTCAAGCAGCTTTCGACCCGAGAGCTTCCGCGAGAACCGCGCATCACCCGGCATGTAAGTGAGACGCCGATGTACTTCGACCGACTGTAGATAGCAGTCGAGTCCATCAATGCGAGCAAAACCGCTGGTCGGTTTGAGAAAGCCCATCAGCAGGCGAAGCAGCGTCGTCTTGCCGGCGCCGTTGGGTCCAAGCAGTCCTAGCACTTCTCCGCGTGCGACCTCAAACGAGCACTGATCGAGGGCTTTGAAGTTGCCGTACTGTTTGGTCAGAGACGACGCTTGAACTAACACTACGCCTCGCCCCTTCGGTGTTTCTTACGGAAAGTACAGCACGGGTCGGATCAATTGGCCCTGCCGGGCTCGGACGAGCAAGCCCCTGCAACCGCGACACACGAAGGCCCAGCCCAAATTCGTGCGGGTCGCGCCACCACCCGGCTAGCGAATTTCTATACAACCGCGACGAGAAAGTCGAGTTAACGTTTGTCGATCGGCACGAAATCGCGCTCGTTCTCGCCGGTATAGATCTGACGGGGCCGACAAATTCGCTTCGAGGGACTATGGTGCATTTCACGCCAGTGAGCGATCCAACCTGGCAGACGACCGATCGCAAACAGTACGGTGAACATCGGTACTGGAATACCGATGGCCCGATAGATGATACCTGAATAGAAGTCGACATTGGGATAGAGTTTTCGTTCGATGAAATACTCATCGCGCAACGCAACTTCCGCCAACTCTTGAGCGATTTGGAAAATCGGATCGTCGATGCCACGTTTCTTCAGCAACTTGTCACACGAAGCCTTGATGATCTTCGCACGCGGATCGAAATTCTTATAGACGCGATGGCCGAATCCCATTAGCCGATAATCACTATTGGGATCTTTGGCCATGTTGACGTATTTTTCGACGTTGCCGCCACCTTGGCGGATCCCTTCCAACATCGCCACACATTTCTCGTTGGCGCCACCGTGGAGCGGTCCCCACAAGGCATTGATGCCGGCTGAAATCGAGGCGAACAGATTGGCATTCGACGAGCCGACCATTCGCACTGTCGAGGTGCTGCAGTTTTGTTCGTGATCAGCGTGCACGATGAGCAACAAGTTCAGTGCTTCTACAAAGTCGGGATCGATCTCGTAGACTTCCGTCGGCACTGCGAACATCATCCGCAGAAAGTTCTCGCAGTAGGTCAGCTCGTTGCGTGGGTAGACGTAAGGTTGACCGAAGGCCTTCTTGTAGGCGAACGCGGCGATCGTGGGTAGTTTAGCGAGCAGGCGGACGATCGACTCATTGACCTGCTCGTCGTCGTGCGGATCGAGCGAGTCCTGATAGAATGTCGACATCGCTCCGACGACCGAGCTGAGGATCGCCATTGGGTGCGCATCGCGCGGAAAGCCATCGTAAAACAGCCGCATATCTTCGTGCAGCATGGTGTGCCGACGGAGCTTCGTGCGGAAAGCTTCGATTTCGTCGAAGGTTGGCAACTCGCCGTAGATCAGCAGATACGCAACCTCGATGAAGTCGCACTTGGAAGCCAGCGTTTCAATTGGATAGCCGCGATAACGTAGGATGCCCTCTTCGCCATTGAGAAAGGTGATCGCACTCTCGGTCGAGCCGGTATTGACGTAGCCCGGGTCGATCGTGACCAGACCGGTGGACGCTCGCAGGCGGCCGATATCCAAGGCGCGCTCGTTCTCAGTACCCTCGATCACGGTCAAATCGATTTCTTGATCACCGACCGTCAGCTTGGCGACATCGGTCGAGTTATCGTTGGCCGTCGCTTGATTCATCGAAGTTTTCCTTTCCAAAGTTCCGCTTATGCGATCCGAACTCGAGGTGCGAGAGAAGAAAGCACGGCGCAACCAGACTGCCACATCGTCCGAGTGACCGCCTCGGTTTCACGTCCGGACACTTAAGAAAGTGTAGCTGTTGCAGGCACAGCTTTCAATCGGCCCAGAAATCTGGCGCGACACAGAGAAAAGAGTAAGGCTTCGTCGAATCCTTCGACGCCACCACAGTCTGGCACAGCCTCTGCAATGGGTAAGGCTTACCAGTGGCAATGTGAAGGTTGCGCAATCCCGAACAACTTCATCGTCGCACGGGGCCTGAGGGTTGGGCGAGCTGCTCAGCCGTTAAATGGCCGTCGAAAACTGTCCAGACGCGACTCTTCTTGCGAAGTTTGGCGAGCTGGGCCTCCGCCAACCCCTGTTTCTGATCCTTAACCAAGATCTCGCGAATATCCGATTGAGCTTTCGTAAACGGAGTACACCCAGCTTCTTTGCGGTCGAGCACACGGATGATATGGAAGCCGCGTTCAGATTCGATGACGTTGCTCAACTGTCCCACTTTGAGGGTAAACAGGGCATCGTCGATCTCTTTGCTAACTAATGCGCCTTTGGTGGTCCAATCATGTTGACCGCCTGCTTGAGCCGTGAAGCCGTGTGACTTTTGCTTAGCGATCTGAGTAAACGCAGGCCCTCGCAAGCCGGGATTTCGCGACACGTCTTGCCACACTTGGTTACCGATGCCTGTGATCGTTTTCCAAGCAGCCACGCGATCGTTTCCCGCGCGATCGAAGCGAATCATCAGTTCTTCCCACTTCGCTTGGGCGGGAAACTCGAAGTCCTGCTTGTGCTCCTGATAGTATGCCAACAGATCCTCATGCATAACTTCTTTGGGCTTGGGCAACATCTGGCGCAGCCATTCACCAGCGATCGTGCGCTCATTGAATTGTCGTTGTACGTCACCCAAGGAAGTGCCCGATTTCCTGAGCAGTTCTTCAAGTTCGATGCGATTCTTGAGTTTCAGCATCTTCACCAAACGAGGAACCTCACTGTCCTGAAACGGTTCCTTGAGGTTCTCCATGATCATAGGCATATTTTCCGCCGGCACTTGGCGACGGAAATTAGCATAGAGCATTTTCGTATCGATCAACGGCATCATTTGTTGGCGCATCAATCCTCGCCGAGCCTCGTTGACCCTGTTATCGGGGATCCGCTCGCGATTAGCGGCGATCAATTGATCGACCTGCCACATCACATCGCTGGCAAGGATGATCTGACCATCTACACGGGCAATGATCTCACCACCTTCGATCGGTTGAATCCCCGTAGGAGTCGTCGGTGTGACTGGCGAAGGCGACGGCACTGCCGGTGGGGCTGAGGCTGATTGCACAACGGGCCCGCCAACAGCAGGTACCGCTGGAGCTTGCACCGCCGGTGTGCCCAGACCGCGAACGGTGGGTGACGCTACGGTTGGCGGTGGCGGAGGAGGGTTGAAGGCACTTTGCGCGAGACCAGCGGAGCCCACCATCGTCCATGTCGATGCTAGCACGAGACTGCGCACGAAGGTGTTCGACGGCGAGGATTGCCTAGATAAGTGGATACTCAGCACGTGGTCGGCCCGAGGTGATTTTCGCCTAGTGGCTATACTGAAGAGGAATGTGGGGCGGGATTCTAGTGATTGGCTTAAGCGGGCCGCAATAGCGATTTCACTGCCGTCAGAATCTCGTCGGTCTCACTAACCGCCTTGCCTAGCGGGAGATATGCACTCTGGGTGTCGGCTATCCGCAGTTCACCCCCACTCCGCAGGACCAGATCTGCCACTTTTTGGCGGTCGGAATAACCCAGAACCGCGTATTTGTCCTCCTGGTGAATCGAGTTGATGCGCCATGCATGCGCCCAGATTCGTAGTCGCTGCTGCTCGATCAACTGGTCCACGGCGGCTGGCACGGGCCCAAACCGATCTGCTAGCTCAGACCGAAGATCTTCCAGCTCTGACTCGCTAGCAATCCATCCCAAGCGGCGATAGAGGTCGATTTTCGTGCGCATATCAGCCACGTACTGGCGTGGGAAAAACGCGCTGACTGGCAGGTCGATCGATACGTCGACCGTATCGACCGGTGGCATGTTCTTCAGCTCACGCACCGCCTTCTCGAGCAATGCACAGTACAACTCGTAGCCAACCGTCGCGATGTGTCCGCTTTGCTGCGTACCCAGCAAGTTGCCAGCTCCGCGCAGCTCAAGATCTCGCATCGCCAGCGCAAACCCAGCACCCATCTGGCTGTACTCTTCGATCGCGCGTAGCCGTCGTGCGGCCTCGGGCGACAGGTGGCGATCCTCATCGACCAGCAGATAGCAATAAGCTCGATGCTTGTGTCGTCCGACGCGGCCGCGTAGCTGATGCAAATCGGCTAATCCGTAGCGATCGGCATCGTCAATGAACATCGTGTTGGCATTGGGAATGTCCATGCCGCTCTCGATGATCGTGGTGGCGAGTAAGATATCGAAATCGTGACGGACAAAGCCAAGAATCACATCCTCCAGCTCCGTCTCGGGCATTTGCCCGTGCCCAATGCCGATGGTCGCCTCGGGGACAATACGCTGCAGTTTCGTGGCCAGCGCATGGATATCGTGCACGCGATTATGTACGAAGTACACCTGGCCTTCGCGGTTCAGTTCGCGCAACACGGCATGTCGGATCAATTGCTCGTCGAATCGGGCAATTCGTGTTTCCACGGCAAGCCGGTCCTTGGGTGCCGTTTCGAGATTTGAGATATTTCGCACTCCCAGCAGCGACATGTGCAACGTCCGTGGGATGGGGGTGGCCGTCATCGTCAGCACGTCGACCGCGGCGCGCAACGCCTTGAGACGCTCTTTCACCGCCACGCCGAAGCGCTGCTCTTCGTCGATGATCACCAAACCCAGATTCTGAAACTGCACGTCCGCCGAGCCTAACCGGTGCGTGCCAATCACCAAGTCGATTTGCCCCTCGGCAGCGCGCTTGACGATTTGTTTTTGCTCTTTCTGCGTGCAGAACCTCGACAAGACTTCGATCTCGAAGGGAAACTCTGCCATCCGTTGCCGAAAACTTCGGCCGTGCTGCTCGGCCAACACGGTCGTGGGTACCAGCACGGCGACTTGATACCCGGCGTCGATCGCCTTAAAAGCGGCGCGCATCGCCATCTCGGTCTTGCCGAAGCCCACGTCGCCGCAAAGTAGCCGGTCCATCGGTTTGGGCTGATGCATATCAGCCTTGATCGCATCGATCGCGAGCAATTGGTCGGGCGTTTCATGATAGGGAAACGCGGCATCAAACTCCTGCTGCCACTGCGTGTCATCGGGGAAGGCGATCCCCGGTCGCGCTGCGCGAGCGGCTTGCACCTCGAGCATGTCGGCTGCCATATCAGTGACCGCCTTCTCGGCAGATTTCTTTTGCCGCAGCCACGACTTGCCGCCGATCTTTGCCAACGAGGGCTTCGCCTTACGTCCGCCGACGTATTTTTGCACCAGGTCGATCTTGCTGGTGGGCACGAAGATACGCGTCTCGCCATGAAATTCGACCTCCAGGTGCTCCTCCGCGCCGCCTTCCTTTTCCAATAACTTGATGCCGCGATACCGACCGATGCCGTGCCCTACGTGCACAACCAGATCGCCCTCGCTGAGCTGCAAGAAGCTATCGATCGCGCGGCCCGTCTTGCGTCGCGTGGGACGGGCGATCTCTTCGCGCTGGAACAACTCAGCAGCGCTGATCAGCACCACCTGCTCACTTACGGAGCGAAATCCATTCGCCAGACGACCCAAGACGAATTGCAAACGGCCCTCGGCCATCAGATTCGTGTCAGCGAATAATTCGCTGAGTCGCTCGATCTCAGCCTCGGTTTCTGTGACCAGAAAAACCCGCTGGTCGAGTGCCGCCGTATCGAGTTCCTCGCGCACGCGGTGAATGTCGCCGCTGAAGCGTTCGATCGACTCAAACTGCAAGTGCGCTGTCGTGTCGTACGATCCTGCTGGCACGCCCGAGGCCGTAACCGACGGAAAGTTGTAGATTTCCTTGAGGGTCAAACTCGTGGCAAAAAAGTCTTCAGGATGCTCCAGTCGTGCGTGATAGTAGCGTCCCTCTTCGTCCAGCTCGTTGGGCTCCACGAGCATGAACCACGCATTGCTCGGGAGGTAGCTTGTGAAGTGAGTTCGATTCGCGCGATTGGGTTGCAGGACGGTCACGTCGACCGACTGCAGCGACGTGATACTGCGCTGGGTCGCAACATCGAACGACCGGATCGATTCGACCTCATCGCCGAATAGCTCAATCCGCACAGGGTTTTCTGACTCAGGGGAGAAGATATCCAAGATCCCACCACGGAGCGAGAACTCACCTGGCAACTCGATGGCCGTCGTGCTGGTGCAGCCTTGTTCGACCAACCACCGCGTAAAGTCTTCGGTGTCGAGGGGGTCGCCAATGGTGATCGTGCGTGTCGCCGCGTGCAACTCGTCCGCGCTGGGCACCGGCTGCATCAGACTCTGAATGGCCGTGACAATAATCGACGACGCGTCGTCAGCGCTGGCACCATGCAAGTGTTTTAGTACGCGCAGTCGCTGACCGTAGATTTCGTCATGCAACACGCGCTCGCCGGCATCGCTCTCCCACGCGGGAAACTGCGCAGTCGTCCCGGGAGTAAACAGGGCGAGGTCGTCGACCAGCGCATCGAGATCACGGGCATGCGGCAGCACGACGATTAGCGGCCCGTCACAGGACCGCTCAAGTGCCGCCGCGGTGAGCGCGCACGACGACCCCCAGACGCCGCCTAAAGTACCGCCATTGCCAGCAGCAAGGCTGGCCAGCACCTCGGCGAAGCCGCTCTGACGCTCAAGTTGGGCGGCCAGATCGTACAACTCGCAAGCAGTCGACGACTCGGCCGTGTCGACTGGATTCATTGGTAGCCTGCAATTGTATCGCTCCGAATGGCCAGACCGCAAGCGAATTCGCCAGCGGTTTCATTGGCCGCGATGTGCTAGCGCGCGACTCGCATCCGCAGCACATGCTGTCTCGGGATCCAAGATTCCGTTCTGTCGCCACCGAGACTCTGGCTCAGCACGATCCACTCGTCGTTGAGCTTCACGAATGTGCCGGATACGGTTGTCTTGTCACTCAGTTCAACTTCGCACTTTGAACCAGCCACCGGAGCCATCGATTCGCGGGCACGCTTGGCCGCCAGCTCGCTGTACTCTCGCCAGTACGAATAAGCGCTCCAACCAACAGCTAGGGCGACCAGCAGGAAAAAGAGGGTTCGCCAGCGCATCCGAAACCACGATTTCGAGTTTTCAGCCATCTCTTCAGCATAGCAGATCGAGCAGGCGATCTGCGTGCTTTGGCGAATGTCGACATTCCTCCTCCGCTGCTGCCCTCAAAACCCCAGCGATCCATGCGACAGGACCGTGCGCAGCTTTGTTGCACCGACGGGAACTGCAACGCCGATTCCAACAATGGACGAATCCTCAAACTCCCCCATCTCTGCAGTCCAACGACGGAGCAACGACCATGTGGCGATCCCTTTTCTTGGCATTGGGAGCCTACACCGCACTGCTAGGTGTCGAAGCCCTGGCTCTGGAAAAAGCCATCATCAAGAAGCCGATCGAAGGCAAGCCTCGGCAGTACACCGAGGAAGATCTCGTCCCGCCAGCCTGGGCACCCTGGAGTCTGATGGGCACAGGCGCAGTGGTCGTGCTGTATTCGTTTACAATTCCACGCCGAGCGCGCGGCTAGGCGCGAGCGCCCGTCTGTCCAATGAGGATCCGGGGCGACTCGGCTAACCCGATCGTAGCGTTCAGCGCAAGTTAACAGCGCCGGCTACCGCGGACGACTGTCCTCCAGTAGCGCGGCGCTGCGCTGCCCTTCATCGATTTAGTTGGTAGCGGTTGCCAACGAACCTAAGCTCGACGACCTGCGAAAGCAGCAATCGTGGCGATCATCATCATGCAGGCAGTTGCAGGTTCCGGCACGGCATCAAGCGAAGGAGCCGCTCCACTGCCGTAATTGTTCTGCCATAGTGCCAAATCTCCGGGGACCGCACCATTGGGCGATTCGCCCCGTTGCCAAGCGAGGAAGTCGCCACCATCAACTGCTCCGTTGGCGTTGAAATCGCCCGGCACTGGGCCCAGGGGATTCTCAAAGTCCACCCAAGCGAAGTAGAAGTCGGAGTCGGTTCCCGCGAACTCGTTTCCAAAGTTGTCGAACGGCATTGAACCTAGGATGTCAATGAGTTCGCGCGACTGGACAATAAAGTCACCCGACTCGTTGTCATACTCGTAGGACATGGCGGCACGCGAGCCAATCGTTGCGTCGCCTTCTACCGTGTCGGCGACGGAAAGGATCAGCATGCCTGCGTCCTCACCTTTCTTGGTGACCCCATCCGCCTCGAAGACACTCAACGAATAATCACCGGTGGCCGTGCGAGTCAAATCGAATTGAGTGTCGCCGGCGGAATTGATCGAAGTTCCGGTAGCCCCATCAATGTAACCGCCGATTAAATTCGGTGTGTCGTAAGGCACATAGAGAAACTGGAAGTCGTCGCCGCCGTTCTGATACGTTTGGCCCGTGGTGTCGTCGTCGTCTTCCAAACGAATGGTTGTGGTCCAACCACCTGCTTGGTTCGGAAACGCCGATGCGATGCGGGTCGTGCTCGAGCTATTCGACGGTGCGACGAACAACATGCCATCGGTCGCGGAATCGACGTTGGTCAACTGCACGTCGGCCAAGCCGTTGGTCCAAGTGACCTCTGATTCTGTGACGGCTGACGAGCCCGCGGCGAAGGTGCTCTCACCGTCGGCTGCGCCATTAACCCAGGCACCTTTCCAGCCCTGCTCGTAGGGAAAATAGGCAGTCGCGACGTTGAAGACTGCCTCGTGTGCACCATCGCCATCGCCAAAGTGGCCCATCTGCAGGTCGCTGGAGCCAGGGCCCGAGTTCGCGAATTCGCCGTTGGCCATCTGGAAACCCCAACCCTGTGCAAATCCGGAGTTGAAATACGAGACACCGCGAATCGTGCCGACATCTGTGAAGTCGAATTTAACGTAGCCGTCGTCCACACCGTTGTGGCGTGTGGTGGCCAGTAACGCACCGGTTTGGTTGCTCACGCGCCAAGCAAGAGTCGTCAACTCGTTGTCCGCCGAGTTTGGGTCAATGGGGTTGCTGTTGCCGTTCATTGCCTGGTAGTTGTCCACAAAACCCGCTGGGAAGAAGTAGCGCGAGTCACTGGGATCGGCAGGACCGATGGAAAGGGCGATGTCGCCACTGTTTGCGCGCGACGATGTCCAGGCGATAGGGCCGGCTGACGGGAATGACAGGCTCAAGTCGTCCTCACCGAAGCCATCGAGCTCGGCGCCGCTGTTGGGGCGAATATTGATGTTGCTCGCCGTGACCGTCGTGGGAAATTCACCGGGAGCATCAAACCCAGGAATGAGACGAGCACTAGGATCACTCGTTTCGGGGGCTGCAGCGGTTACACTACTTGCCGCAAGTAGTAGCGCGGACAAAACCATTACTCCGCGTGACAATTGTTGCATCATCAGAGGGTCCTCAGTTCGAGTAGGTTAAGTGGGTAACAATGAGATGTGCTGGTCGCGGTCTCAGGCCAGCGGCCTTGCGACCTAGTGGCTCGATCAATTGACTATCTCTCCATTTCGAACGTTGCCGTCATGGTGAGCGAGTGAATCGCATTCTCCTCCAGGCTTGGCAATGCAAGCATCGCGCCGCATTGTTCCGCCACAACGCATATAGGGTTCTCACACCAATGATGCACCCTGCAGCAATCCTTCCGCTGATCGTAACCGTTTACATCGCAAATACTTTGTTAATTTTCTGCTGCGCAGGTTGATTCACTCTTTCTTCACGGAATCGCTTTTCTGTGCCTTAACCCGTTCTTCACGAATCATTAGCCTTCAACGAAGACGAACGTCGATCGACCAACGAGCTCCCTTGCACTCAACGTCACTAGGTGCGCAAACGAGAGTCTGCAGAAGCTAGAGAAACTTCAAGAAAACGTTAAGCAATCGCGCAACGGCCGATCGACGGCTGTCGATTCAAAGCGGTGCACAACGATGAAGAACTCACGACGCCCGACTGATTGCGATGAAAGCTGTCGCATCAACAAAGCCGGGAGACCAGCGATTTTCAACTCCACGCCGAACTAGTGCGTAACGCGTTCGCAAAGTAGAAGGTGTCGCGCGCAGAAGCTCGCGCGTGCTTTGGGGCGAGAAACTACCGTCGCTCTAGCGCCAAATTTGCCCATCGGCGCCTGACTCATTGAGCGCCATTTGATTCGGACTTATTTGCGGTTGGCTGATGTGTTTCTCCATCGATGCCGAAATGGGGAGGTCGCACGGCGTTTGATTCTGCTGTTGACGATTCTTCGACACCCGTCGTGCTGGTCGGTGTCCTTCGCTTTCGATAGATCCACACGGCGGCGGCGATCGGCAGGCAGATCGCCGCGCCAAATTGCACCCACGCGGCAATCAGCAGTATCTTGTGCACGAGGCGATCGTGTTGGCGCGACTCTTCTGGCACCTGCCCTGTGTACTGCGCTACGTGACTGAGAAAGCTCACCGCCAACGATTCGGCGGGAATCTCTTCGTGACACGACAAACAAGTACCTTCCCGGCTGATGTGCTGAATCTCGTCTGCCGTGAAGGCACGCGACAGCTGGAAGTGGTGTCCCACAGTTGCTAGCTGGTTGCCTTGCTCATCGACAATCTGCGACCAATCGTGCGTCAAGTTCTCGATCGCTTCCATTTGCGGTTGCGTCTGGCTTGGCAAAATTTCTCCGTCGACCGTTTCGAGGTCCACGATGTGCTGCTTGTCCCAGGGCCGCGTCGAACCGATCCCCAAACCCAGCGCCTTACGCGAAGCATGGCACGACTCGCACGTCCGCGCATTCTTGGTCGTCGTGTGTGGCTGGGTGGGACTCATGTCGATCGCCAGCTGGCCTTCATCGCCGCTGCGCTCCAGCCCGGAGTCCGTCCGAAAAATATGGTTGAGTAGCACCGGCTCACCGTCTTCGCCAATGATGGTCACCGAAGGCTGACAGCCAGGCGCGAGCGGAGTAACGCGTCCCTCGCCGTTGATGCCCAGCATGGGCTCCTCCCAGCGCAAGTAGGAACGCTGCTCGCTGACCTTGCCGGGAATGATCGTATCGTAGTCCGCTTCGCCGCGATCGGCGGCGTGCTCCGGCCGCTGATGTTTTCTTCCTGCACCCACCCAGTCAAAACCTGAGAACGACTCTTGGCATTCAGGGCACTTGTCGCGCTGCGAGTAGTCGATTTTCACATGGCACCCGTAACACTGCGGTGTCCAACTGCTGTGGCAGGTGTAGCACTCCATGCGATCCAGGTGCTGCGCAACGCTCTGCATCGCGACGACACCGCGCTTGCTTATTTTCTCTTCAGCGATCAGCTTCTTCAGCGGCTTGAGCTGCAAGTCCTTACCCGCTGCCGTGTGGACTATGACCTCGTCATTCACCCTCACGACATTTTCGTAGGGATTTCCTCGCGCCGTGACGAGAAACCCATCACGCGGGTCGTATTGCTGTCCTTGCAAGGTTTCCGCGACGCGCTCTTGCATCACACCGCGCGGCGCTCCGCTCGCCGGTCGCGTGTCGAACTCATCCATAAATCCCAACGGCAACTCCCATGGGTAGCGGTCTGGCGTACCATGGCAGTCGGCACACTCGATCTGCACCGCCGCCAAGTTAGCGGCAGCCAAAAAGCCATCGCTGTGCACATCTGAGGAAACGTGGCAATCTTGACAGGTCATGCCCTTCTGGTAGTGAACGTCCTGCTCCATCGCAATGTAGTGCTTGGTATGGAGCGGCGGCTGCGGACCACCGTCAGCGGCGTAGGGCGAGTGATAAGGAGTTTCCATCAGCCCTTGAAACGAAACTCCGATCCGCTTGCCACGATCGTGGCAGGTCGTACAAGTCTCGACCGGAATGCCCGAGTACGTTTTGTCGTGCACCGTCACCTTAGCGTCGCGAGTGCCTTGAATCGAATGCACGAGCATGTGGCCGGTCGCCGCGCGATCGATAGTGGGGTCTGCGCCTTCGTAGTGGCCTTCGTTGCTGTAAGGAACATGGCACGAGGAACACCCGATGCCGCGGAAGTCGCCGCGTTCCTGCCGGCCCTTCACCGCGTGATGACAACGTTGGCACTCTTGTCGCAAATAGGTAAACGCCGCCGGCGTGGGATCCTCAGCCAAAGCGGCCAGGTCAGCATGCTGAGGAGCTTCCGGCAGCGGCTCATGCGAATCAACAAACACATTCGGTTCGATCGCCGTCAAACGCTCCATGTATTCGCGGTACGTGTCTGTGCCGATACGATCGAGCGGATTCGAGGGATTCTCTACGCCATAATTCCCCCAGCGATGGTTGTACCCGGTCATCGAACCAAACGCCCAGCACACACCCTGGATTTTGCCCGCTTCGGTCATCATCAGGCTTGTCCACTGGACCCGCACATGATCGGCATGACACTGACCACACGTATGTTCGTTGATCCACGGACTGCCGGGCGCTGGGTAAAACTCAACGTCTGCAGCGTCGCCGTGCGCGACCGCCTTGTCCTTCGTTTCCGTTGGATCACCACCGTGGCAAACGATGCATCCCGCCGGATCGCCCATTGCAGTGCCTTTGGCCATGATCTGCTGCATCATCTCCGAATCCGCCTCGCGGATCAGTTCGATGCCAGCGTGGCAGGCCATGCAGCCAGAGTCCTTCGCCTGCGGGAAGTGATCAATCAGAGGATTGCCACCGGCACACTCATTAATCAGCAGCATCGTCAGGCAAGAGACGAAGCGCATTCTTATTGGCCAAGAGTGCAACACAGAAACCTACGTGGAATAGAAGACAGGGTCTCGGGGTCCTTAGCGTAAGCATGGGAAACTGCTGCGCGAAGGACATGCGTCTTCGTCCCATTAGGATTCGATTTCGTCGGTTCTTGTTGTCGCATGCGGGTGCGGGTAAATTGGGTGGCCCAGGCAATTAGTGCCGCTTGCATAAAAGAGTTATGATGCAGCGAAAAGAGCCGCCGTTCGCTTGGAACGACGACGTATTGTCGATAATCGTCCGCTTCGGCGTAGAAGAGCCAGAAGTTAACTTGGAGAACTTGAATGAATTGGGTAATTCACAAGGCTGTCCTTTCGATCACCTTAGCACTGATTGCGTCATCGACTCAGATGAGCGGGTCCGCGCTAGGAGGCATCCTCGGGGGTCAACCAGCCATTCTTGGTCCCGGCACGCCGCTGGGCTTTTCCACCCAGTCGACTATCGATGTGAACAATGATGACGTGGGAGTCGGCAATCCCAACCAAGTTTCACTACCCGGCCTTGAGATCTTTGGGCTCGATCCCATCGACATCAGCGTCCCAGCGGCAAATTCTCCATTTACGAGTGGTACCACCGAGTACTTCATCGAGTTAGGCAGTGCGATCAACAAAACGGAAGCCGACTGGGTAGGATTTTCCATCGCACTCGGAAGTGGTATCGGGGACGGTTTCTCAAGGATCAGCGAAGCTCCTATTCAAGGCGTGGAGGGACTGGACTTTGACACCCCAGATCGAAATCCCCCGGTTACCTCGCCAACCTTCCAGAGTATTACGCACGAGCCGGATCTGATCACTTTCACGGACGGGCTCGTCCGGTTTGATGAGGTCGCCAGTGGGCAGAACTTCTCGCTCGATCTGCCTGACATTACCAATTCGCTTGCCAACAACTACCAGTTCACGATTCGTCTGCAGGCGTTAACCGCGCCGGACATGGAGGGAGACTTCAACCATGATAACGAGGTCGACGGTGCGGACTTCTTGCTATGGCAGCGCGACCAAAATGTGGGAAGCTTCCTCGAGTGGCAGACCGCATTCAGAACGATTGATGAAGATTACGACCTGGATGGCGACATCGACGGCACCGATTTCCTACTCTGGCAAAGTGGTCAGGAGCTTGGCAGTCTTTCTGGTTGGCAGGCAAACTATGGCAGGACAGACGAAGATTTCGACCGAGATGGCGACGTCGACGGAGCCGATTTTTTGCGATGGCAACGCAACCTAACCGCTGGCAGCCTCACGGACTGGAGAGCAAGCTATGGCAACAACGTGTCTCAGAACAGCCAATTGATCGCGGTGCCAGAACCAACAAATCTTGCCCTACTCGGTTTGGGATTGTTTTGCATGGCCTTTCGCGGCGTAACGCGTTAGGTAGTGGTCCTTCAGAACGTAGTATCCCACGACGACCGCTGCCAAATGGGGCAGTAAAAAGCCGACCCGATTGTAGACCGTCCTGCCGCTGTTGAGTTGCGCCTCGACAGCAAATTGACCTTCGGTGTGAGTCGGCAGCTGGCTCAAGACTTCTCCTGTCGGCGCAATACACGCGGACACGCCTGTGCCAGAACATCGGATTAGTGTGCGTCGGTTCTCAACCGACCGCAAGGTAGCCAAGCGCAAATGCTGCTCAAGTGCCAGCGGATCCTCGAATGCAGACGCGTTGATCAGCGAGACGAGGAGTTCCGCTCCTTCGGCCACCGATCGTCGCGACATTTCCGCGACAATGTCTTCGTAGCACAATAGCACGCCAACGGGCACACCATCTTTGACTTGTAATGGAGCGTCGCTCGTGCCCCAAGCAGCCTGCTGCGAGAGCTGAGCCCAATCGTGGAGGTCCGGGAATTTGTGTTCCAACGGCATATACTCGCCGATCGGCATCAGCGATCGCTTATAGTACCGGCCACGAAATTCGCCGTCTGTATCGACCAAGTAGGCGGTTTGGTAATACGGTCCTTCGTCGCTCGCTCCAGGCTCGAATGTCTTACCCCCGGCCAGCAGCCAGGCACCGAGGCCACGGGCCTGCTTCCAGTCGAGGAACGGCATGTGTGCGACTTTTATGTCACGACGAATCTCATCGAGTCCTTTGACTGCCGTGGAGTATGTACCCAGCGTGGACTCGGGCCAGAGCAAGAGATCGACCGGCTGCAGCTGCTCGGACGCGAGACGCATTTTCTTAGTCGCGTCGATGTATCGCGGATCGAACTGAACAACACCGACGCGAATTGTCTTCTGCTGCGCCGCAGCGTTTTCGAACGCGGCAAGGCGAAACCAGCCAAACACCAGACTGGCTACCACGAGCATCAGAGGCACACACGACGCCAATCGCACGGTGAAATCCTTGCGACTGGCTTGCACTCCGATACCGATGCAAAAATAGAGTATCACAAAGCTCACCAGGTAGATGCCGCCCAATTCAGCGACCTGCACCATGGGCGGCAGTCCAATTTGCGTGTGCGCCAAGGACCATGGGAAAACCCTCGGCCAAAACCGCTCCATCGCGATCCAGCCACCTGCGCACAGCCAGATCGGAAACGCCCCACCGGCCGCGGAAGTTACGGCGGAACTCAACAGAGCGAATGGAATCGCCTCCCAACTCGCGATCGCCAAAAAAACAAGCCAAGGTTTCCATTGGTCGGTGTCGCTGTTGAGTGTTAGCGCGAGCATATGGGGTGCCCACTTCAGGGCGACCGCGATGTAGATCACACCAAAGAGCAAGCCTGCAGCAAAAGCTTGCCGGGATCCTAGTCCCGCGATGGCCACGAAGAGGAGGACAAGACCGATCCAAGCGGTCACGTAGGTCTCCACGTCGAGCCAGCTCGCCGCCAACGCCAAGGCACCAAGAACGATCGCAGTGCCGCGGAGAAAAGTTAAGAGCATATCTGCGGCGTACTTATGTCCACTAAAGAAAAAAAACGCTGCGGGCCGCCGATGCAGCCCGCAACGCTCAACAATCATGGATAGACCAATTGATACCTAGTTCAGCACTCCAGGAGCATCACCAGAGAGATTGGTCGTTTGGCCACTCACGACGGTTACCGTCGTCGCATCGGTGGCGGTGACCACGAGGCCAACATCATCGATAAAGATCGCCGATACCGTCTGCTCGCCAGCGGCCAATGAGAACGTCGCGGCAGCTCCAGGTTGGACGAACTGCGCGCCCTGAGCCAAGAACTCAGTGATCGTGGTCGGGGCAGTTGGGCCAACCGCCACCGCCATCACTTGACCAGCGAAATTGTTTGCAACCACGATGGTCCCATCATCTTTGGCACCCCCACCACCATCGCCACCAGCGAGAGCGCTGGTAGACATCATCGCGAGGACGGCAAACGCCATTAGTAAGTTCGTCACAGCTTTCATCATCAAATCCTCCATAAAAACGAAAAACCGGGAGTCATCTCCCAACGACAACTCTCAAAGCATAAACCTCGATGTCTGTTCCTAGATCGCTTGCTTTGTGATTAATTGCCTGGCTCCAAGACTGTGATGTCAATCGCCTGCCGCCCGTGTACAGAGAGCACCAATAACCAACTCTTCAATATCGTCCGACAAGAATGACACGGATTGGTCGGCTCGTGCTGCGTAGGCTCCTCCTGGGTGCTCACTAAAGATCCCGTTCTTCTTACTGTTGACCCTTCCGGAGTCATGGGACATGCAGATGGTGCCACTTGCCCAATAGCGGTCTTCCACGTCGGTAACTAACGGCGACTCCGCTAAGGCCAACGTATTGCTTAGGCCGTCGGTGACCTGGCCGAAGTTGATGCCATCCTCAAGCTTGAGGCAGGGAATCAACACTCCGCGATTCAGAATCAGCTGCAAGTCTCCAAAACTAAGCTCTTGCTCACCCAGGGTAGTAATCATTGCACTGCCGTTGATCCCGCTATAGTCCGACTCTCCGGGCAGCACTTCCTCGGAGCTAGGACACTGAAATAGCGGTAGCGTGGTTTGCACTACGGATTCGTTGGCCGGTGCGTCCCACGGCAAGTGAAAGTCCAGCGAGCGTGAGAGTGGCATTTGTTCAAGATAGGGCAGGGTATACGCCGCCCACGAATAGCCAAGCACCGGACCTTCTGGATCACTTCTCCCTGAGTGGCGCCCTGGAGGCAGTCGCTTGTGGCTGGCATGGTAATTGGCCAGCGCGACCGCTTGGTTGCGGAGATTATTAGAGCAGGTTGTTCTTCGACCCGATTCTCTGGCGCTCTGCACAGCCGGCAAGAGCAGCCCCGTTAACGCACCGATGATGGCAATGACTACCAGCAATTCCACCAGGGTGAATCCGCGAAAATGCGCCCTGCGTGACATTGAAAATAACTCCGTCGACTTCGTAGGTTCTCTAGTTGCTCACTCTCCCCGCAGATTCTGCCACAGTTACCTAACCTGTCAAGTCAGGACTTTTGAGTTTCCTGAGTTTTCTAGATTACTAATTTTACACAATAGTTGTTTTGCACTAATTGTGCGATTTTGACATAGTGCGGCTCCTAGTCGAGATAACTTTCCAACTGCGTGAAAACTCTATGAAGTGCAGCGTCTGTTGTGTCTGCATCGCCGCGAGAGCGTGCGAATGTTCCAGTCAAAATAATTGATATATCATTAGTGTTAAAAAGGGGAATCACAGGCAACCTAAGTCTATTAGACAAAATGGATAATTCTGGCACCTACATCATCGTCGGCGAAGGGTAACGCGAAGACATATCGGTCGACGTCGTCCAAGCCGACCTTCACTCAGAACTAACGCAGTCGGTCGGGTTCGACTTGCGTCGTTACCTGTTGGGAAGCTAGCTACCCTAGACCGTTTAGGTAGGCCCCCTAGCGCACCTCATACTGGCAACTCGATGGCCAAAAATAGTTGCGGAATTACTGGTGCGAATTACCTATAATACCCGCCAGGACTTGGGTTTCTCACGACGACTCCACGGCAGTCCCGCGAACCACTTCGCGTGGGTGAGAGGCGCAGTTACTCGATGGGATCCGGCAGCCGGAATCGAGGCTGGAACGGAGCGGTCCCTGGGCATCCAGATGACCGCAGACTCAATTTTTGAAAGGTGCGGGCACCGCAACCTTTCAAAACTAGGGCCTGCGCTTACCGAGCAATCGGTGCAAGTACATATCCACAAGGAAGTTGCGGCGAAGACCGCCACCTTTGGAAGTGGGGTTCTGTAAACGAAAACCGAAGACCTTTCAAAACTCCAGCGTTTGGACATCCCTTCCTCGGTGGGCAGAATTCGGAGGAGGTGCTTGTGTTGCCTGTCGATTGACGAATTTGGCCAGCACCGCGATTCTGGGGGGCGCTGTGACGCGACGCGGTTATCTGCGGTTTTTTTGGTATTGAGCGATTGTCGAGAGGGCATCTAGGCGAACCAATTATCGAAGTCCGAACACTAATCTAGTAAATGGTCGGCAGGACCCCGTATAACCGGAATTATCGCTTGTTTTTGGGCGAATTTTCACGTACTGTGGAAAGGTTTACCAGGTGATCGGCCAAACTGGCATAGTGGGGGCAAGCAGAACCCGGCCAGGCTAAATGGCGTCCTAGTCGGACCGCGACGCGGTCCGCTGTTCAGCCTCGTGCACCGCTGAAGCGGCACGTGTGGATATTCCTTAGAGTTGAGTGAACGAGATTCGAGATTTGAGGTGCAATTGTGGCGACTATTGAGAAGACTAAGACCCAAGGCGAGTTGACAACCGGTGCGGACATCGTGATCCAATCACTGGTCAATCTGGGTGTCGATCTTATCTTTGCCTACCCGGGCGGATGCAGCATGCCGATGCACCAGTCGCTGACCAAGTTCAGCGACCAGATTCGTACAATCCTGCCACGCCACGAACAGGGCGGTGGCTTCGCGGCCCAGGGCGTTGCCCGCACCACCGGTCGTGTAGGTGTGTGCATGGCCACGAGTGGTCCCGGCGCGACAAACTTGGTAACCGCGATTGCCGACGCCAAGCTGGACAGCATTCCGATGGTTGCCATCAGCGCCCAGGTGCCCGTCAAAGCGATCGGCTCCGACGCGTTCCAGGAGACGCCCATCGTCGAAGTCTGCCGCGGCATCACCAAGCACCACTACCTCGTGACCGATGTGACGGACCTCGCTCGAGTGATTAAGGAAGCGTTTTTGATCGCGGCGACGGGTCGTCCAGGGCCGGTGCTGATCGATATTCCCAAGAGCGTGCAGCTTGAGTCATGTGTACCCGATTACGACCCGCCTCTGAATCTGCCCGGCTATACTTTCGACCTACCGCATGCCAAGCCGGAGCAGATCAAACAGATTGCCGCAGCGATCAAGCTGTCCAAGCGACCGGTGATCTACGCAGGCGGCGGAATCGTGTTGGCGAATGCCAGCGACGACCTACGCGAGCTCGTCGAGAAGACGGGCATTCCGATCACCATGACCGTGATGGGCTTGGGCGCGTATCCAGGCACCGATCCGCTGTCGCTCGATATGCTTGGCATGCATGGTTCGGTTTACGCCAACTACGCGGTCGACGAAGCCGATCTGCTGATCGCGCTGGGCGTGCGGTTCGATGATCGCGTGACAGGCAAGGTCGAAGAGTTCTGCAAGCACGGCAAGATCATCCATGTCGATGTCGACGCCTCGGAGTTGAACAAAAACAAGCCAGCCCACATCCCCATCTGCAGTGATGTGAAGTATGCCTTGACCGAGCTAAACAAGATCGTGGAGCCTCCCGAAGACATTTCCGCCTGGGTGGATAAGTGCATGAAATGGAAAGAGGACGAACCCTTCTCGTTCGACCATTCTTACGACGGCATCACCCAACAACTGGCGATCGAGGAGCTGTGGAAGCTCACCGCCGAGCAGGATCCGATCATCACAGTCGGCGTTGGTCAGCATCAGATGTGGGCCGCCCAGTTCTTCAAATTCGACCAGCCTCGCCGCTGGCTGAGCAGCAGTGGCTTAGGCACGATGGGCTTCGGTCTGCCGGCGGCGATGGGCGTGCAAGCGGCCAACCCCAACCGCCTGGTGATCGACATCGACGGCGACGGTTCCTACCTGATGAATATCCAAGAGATGGCCACCTGCAAGTGTGAGAAGCTGCCAGTGAAGGTGCTGCTGCTGAACAATCAGCACTTAGGCATGGTGGTGCAGTGGGAAGACCGATTCATGAAAGGCAACCGAGCCCACACGTACCTGGGACCGATCGATCATCCCGAGTGGGCCGGCGACGGCGACGGAATCGGCCCGTCAGAGCGTTATCCGAACTTCGTTGAGATCGCACGGGGTTTCGGCTGGGGCACGAGCTTTATCAAGTCGAAAGAAGAACTGCAGCCGGCGTTGAAGGAAATGATCGAGTACGACGGCCCTTACTTGCTCGACGTGCAGGTGCCTTACCAAGAACACGTGCTGCCAATGATCCCCGGCGGCATGACGGTCAAGGATATCATTAAAAAGTAGGGGTGCGTATCACGGCTGTTAGCTGCCGTTGTTCGGCAGATCGGAACTGATCTGTCGTTAGCTTCCACCCAACAAAAACGCCGCTGGGTTACTTGCCCAGCGGCGAAGCTGAATTCGTTTGAGGTACGCCGTCCCAGTGTCCAACGGCCTAGGCTGCGCTGTCGCCACCCTCTTCGTCTTCTTCCTTGGCCTTCTTCTTTTTCTTCTTCATCACGAGCTTTCGCACGCGCACCTTGGCGAGGCCGAAGGGGGAGTCACCCTCTTGCCAGCGGTCCTCCTCCTTGAGTTTCGCGAGTCGCTCGCCGCGGGTGAGCACACTGCGGTTGGAGGTTCCGCCGCGGCGAATCTTCAGGCTTTTATCGATCGTCATGGTCCACTCCAGAGTGGGTTTGCGCTATGGCGAGGGGATTGGGTACTGGCGAATCGCCCAGTATACCGCGTGCCATGGGGGCCTGCAATGCTTGCGATTCCCGGCATTTGAGGGAGGAATCGTGCTAGCTCCCGGGAACCGAACTTGACCAGATCAGCCACGCTGGGATGATACCGCGCGGAAAGTCCGTGCGTTTGCGGGTCGTCTGCCGTTTCAGTACTTCTGCGGAATCCAGATATGCCTTACTCCCGTTGGACCCTGATCACTCTGCTCGTGCTCGCTCTCGTTGGTGTCTGCATGGAGGCTGCCAGTGGCGAAATCCAGCCGGCGGCCCACAATGCGGGCGTAGCAGGAGTGCAGCCGGTCGTCGGTTCCGCCGAGACGGTGTCGTTCTCGCAACAACCCGCCCGCGTCGGTGATCGCGCGGCGCAGGCGCTGGGGGTGGAAATGACGATCAACACGTCGATCACCCAGTCTGGTCAGCAAGCAAACACCGGCAAGAACACACTTCAACGCCGTCAGCAGCGATTCGTGGAAGTGCTTGAGGTCGACGACGGTCGTGTCCGCCGCGCCCACGTCAGCTATCCACTCTCGCGGCTGACCTCCACCGAAAACGACCAGCCCGGCCAGGAGAACGTGCAGGCGGTCGAGCAAAAGAGCTACTTCGTCACGCGCGAAGGGCAACGCCTGATCGTCACCGACGCGGAGGGTTCAATTCCCTCGCAGGCAGAGTATGAGATCGTCGTAACCGGACTGCAGAATCTGGGCCTACCGAATCCGCTGATCAAGCACTTGGTTGGCAAGACGATGCGCGTGGGTGATCGCATGACGCTGCCGCGCGATATCGCCGAGCAGTTGATGGGCTTCGGCGGCGAGTTTGGACGCGTTGAACAGTTTGAGCTGCAACTGAAATCTGTGCAGCAAATCGAAGGGCAACAGTGTGCGGTATTCAATGCCTCGATCATCGCCGTTGGCGAGGTCGCGAATCCCATTCGCATTCACGCGTTTGGCGAGGTCGCGATCGAGACCGAGACATGTCGCACCGTGAGTGCCGAAATCTCCGGCCCGTTGACGCTATCAGTTGCCGAACACACCCCACAAGGCAGCTTCCAGTACAAAGCGCAGGGAACCATGCGGTTCGCCGTCAAATCAAAGTACGGACATGCCCGGCAATAACAGCCGATTCGGGGCGAATTCCCTCTCAAAGGTGGCCAAAACGCATCGCTTTTCTGGCCATGTGGCGCGACGTATAATTGTCGTACCGTGAACCGATTCTCCAGACAGGGAAGCTCCGTAATGCCGCGCATGGCATCAAGTGTCGTCCTACTGCTCGCGCTGATCGCAGCCAGTCCTTTGGTCGCTGCCGTTGATCAGCCCGTGCCGGCTGAGCCAGCCGACGTACAGGTGGCGTTGGTCCGAGTCCACCTACCGCTAACTGGCAACGCCGATCAGGTACTGCAATCGACGATCAGCCGCGTCCGCGATCGGCTGGTCGATTCGGCCACCAGCAATCAAGACCAACGGCGTCCGCTGCTGGTGTTGCAACTGGATCCTCATAGCGATGGCGGGAAGGGCAGTCAGTTCGAACGCGTGCTGTCATTAGCTAGGTTCTTAAGCAGCCGCGAGATGGCAAGTGTCAAAACCGTGGCGTTCGTGCCTCGCTCGATCCGTGGCCATAGTACGCTCTTGGCGATTTCCTGCGAAGAGATCGTTATGGCTCCCGAAGCTACGCTCGGCGAGGCGGGCGTCGACGAAGCGGATGGCTCCTTGGGTCAAACGGTCTTGGGGGCCTACCAAGAAATCGCCGAGTCGCGAAGAACGATGCCGGTGGCGCTCGCCCTGGGAATGATTGACGCGAGTGCCGAAGTGCTCCAAATCGACACCGAGCAGGGCGTAGAGTTCGTACTCCAACGTGATTTCGATCGCACGCAGGAGCAACGCGAAATCCTGTCAGAAAAAACGATCGTGCCTGCGGGCACGTTGGCCTCGTTTGAGGGTCGGGATGGGCGTGAGTTTGGATTCGTCAAATTCCTCGCGTCCGATCGCCAGGGCCTCGCGCGAGCGCTCAAAGTGCCAGCCGCAGCGATTCTGGAAGAGGATACGTTGGCCGGCGAATGGCAGCCCATCATCATCGACATCAAGGGGCCGATCACACCGCGCATGGTGAATCGAATCGAAACCATGCTGCGAACGGCCATGGAGCAGCGACTGAATTGGGTCGGCCTCCGGATCGACAGCAGCGGTGGAGATCTGGCAGCGAGCGTGCAACTCGCCACCACGCTAGCAAAGCTCGATGCGAACTCCGTGCGCACTGTCGCTTACGTGCCCGCGGAAGCTCGTGGCGGCGCGGCACTGGCGGCGCTCTCTTGTGACCAATTGATCATGCATCCGGAAGCTCGTCTGGGAGCCGTTGAGATCGTCGCCGCTGAGCCTGCCAACGAGCTCGAACGTCAGCTTCAGGATCAGGCGGAACAGGATGAAGTCGCCCAGCGCGAGGCGGCAAAAACCTCGATACGTGAATCGCTGGGGCCGCTGTCGGAGCAAAGTTGGTCGTTGCTGTCCGCGATGATCGATCCGGGGACCGAGTTGTTTCAATATCGCGACAAAACCACAGGCGAAACCCGTTGGATGAGCGAGGAAGAAGCTGCCGAGCAACGCAATCCCGCAGGCTGGCAAAAGGGTGCACCATTGGTGGAAGCCAATGAACCAGTAGTCATTGGCGGTGGGCAGGCGGCACAAATCGGTTTGGCACGGCAAACCGTCGAGAGCTTTGACGAACTGAAACAGCTGTTTCGCCTCCAGGAAGACCCACCGGTCGCACAACCTAATTGGGCCTTGGAATTTGTCGAAGCACTCGCGTCACCAAGCTTGGCGTGGATTCTACTGCTGGTGGGCTTCTACGGTCTGTATATCGAGTTGCGTGCGCCCGGCATTGGCGTTGGTGCATTTGTGGGCAGTGTATCACTGCTGCTGTTCTTTTGGAGTCAGTACCTCAACGGCACTGCAGGCTGGTTGGAGGTCATTCTGTTCTTCACGGGAATGATCTTCATCATGATGGAAGTGTTCGTCTTGCCGGGTTTCGGAATCTTTGGTCTCGGCGGCGGGGCAATGGTCATTGCTTCCATCGTGCTGGCCAGTCTCACGTTTGTGAGACCGCATAGCGAAAAAGACCTGGAGGAACTCACGACATCGGTCGGCACACTCGCGTTGGCAATCTTTGGGGTGATGATATGCGCGCTGGTTTCGCGCAGATACCTGCCCGAAGCACCGCTGTTCCGTCACTTGGTACTAGCACGGTTGAAGCCCGAAGAGCGCGCCGAACTCGAAGATCGCGAGATGATGGTGGACTACTCCCATCTGTTGGGCAAACGGGGCGTTGCTGCGACGCATCTGCGTCCCTCAGGCAAGGCAGAAATCGAGCATCAACTTATTGACGTGATCGCCGAAGCCGAGCCACTGGACCGCGGCACCCCGCTAGAAGTGGTGGACGCTCACGCCAGCCGCGTCGTCGTCCGCGCGACAGAGCCCGCGTAAGGGCTTTTCACGGGCGAGCAGATTGCTGTTTCTTTTGCGTGAATGGGCCAATAGGTGATAAAATGCGGTATATGTATTGTCAGGTGCCAATCGACGGAGCGCAAAGATGTCGACCTTAGATCCGCTAACGTGGGCGATGATTCTGTTGATCGCGGGATGCGGTCTGGTGGTGCTGGAAGTCTTTATTCCCTCGGGTGGAATCTTGAGTTTCTGTGCGGCGATCGCGCTGATTGCTAGCATCGTCATGGCCTTCCGCCGAGACGTGACCGCTGGCATCGGTTTTGTGGCACTGACGCTAGTGGCCGTGCCTGTGACGCTGGGGCTGGCGATAAAATACTGGCCGCTCACCCCGATGGGCAAAGCGTTTCTCGGCGAACTGCAGTCGACCGACGACCTGATTCCGGAAGACCCGCGCCGTGGCCTCGTTGGCAAACTGGGAATCGCAAAGTCGAAGATGTTGCCTTCCGGTTCCGTACAGATTGAGGGCAAGTACATCGATGCGATCAGCCAAGGGACCGTTATCGACATTGGCCAAGTCGTGGTCGTGGTCGAAGTACGGGCCAACCGAGTCGTCGTACGCCCAGCCGACGATCAGGAGGCTCAACAGTTCGTCAAAGACCCGCGCGATGTGTTTTCCACACCGATCGAAGAACTTGGGATCGATTCGATGGACGAGCCACTCGCATAACCGAGCGTATGGCACTCGCTTGCAACCGGTAACCAATAAAAGTACAACGCAGCTAGAGACCCGTGCTCCCATAGAACTGATTATTTGGAATTAGGAATCCTCATCATGACAGGTTGGCTTGCTCACCTCAGTCATCCGCTGCTCGCGATCAGCCCCACCGTGTGGGCTGTTATCGCTTTTGCCGCACTGATTTTCTTGCTGGTCGCCGCCGCAGTGCTGTTCCGTTACGCGCGGCTGCTTGTGCAGTCGATCATGACTGGTGCCGGTATCGGGCTCTTCGACCTGATCCGTATGTCGTTTCGCAAGGTCAACCCGACCGTCATCTTGCGCAGCAAAATCATGGCCGTGAAGTCCGGCATCGACGAGGAAGACGGCTGCACCACAAAAGCACTGGAAGCCCACTATCTGGCGGGTGGTAATGTACCCCTGGTGATTCGCGCAATGATCGCGGCGCGGAAGGCCAAGATCCTCAACCTCGATTTCAAACAGGCCACGGCGATTGACCTGGCCGGAAGAAACATCTTGGAAGCCGTGCAAACAAGTGTCTACCCACGTGTGATCGACTGCCCGGCGAGTGATTCCAAGCGGCCCTCGCTCGACGCGGTGGCCAAGAACGGTATTCAGCTCAAGGTGCGGGCCCGCGTGACGGTGCGAGCGAATCTCGAGCAGCTTATCGGTGGTGCCACTGAGGAAACGATTGTCGCACGCGTCGGTGAAGGAATCGTTAGTGCTATCGGTTCTGCGGACACGCACGCCGATGTGCTGGAGAATCCCGATTTGATCTCCAAGGCGGTGCTGGCCAAGAAACTCGACTCGCAAACCGCGTTTGAGATCGTTTCCATCGACATTGCGGACATCGACGTGGGCGATAATATCGGTGCTCGATTGCAGGCCGATCAGGCGGAGGCAGACACACGCGTTGCGCGCGCTCAGGCCGAGGGCCGGCGAGCCATGGCGGTTTCGGCGGAGCAGGAAGAGTTCGCCAAGATCGAAGAGAACCGCGGCCACTTGGTCGAAGCCGAAGCCGAAGTTCCCAGGGCAATGGCCGAAGCGTTCCGATCTGGGAAACTAGGTATTTTGGACTACTACAAATTGCAAAACGTACAGGCGGATACCGACATGCGTGGTTCCATCGCCAACGCCGGCGGGCGTCGCAGCTAGACATTCGTAGGAGCGACGCGGGTCCGTTTGCCCACACCTTGGCATTGCGTTCAGAACATGCACCTTCAACCAATTCTCGCCGCTGACCTGATCCAGATGATCTTCGGGATCATCGTCTTTGTGATTTGGATCGTCGGACAAATTCTTGGCAGCCGCGAGCAGGTGAAACGCAAGCAGCGACCCCAGCGGCCGCGACAGCCGCGACCGGTGGCTCCTGCGGACCAAGGAATACCTGGACCCAGACAGGGCCCGCGCAACCAAGAAGATGCTCTGCGTAGCGAAGTGGAAGAGTTCCTTCGCAGAGCTCAGGGCAAACCCGCTGAGCCCAAAGCAGCGCCTCAACAGCAGGCGCCAAAAACAATCGCACCGCCGACTCGAAGACCAACCGAGTCGGAGCAACCTCGACGCAAACAACCAGCCCAGCAAGCTCGACGCCCTCAGCAGGCTCGAACTCCGCAGCAGGGTCGGCCCGGCTCGATTCGTACGGAGGGAGTAGCCGAACACGTCCAGCGCCATATCAGCACGGACGACATCGCTGAGCACACACGCACGCTCGGGGCCGAGGTGGCCAGCGCTGACGATGAAGTCGAGTCGCGACTGCATGAGAAGTTTGACCACAGCTTGGGCCAACTTCAACGCCGTGAAACGGAGGTCGACCGCACCGCCGAATCCGTCGATGAATCCAACGATATCGCGACCGAAGTCGCGGAGATGCTACGCAAACCCGAAGGAATGCGTCAGCTGATCATCGCCAACGAGATCCTGAGGCGCCCCAATTGGTAAGCGACCGCAATCCGCATCTTTCGCCTTAAACCTGTATTCCTGTCATGCCACTGTACGAATTCGTTTGTCGAGAGTGTGACCGCGAGCAAGAGCTGTTGTTGCGTGGTGAAGAATCACCGGTGTGCGAATCTTGCGGCAGCTCGTCGCTGCAGAAGCTGCTCAGCGTCCCTGCGGCCCATGCCGCGAAGTCGAGCTCCGGCGAGCCCCCGACTGGCCCTTGCGGCAGCGCATGCGGCTGTTTTCCGAATTGAACCGGTCTCGCCGTGGCCGTCCGAGCTAGCAATTTGTCCGGTCAACCGTCAGATTTGTCAGATCTGGCCCATCTGACGCCCGCACCACCCAATCTGCCTGGCCGGATAGTTTGACACAGTTTTCGCAGGCTGATTATACTACGGACTAGGAAATATCTCCTGTCCTGGTTGAGAGTTGGGCGGTCTTTCAGAGGCTTGTGGGTCGATTGCTCACATGTATGCGGCTTTTCTCGTTTCCTCCGTCCAGCGAACAAGGGGAGATTGCATCTGAGCATCGGAAGCTCTCAACGGAACCCCATTATCGCAAGGACCGAGCGCCGTCGAACCTGTCGGCAAGACTCTGTTACTGCGATCCCTTGAGGAAGTGACACGATGAATCTTCTTGGCAAAATACTGACTGGCCTCATTGCTATCGCGGCAATCATGCTCTTGATCGTCTCGCTGATGGTCTACGCCACGCACAAGAACTGGAAGACTGAAGCCGATAATCTCAAACAGCAGTTGGCTGAGCAGACCAACGAGAATCAGCGACTTACGAGTAAGAAGGATGCGCTGGAAAGCCAATTGCAGGCAGAAGTCGAAGCCGCCCAGCAGGACGTCCGCAAGCTCGAATCCGAACGCGTGCAATTGATCGGCCAGAACCGCACCATTCAGGAGCAACTGGATACCTTACTCCAGCAACAGCGACAGAATGTGGCAGCTGTCGCGTCGACGCAAGCGAATAACGAAGTGCTAACCAAAGAGGTCGCCGATCTACGTGTGGCACTTAGTGAGAATCAACAAAAGCGTGACGAAGCGTTCAAAGCCACGGTCGAAGCAACCGACAAGCTCCATCAATCGGAGGGTAAGCTGAACTCACTGGTCGAGCGCAACCAGCAGCTCACTGTCGAGCTTGCCACCAAGACCAGCTTGCTCCGCGAAAAGGGCATTGATCCTTCGGCCACGCCTGGCGAGATCGTGCCGCAAGTTCGCGGCATCGTGAGCCGTTCGCGACGCAACGCGAGTGGACAAATGATCGAGATCACCATTGGGGCCGACGATGGACTCAGAAAGGGACACACGATCGAAATCTACCGCGGCGATCGTTATCTGGGCCGCGCTGAGGTGATCACGACCGAACCCGACCGAGCCGTTGCACGCGTCATTCGAAAATTTCAGCAGGGACCGATTCAGGAGAGAGACAATGTCGCAACCAAGCTTAGAGTCGGCTAGCGTACCCAGCGTAATCAACAAAAAAGGCGTGCTGGACGTCTACACGGTGATGCTGATCGTGGCCTTGGTATCGCTGCTGATGGCCTGTCTGTTCTTGTATCTCGAGATCAATGAATACGGCGGGTTCGGCAACATTAAAGGTCCAGTCGCGATGATCGGCGATTCTCTGAACGTACCGTTCACCGCCGCACTAAGCTGACCATTGCCGCAAGCGAAGTGGTCGCTGCTCTGAGCTTGGTAGCAGCGGGGAATCTCACGCATCGCCTTCGTCTGATTTGCGCTCGCCCAACTCCCGGTCGAGATCGAGCAGCGAAGCAGGATCGTCCTTCACGAGCTTGAACTTGTGGACGATTTCTCGAGCAGTTTTTTCTTCTTCGACCTGCTCGGTAATGAACCATTCCAGTTCGACCAGCGCGGCGAATGCCTTCTCCTTGAAGGCTAACTCATAGAGCTTGTCGATCTGGGCGGTCACCTCTTGTTCTTGGGCCAATGCCATCTCGAACACGGACGCGACCGACTCAAAATCGACGGTCGGTTGAGCAATCGGCTTCATCACGACTCGAGCGTTGCGAGCTAGGAGAAAGTCATGGAGCCTGAGAGCGTGATCCCGCTCTTCGTCGCTCTGCATTCGCATCCACAGGGCGCAACCGGTGAACTGTTGGTGCTCGCACCACGCCGACATTGAGAGATAGCTGTACGAAGCAAACAACTCGTTGTTGATTTGTTCGTTGATCGCTTCTTGCATCACTTGACTTAGCATAGCAGTTACTCTCCTCGATTTCGCTTCGACGACGGTAGGTGTATCGGTTTGGGATTGGCTTCAATCACAGGAATTCTATGTGATATTGCCAAAGAGTCTACGCTTCGATACGCAATCGAATGTCGATTTGCAAAGAAAAAGGCTCGCGGCCAATCAGTTGACCACGAGCCTCAGTCTCAAGAGAAATGTCGAATGACGAAATACCTAATGACGAATCGATGTTTCAACAGATGTCAGGCACCCGCGTCATTGGGTATTTCGTCACTCGAACTTCTATCAAGTGGGCCCGACTGGAGTCGAACCAGCACGCCCTTGCGGGCACATGCCCCTCAAGCATGCGCGTCTGCCAATTCCGCCACGGGCCCAATTGCCTGCCGCTTTCAGAGTTGCGACAAGTGCTCAAGTCTACTCGCTGAGACCTACGCCTTCAAGGCAGCGTGGCCGAGAGACGCTCAGTGCCACTTGGCTGGCTCCATACCCGAGCAGTCACCCATCACAGACTGGGTTGATCGACTGGCTTCTGTGGCGACTCTTCCAGCGGAGCGGTGGGAGTCTCCTCCTCCAAGGTCTGCTTCTCACGCCAAGGATTCCCCTGTTGGTAGCTTTCCAATTCCTTGACCAGTTGCTCACCGTGCTCGGGATCATTGAGGTTCACGGCCTGCTGCGAGCGCTCGATGGCAGCTTCGAAATCGCCGGTCTCCGCCAGTGCTGCGGCCAGCGTGCTGAGAATGTGCGGCGTATTGTACCCGGTTAGTTCACACGCTCTGGTGGCAAGTTCCAGGGCGCGGTCGCCATCTCGAAGTCCGTCTTCGGGCGAGGTGGCGAGGACCCAGGCGAGGTTGTTCAAGAGCGTCGTGTCCTCGGGCTTCAGCTTCAGCGCTCGAGTAAAGTCGGAGATCGCTTCGGCATGCTTCCCGATCGTCAGAAAGGCGTCTCCTCTGGATTGCAATGCTGAGAAGTTATTGGGCTGTTGGTCCAAGATGTCGCTGTACGCTTCGATCGCCTTGCTGGGCTGCTTTGCCACCAAGTAGTACAAAGCTAGCTGGTTCTTCAATTCTATCTGGTCGGGCATTGCCGCTGAGACCCGCTCAATCTTGTCGATCGCTTCGGCCAGTCGGTCCAGACGAGTCAGGATTTCGGCACGGAGGCGGTGTGCGGCGACAAACGAGGGCTGCTTCTCCAGTACGATTTCGATATCGGCGAGGGCTTCTTGAAATCGTTTGTCAGCCATGTACGCGTCCGCCCGATGCAGCAGCGTCATCAACACACCTGGCTGCAACTTGAGCACTTCGTTGAATTGCTCGATCGCCTCGTCAAACTTGCCCTGCTGGCGGAAAATTTCCCCTCGATTCTGATAGGGTCCGGGCGCCTGCGGCGTCAGTTCGGTCGCCTTCGCGAAGCTCGCCAGAGCTTCTTCAATCCGATTCTGCTGCCGATAGATCTCGCCTTCAAGAATCACTGCATTGCCATCGGCTGGATTAAGTTCTTGAACTTCCTTAATCGCGGCCAGTGCTTCGTCCAGTTTATTCTCAAGTCGCAGGAAGATCGCTAAGGCGAGGCGGTAGCTAGTGTTTTCTGGGGCTAGCGATATTGCTTCCCGCATATCGTCCAACGCTTTGCTTCGATCCTTAATCAGTCGGGCACGCAGAACCAGCGCCTCGGCACGTTCCTCCTCGGTGAGATCATTGAACTTCAGGTACTTGCCGATCGCTCGACGTGCCTCGCGCGGATCGCCACCGGGCAGGGCCTGCAACTTCGCAAGCATAGAATACGCAGTTGCTGGTGGATCGTTGTAGGCGATCACAGCACCCAAGTCAGACGTGATCAACTTGCGGATTTTCTGGACGCGCGGGTCGGCAATCGACCGAGTGTTGATCACCTGCATAAGATTCGTCGCGCGCTCCATCAGCGAGTCGGAGAGCATTTGTTCGGCGAAGTCGCTGTCTTCTTCCTCCAACCCCGTGTCGATTGCGGTTTCGAGCAATTCGATCACGCGATTCAGTTCTTGGAGACCGTTGCTGGTCACCTTCAGACGCATCGCGTCGTCCAAGATCGACAGCCCGTCGCGGTTGCTTTCCTCAGCCGGAATATTTTGAGTCAGCGGGGCCGGAATCTCTTGGGCAACAACCAGACGACCATTCCAATTCACTGCCATAACGAGCGTCACAGCAACGACGCAAACTGCTGACTTGCGACTATTGACCATCGAATATCATCCCCTCTGGAACTGCATTGCCTAGAATCGCGACCGGGCGTGAAACTTGGAACTTCTTCGCCATGGGCCAGTCGCTAAGTCTGCAACGCTATTATTGCCGCTCCTAGCGATTCTGGCCACGTGAGATTGACAAGTTTTCGCTGCCACCGTTGTTACATGGCCGAGCCCTCCGCTAGAATACCGGGCTTGGTCCGTCCGGACGAACCATGCCTTCTGCACCTCGACTGACGTTACCCGAAGGAATTCACAATGGAAGCTGGGATTGTGGGGCTGCCCAACGTGGGCAAGTCGACACTCTTCAACGCGCTCACCTCTGCTGGCATCGCCAGCGAGAACTATCCATTCTGCACGATCGAGCCCAACGTAGGCGCGGTACCGGTGCCCGATTCACGATTGGCTCGCATTGAAACGCACATCAAAACAGAGAAGGTGATCCCCGCCGTTCTCCAACTCGTAGACATCGCTGGCATCGTACGCGGGGCATCAGAGGGCGAAGGCCTTGGCAACAAGTTTCTGTCCCATATTCGCAATGTCGACGCGATTCTGCACGTGGTTCGTTGTTTCGAAGAGTCGGACGTGATCCACGTCGACGGCAACGTCGATCCAATTCGGGACGTTGATACAATCGACACCGAGCTGATGCTCGCCGACATGCAATCGGTCGAATCACAGACTGACAAAGCCACCCGAACAGCTCGCTCGGGCGACAAGGAGGCGAAAGCCAAGCTCGAAGTGCTGGCAGAGTGCGAAAAGGCATTGGCAGACGGCAAGCCGGTTCGCTCGTTGCGTTACGAAGACCCCGGCAACACGAAGATACTAGCCGAATTGCAATTGCTCACCGCTAAGCACGTGCTGTACGTGGCCAACGTCAACGAAGACGATCTGCAAGGGGAAAACCAGTATGTGCAAACTCTCCGTCAGCGCGCGGCAGAAGAGGGTGGCTCGGTTGTGCCTGTGTGCGCTCGCTTGGAAGCAGAACTGACGGAACTCGACGAAGAGGAGCGTCGCGAGATGCTCGAAAGCCTTGGCCTCGCGGAACCCGCGCTAGCCGTTCTGGCTCGCGCCACCTATCAGCTATTGGGTCTGCAGAGCTACTTTACCGCAGGAGAAAAAGAGATTCGTGCGTGGACGATTCCTATCGGAGCGACGGCCCCACAGGCAGCGGGCGTAATCCACACCGATTTCGAGCGAGGATTCATTCGCTGCGAAACGTACTCTGTCGACGACCTGGACGAGTACGGTAGCGAAAAAGCAATCCGCGACGCTGGCAAAATGCGAGTTGAAGGCAAGGGTTACGTTGTTCAAGATAGTGATGTCTGTCACTTCTTGTTCAACGTGTGATCCGAGATGCAGATTTTGAGCAGGCCGCAATTGAGAACCTCGACGATCGTTGCTTAACGACGCGCTGGCTTCTGTGTTGTTTACTTTTTCAAGCTAAGATGTGAGCGTCGTCCATGGCATCCGTAGCAAGATTTCTCCTGAATAGTCCACTGATCGTGCTGGCGCTAGCCTCGTGTGCCCACGCGGAACAGCGTGCGATGATTTGGCCCGAGCGATTGCAGGCGGGGGATACGATCATGTTCGTCGCACCCGCGGGCGATCTGGACAAGGAGCGGATGATGCTAGCCGAAGAGCGACTAATCGAACGCGGCTACAAAATCAAGTATCGAGACGACTTGTTCTCCAAGGACGGCTATCTAGCCGGCAGCGATAGCCGACGCGCTGAAGAGCTGATGCAGGCCTTTCGCGATCCAGAAGTCAAGGCGATCTTTCCGGGAACGGGCGGCTACGGCACGATGCGCATGCTTGATCTGCTTGACTACGAAGTGATTCGCGCCAATCCGAAAATTCTCATCGGCTTCAGTGACATTACCGCCCTCCATGCCGCCATCAATCGCAAGGCGGGACTCATCACCTGGCACAGCCCCAACCCACAGTGGGGACTTGGTGGCGAAGTAAAGATTGAGCAATGGGAGCGCAACTATCTCACCAAGTTCTCCGAGAAGTATTTCTTTGCCGCCGTGGAAGCCGCCGAACAGAACAGACCGCGCCCGTTGTCCTACACGATCGAGATTCCCGAAGGCGTGCCCCGTCCGATGTTGGTGGGCACTGGCACGGCACGTGGCCGACTCACGGGGGGAAATCTCTCGCTCGTAGCAGCATTGGAAGGGACACCCTATGCACTCGATACACAAGATGCAATCTTGTTGATCGAAGACGTCCGTGAAGCCCCATATCGCATCGATCGGATGCTCCGACAATTGAAATTGGCAGGGAAACTCGACAATCTGCGCGGTGCGATCCTCGGCCAATTCACCAAGAGTTCTGACCGGGAGGACAACGACGAAGAGGATCCTTGGTTCTTGGTTAATGGCGTATTGCGGCAGTACTTCGAGCCACTTGGTATTCCCGTTCTGATGAACTACCCGGTCGGCCATCATGTCATGAACGCGACGTTGCCGCTGGGTGGGCAAGTTGAGATTAGCGCCGATACGGGCCGAGTGCGGATCCTCGGTGACGAATAAACAGAGGAAAGTTCGAAAGTAGTGGCTTTGGCCCGTCGATCGAGTCAAGCGACCGAGAGATGATCTGATGACGTTCACGCCGCTCCGATTTCGGATCATTCGCAAACGGCGACGGTTCCTATTCCTGACGACAGTGACGATTGGTGTGAATCATGGACAGTTCCGACCGAGTGCAGCAAGCCCGGAGCATGTGGAAGAATACCGGACAGACAAGACCGCCGTTTGCCATACCACCCAGAGACGGCCAGGAATCGGTTTGGGATTACCCAAGACCTCCGGCAATTGTGCCGGATGAACGCGAAGTGGTTGTCAGCTTTCGAGGCATAGAAATCGCACGTACGACGCGCGCCGTCCGTATTTGTGAAACGGCAAGTCCCCCGACCTTTTATCTGCCAGCGCCGGACGTGGCTGCGGTATACCTGCGGCGGTCGGACGGCCAATCGTTTTGCGAGTGGAAGGGGCAAGCAACCTACTGGTCACTCGCCCTACCCGAACACCCCGTCCAAGACAACGTCGGTTGGTCCTACGCTCAACCCTTTCCCGAATTCGACGCGATTCGAGGATACTTCTCGTTTTATCCGGCTCACGTCGACTGTTATGTCGATGGACACATGGTGAAACCACAACCTGGCGGTTTCTATGGCGGATGGATCACTCCGGAAATTGTAGGTCCGTTTAAGGGCGAAGCTGGTACCGCTGGCTGGTGAGTTTCAACAGACCGAATGGTCGACAAAAAGTTGCTTGATTCGCATCGGATTCCGCGTGGATACCGTGATTGGCCCACGCCGACTCTCAACTTCGTCTTATGCCAGCAACTCGTGCCACACATTTCCGTGCACGTCAGTCAAACGCATGTCTCGACCGCTGTAGCGATAGGTCAAACGCTCGTGGTCGATTCCTAGCTGGTGCAACACGGTCGCCCAGAGGTCGTAAACAGTTGCAGTCTTTTCGACCGCATGATAACCAAACTCGTCAGTCGCTCCGTAAGTGACACCTCCGCGTATTCCACCGCCCGCTAGCCAAAGGCTAAATCCATACGGGTTGTGATCGCGTCCCGTTCCCTGCGCAAACGGCGCACGTCCGAACTCGCCAGTGAACACCACGAGCGTCGAGTCGAGCATGCCTCGCTGCTTCAGGTCGGTGAGCAAAGCGGCAATCGGCTGGTCAACCTGCTTTGCCATCGAGCCATGCCCTCGTTCAATTTCGCCATGCTGATCCCAAGGATTAGCCGAGCCACCGGCGCCAATTTGTGCACTGGCACAAGAGAGCTCCACGAATCGTACACCGCGTTCCACGAGCCGGCGCGCGAGTAAGCATTGCCGGGCGTACTGAGACAGGTTGGGGTTCTTGTCGTTCACGCCATACTGATCGAGTGTTGCTCGAGTTTCGTCCGAAATATCTGTTAGCTCTGGAATCGCTTGTTGCATGCGGTAGGCGGTTTCTGTGTTGGCCACCGAGTCAATAACCGCTTGCCGAGCGGCAATTCGATCTGCGAAGTTAAGATCAAGCGACTTAATCAAGTCGAGTGCTCGTCGTTGTTCCTGCGGTGCAGTGCTCGCCTGAATATTCGGCACGACGTTAGTTTGGGAGATGTTAAAAATCGAGCCGCCCGTCGTAGCGGGAAGAAAACCGTTACCAAACAGGCTGACCCCACCGTGCGGTGAAACCGCTTTGTCACTCTGCAAGACAACGTAGCCCGGCAGATTTCGATTCTTGACGCCCAATCCGTATGTCACCCACGCGCCCGCGCTCGGATAGCCGAGAAACGGAAAACCGGAGTGCATAAAGAAATTGGCCTGCGCGTGCTCCGAGAAATTTGCCGTCATCGAACGGACGATAGCCAAATCGTCGGCGAGTTCCGCGACCTGTGGGAACATGTCCGTTATCTCTAGACCTGAATCGCCGTAACGCGCCGTCTTCCAGTAGCTGCCCCGAATGCTGCCGACCTGATCGAACTGCGTTCGCTCAACCTTGCCAGGCATCGGCTGGCCGTCCAATTCGGCGAGCAGTGGTTTGGGGTCGAACGAATCGATGTGCGACACGCCCCCAGACATGTAGAGCAGGATGACCGCTTTCGCCTCAGCGGGATGATGAAGCGGTGATGGACTAACCTGGCCGGCCTCGGTCGAATTGACGAGGCTCGAAATGGCCGTCGCGCTAACGCCGGCCGAAGTCAATCGAAGGAACGCGCGGCGGTTGAAGTCGTCAATAGACATAGATGAATTCCTTCGTGTTCAGTAGCGCGTGGGCGAGACGCACATACGCATTGTGATCCGGAGTCTTTCCCAGATACTCTCCGCAAATGTCCAACTCCTCGTCCGTAGGACTCCGCGCGTAGGCCTCTTGGAACAGCGCTTCGATCCGTTCCGCAGTGGTGTTGGGACCTTTGTTGCTATTGATCCGATCGATCCAACTGCTGGCGGCTTCTTCGATCATCTTGCTGTTCATGGTCGCCAGTGATTGGGCAGGCACGTTCGTATTGGTCCGGAAGCTGACGGTGGCCACCGGGATCGGAGCATTGAACGCACCCAGAAACGGATCGAGTCGGTTGCGAACTACCGGCGAATAAACGGCCCGTGGAGATTGGTCGGCAAGTTGGTTGATTGAGTCATGAATGGCCTCGGCATCAAGGCGCCGCGAAGTGAAGTGCGACAGATAGCGATTTTCGGCATCACGCGTCAGGGTCTCTGTGGTGGCTCGGCTCGCCGATTTAAACGCACGACTCGTCACCATCTGCCGCAGAGCTTGCTTAATCGACCACCCATTGGCCTCGAAATCGAGTGCCAAGTGGTCCAGCAGTTCCGCGTGCGTTGGTCGTTCGCCTAGCAGTCCGAAGTTGTCGGTCGACGAGACAATTCCCCGGCCGAACACATACGCCCACAAACGGTTCACGAGCACACGCGACTTGAGGGTATTCGCCTCACTCACCATGTCCTCGGCTAATTCAAGCCGACCTGAACCTGATTCGTATGGTTGGCGAGAAAAGACCTCGAGGAACTGCCGCGCAACGGCAGCAGACTCCTGCTTGTAGTTGCCGCGAACCAACAGTGGCTGATCGACCGGCTCAGATTCGATGACGCCGGGGGCTCGTTTGGGCACTGGAATCGCCTGCTCCAATTCACGAAATTTGGTGACCTGCGCTTGCAGCGTCGCTGGCAACTGGTCGACGCGATTGGTAAGGAAACCAAACTGCACGAACGCGTCAAGAAACTCTGCCTCTCGGTCGCTCATCTGGCCATCACGCCAATGTCGAAGCGCACGCTGTAGGGCCTCGACGTACGCGCTCTCGAGACTTGGCCGGTCGGCGATCTTCTCGGGGTCGTCGACGAGGCTGAGCAGCGATGCTCCCTCTTCGCGGAGATTCAGATCGTCACCGGCAATCACTTCGGTAATGCCATACCACGAGCGATCCCTCGGGCCGGGGTTGGGGATCCATTCCTTCGACGTTCGCATTTCGTAGTGGACGGACTCACCTTGCCAGTACTGCCACTTATTGGTCGCGACACGCCAGCGGAACCTAGCATGGTCAATCCCAGTCGCTGGGTGCAGTCCGCCGTGCGTTAGCGGATAGTTGCGTACTGGTACGCGCAGCTGCGCGCCCGAACCGATGACGCGAGTCATGATCTTAGCCCCGCGGGCAATGAAGTTGCCCGAGACGAGTACTGCAGCATGCTTGTCCGAGATGAGATGGCTGTAAACTCCTCGCGGGTAGATACCCGCCACCGCGTGCTCTCCGTCTACTTGCAACGTGAACGACCCAGCCGGGCTGACTTTGCCAGCCGTGCCGTTGCCGCTGGCGTGCCATTTCCCGAGCGCCGCCTCGTCACGTAGATCAAGGTAGAACTCTGCGCTTGCCTTCGCCCGCGTGTTACCGTCTCGAATCGTTTGTAGCTCTGCCAATTGTTCCTCGATACGCGCAGCATACTCATCAGACTCAACGTCAGTTAGCAGGTACCACGCACCCAATGGATGAGTAAGTTCCCGCACCTGTGCAATTCGATCAAGTCGCTTCTGCTCTGCGTTGATGGCCCGCTCCGCTTTTTTTTGCGCAGGTCCTTTGAGTTCCTCAAAGTTCGCTGGCCGCTCTGCCTTGAGGCGACCTTCACGTACCTGTTGAAAGATAGTTGTGGCTGCCAGCCGCACGGGAAGCTCATTGGTCTCACGCAACCAGAACTCCGCCAGTTCTCCTCGCAATCTCGACTTCAACTCAGCGATGGCTGTTCGATTGGTGTTAAGTCTCTCCGGCGAGTCAACGACGACTGTCGACGGGCGGCAGCTTACCATGATGCCGTACAGACGATAAAAGTCCTTTTGACTAACTGGGTCGAACTTATGGTTATGGCAACGCGCACAAGAGACGGTCAGGCCCAGCATTGCTTTGGTGATCACGTCAATTTGATTATCGGTGAACGTGATTTGTTCATCATAGGCATCCGTCACACCAAAGCCGTGTGGCACCATCCGCAGATGCGCGGGGCCAATTGCCGATTCGTTGATGTCGAGCTCTACGTTAGTTCTCGGCTGATTAAGCAGATCACCGGCCAGATGCTCACGCAACAACTGGTCGTACGGAACGTCGGCATTGAGAGCGCGGATCAGGTAGTCGCGGTACTCAGCGGCGAACGGAATCTGTGGATCACCTTCACTGCCGTGGCTTTCGGCGTAGCGATACCAATCCATCCAATGTCGTGCCCAACGCTCGCCGAACTGTTTGGAGGCCAGAAGCTGATCAACCAACTGTTCGTAGGCAGCCGGGGAAGGATCATCAAGAAAGGCCGCTACGACGTTCGGTTTGGGCGGCAGTCCCGTCAGAATCAAATGCACGCGCCGCACGAGGACTGCCGGATCTGCGATCGGTTGCGGGGTAAGTTGTTCCGCGTCCATGCGCGCGAAAACGAATCGATCGATCGCTGTTGTGTCCCATTGGGAATCCGTAACTCGGGGCACGTCATGAAGTTGCAATGGTTGAAACGACCACCAGTTTGCGCGTTGACTACGTAGCTGCAGCCAATCAGTTTCTGCTTCGCGATCTGCTTCGGTCGGCTTCTTCAGTCGTGGATCGGCCGCACCCATGTTAACCCAGGTCTCAAAGTCACGGATGATCGCATCGCTGAGCTTGGGAGAATCCAGCGGCATCTTGTGCTCACCGTCGTGACGGATCGCACGGATAAGTAGGCTCTCGTCTAGGTTCTGCGGCACGATCGCTGGACCGGAATCGCCACCAGCCAGCAAAGCCGCTTTGTGATCAAGAACTAAACCGCCTTGATGCTCGTCGAGGCTGTTGTGACATGCGTAGCATCTTTGCACCAACACAGGTCGGATTTTGCTTTCGAAGAATTCGACTTGTTCCGGAGTGTCGGCAACGTCCGCCAGCGCGTAGGAAACTGACAGGAAACCGAGCAAGAGAAGCATCGTGACGAGTTTCATAGCCCTCACCGAAGTTTGTCGAGAGCCAAGAGACGCACACGCAACGGCAAGCGGAGAATCGACTCGCGATCATTCATTGTAGACAGACCGAGTGGGCTGTCAATTTTACCGAGTCACACATCGAATACGAAATCGACTCTTGCAGTGCAGCGTATCCAGAAGCTTCATCAATCAGTGTTCCAATCCGATAAACTTCATCGAATAGATATCTGCATCTTGGAGTTCGAAACGCAGCCGAATCGCCTGACCCGCCAAACGTGAGACGTCTGTAACGCCACGCCAACGGACGACGCGTTCGAGCTCGTTACCGATAATCGGATCACAATCGTCGAGTGCGAAGCCTTCGATCGGACTCTTGTCTGTATTCAGCAAGCCGACACGTATCTCGCCCGCAGCCGACGTCGCGCAGTTCAGCGTCAACTGTGCGCCCTCAAATTGCAACGGCCGAGTCACCATCGATCCACCTTCAGGCGGACCGTGCAGCGCTGCCAAGCCATCGGTACGGAACACATACCTTCGCAAGTGCGCGGTGGGTTGTCCGTAGTTTTGATTCACATACAGCGACATTTCAGTGTTTGAAGTAGGCACAATGTTCAGCGCTGGATAGTTCGACCGCGACACCCAATTTTCTGCGCCGATGCCTGGGCGAATTAGCGCCGACAGGAACTCTCTGTCGTAGCGGGAACCACCGCGCGAGGTCATCAGAACCGCATCGGAAGTATCGCTGTAGTAACTCGGATGGACGCCGATCCGTTCCGCCTCGGCATCGCTCAGGGCGCGCCTGCCGGGCATGAACCGTGCGGCCGTAGAAATCAACAAGTGCGGAGCGCGAAAGTAGGGGTGCGTTTGACTTGTGTACAGCTGCTGGCTGGGGCGCACGTCGAGCGTGTCGCTGTAAGTCATCGGCGTAGGCGACTCCCAATGGATAAAGTCGGAGCTCGTCGTTCGCGCGACCGATCGCACGCCATCGTGAACCACGCGGTAGTACAACACGTAACACTGCTCTTCTACCGACCAGAAACAAAGATTCTGTGAGTCGAAGACCCAGCCACTCTGTCGGAAGATGGGCTCGTCGCGCAGCTTGCGCCAGTGGATGCCATCGGCAGACACGTATGCAAGCAGACCCGAGTCAGCAGTTCCGCCAACAGCCTTGTAACGTTCTTGAGAGTCGGCGTCGGGATTGTAATCCTTGAACGGCGAAAAATTGTGTGACACTGGCGCTGCGTGCAGCAATAGACGATTCGTGCCTCGACCTTCCGCAGTTGGATAAATGTCAAACTTGGGCTTTCGCCAATTCACGCCGTCTGCGCTCTCCGCATAACAGGTCGATTCACGGTCCGAGCCGTCAGCACCCGCTACGGGAAGCCCGCGGTAGTACAAACGATACAGGTCGTCGTCGTGAATGACGGTGGCGTACCCACAGAACGCGCCGTCCCAGGGCTCGCCAAATTGCACAACGGGGCCGGCGTCGACCGGACGCTGCAATTCAAGCGAAGCACCCTCCAATCGGTCAATCAACCAGCGATCGACAAACAACTCGCGCCGCGAGCCGATCTCGCGGACGCCGGAGTCTGCCGCGCCTTCCTCGTTGATTCTTACCTGAGCGAGATAGATGCTCGCTTTGCCTTCGTGGCTGGAGTAGTAACTCACCCAGAGTTGATCGTCGTGCCATACCAGCCCCGGGTAGCTCGTGTCGCCCCCCGAAGGCAAGTCGAGCAGCGGCGTGAGCGTTCCTTCCTCGACATCGAGATAGCAAATGCTAGTTCGCACGGGCGCGTCGTACAAACGTCCAACGGCGATCCAGTTGCCAGACGGCGTTTGGAGAAAGTTGGGACCACCGAATCGAACACCCAAGTCCGACCACGTCCATTCCTTGTACGGCGACTTGCTGCGTCCCAGCATCGCCGAATTCTTGCCGCCGTCACGTCGGTGCAGACAGATCGCTTCCCCGCTGGCCGTGAAACGGATACGTGCCTCGGTTGGCCAGTTGCCCCTTAGTAAGTCATCCTGAATCGTCTCAAAGCGACCGCCATCGTTCGTTACATGAAGTGTACTGTGGGCATCGGCGGCGCGATCCGGATAGCTGACACCGTAGGCTTTTCCCTCATGCCATGTGACGCGCCAGAGCCATCGCCCCGGAGGAATCACGATCTTCGGTTCCGTGGCGCCACGGTCGGTGAGGTAGCTGACAAAGGTCCCCGTCGCGCGGCTCCCATCGACGGACTTCTGAGCACCGCCCATGATCATCAGCCGTCCGTCTGGCATCACCGAAATCGCCGCATCGCGCAGGTCGTATCCGTCCAGTGCGAGTAACGCAGCCGTATCCCATTGCACGGCGTCGCTGGACGCTAACACTCGCATCTTCCCAATGTCGCCGGCATGACCCGCGCCTTCACGAAATGCGCAGTACCACTTCCCCGCCCAACGCACCAGATCGGTAAACGCATTGTGCTTCGCGCGATCCCATACCTTCTGCACCTGCACCAGCTCTGCGCGCACCGGCGGCTCAGCATCGACGCGAGACGCAAGACCGAACGCCACAAGCAGCGGGGCGTAGACGATTGTTCGATAGACAAGATTCACTCGCACCTCCGAGTCGTTAGACCACCGTGAATTGCGAGCGCACATTGTCAGTGCAATGGATTTGATTGTCAAATCGCCGAGCAAGGGAACGCCATCCACGTAGCCAGGCGAGGCAAGCCAGATCGCATGGTAGCCAAGACTGGCCGTGTACCCTGCAGAGCTCGTTAACTCTGTTGCACTGCTTAGGTTCGAACTCGACGCACATCATGCAGCATCGAACAAAACTGAGCGACCGCGTGTCCCCAACCATGCCAAACTGGACATCATACCCCTTGAAGCCGCGCAAAATGCGGAAAGAATGGAGGCTGGGTCAGGTCAACAGTGACAAGCATCATGCGTGTCGACTTGCGAGCCTGGCACAGACTTTGCGACCTCGAGTCCCCGTAGCTCAACTGGATAGAGTGTCGGCCTCCGAAGCCGAAGGTTGCTGGTTCGAATCCAGCCGGGGATACTGAATTGAGCGTTTCTGTTACCCGCAATGCTTTCAAGTATTCTAGATGGTACTTTCCCCGGTTATTTGGATAGCATGGCATTCGCTCTAATGTTGCCTCAAGGGCGGTAAGCAGGACGCGTGGCCTGGTGGCATGCGCAACGTTCTACTCACTCGCCGTTTCAGACTGCTTGTCGGCTTCTGCAGTTGATCTCGGGGCTTGGAATGTGATTGTTCCATGCGGCCACATCGCAAACATCCCACCATCGTGCCACTGCCAAACTGGAAGGTACGGCCCTGAGTCGTCAACGCCTAGTGGATTGTGACGAGGAATTTGGGCGATATTGAATCCCCACACCTCGCCAGGCGATACACCTTCTGATGCATTCAATCCTGTTTCGATCATCTTGGTTGGATCTTTGGGATCAGGAATCTGAGCGTCAACATCCAAATCGGCAAACGGAATCTTGATCTCAGCTTTTCCGGTAGCCGCCCCGGGTGTGTCGCGATTGACCTGTGCAATTACGATTCCAGTGCCACTGAGAGCAGCACCACTGACCGCCGGCTCCCCTTGATTCCAGTTGCCTTGATCGCCGAATGGACTATTTACGTGGGCTTCGGTAAAGACACCTACTCCCTGCTGATTGCTATCCGCTGAAACGGAAGTCCCCTCATATTGATTGAATGCGATGTGATATCCATCGCAAGCTGTTTCTGATTTCGGTCCAGTTCTCTTTAGGGCCCTGCCCGGCGACAAGGGCTTGCCCGCGACATCGTTATTCAGGTCGCCATCTTTATTCGGGTCCAGGTAGAGCCAAAGACACTCTTCCGCAAACAGAATGTCCGGACGAAGACCGCCGAGGTTGTCCAGCCACCGATCATAAAAGCCGTCCTTGTTTACTTCATACAGAACATAGAGGTGTTCGTCGTCGTAAAGCATCCGAAAGCGATTAAAGTCTTGGTCGATCTCTGCAAATGGGTGACGCAGTATCCGCCAATAATTTGAGGGTGGATCCGCGTTATCCCATACATCGTCGACCACTCCGTCGATGGTTGGGGGAGTATCCGTGAACTGAACATCATAGTTGCGGATACGTACGCGATCTTGTGTACCAGCACGTTGGTGGACTTCGCGTAGAAACGGGGCCTTTTCACGATGGTACTGTTGGTAAAAATCCCTGATCTCCCTACCGTCATCCAATCTCATTTCTAGTTCAGAATACCGCTCTTGCCATTCCCTTACCTGTTTCTGATGCTCCGAGTTCACTAAATCCAGCCTCTTCGAAGCACGATCAACACTAGACCACCAGCCGGCAGCCAGGGCGACGCCCAACATAAGCAGCAGTAGATTCGCTATGCTGAATCTCGGTCGACGAGTTCGGCTCTTTTTCGACGACATAGGAATCTCCTATTCATTGCTTGCCATATTCCAGCAGTGACGACTTAGTGCAAATCAATAGTTCCTGAGTTATGGTCAATTCGAGCAGCAACGACAATCTTGTGCGATTCGAGATCACCGTGATTGCAGCGCCTTCAGTTAGTTGAACATGAGTGTCTGCGTAGTCACTCCTAGGGCTTCAACCTTGGCGCGTGAGAGGGGAGCTGCGTGCAATTTTCCCTCGCTCCACAGCTGCCACGTGCTTGTCCGCGACTTGTTTTCTGGGCGTTCCGATTGGCCTATCGGCAAGATCGTCTGCGACAGGTCAGGGTCGTGCATCGGCACCCACTGTGTGTAGGATTGTGAGGTCTGACAGGCGATTGTGCCGCCGTCGATGTCTTCAAGCGACGGCAGATTGAGCACCTGCTGAGCGTCTAATGCTGGAAATCTGTCGAGGCTCTCGTAGTAACCGAGTTGTCTCTTGGCGACGGCTTCGCGAGCTTGTCGTTGCCACTGGTCGGGCTGACGACCATACTTCTCACGACATGTTCGCCAGGCCGAAGCAAGCGCCGCGTCAATATATTCGCGTTCACGACGAGTGAGTTTTGCATCCGGATCGTCAACCAAACGCTGCCTCACACTCTTGAGGAAATAGACCAACCCCGATTCCCCACCACCGTACTTGAACGCGAGTTCAGTACTCACGAAGCGAAAGAAAGTGCTGAGTTCCATCGCGAGCGCCGAACCTGGCTCGCCGAGTGACATCGACGCTCCCGCGGCCAGCCAAGGTTCGAGTTTCCCCAGCGCTCGCGTTGCATCATCCGACAAGCCATTGGGCTGGGTGTCGCGAATGTGCAACGCGAGTCTTACGATGTCGCGACGGGCGGGATTCACCATGTCGAAGTGAATCTGGCGAACATCTTCAGGCTTGAACATCTCTTTTGACTCGAGTAGCTCACGCAGACGCCACGAACGCACGGTATCGCCTCCAGCGCCAGTCATTGTGCCAATCGGAATCGGGTACCACGACTCGATGGGCCGATGATTGCCACTGTACAAGAAACCGCTTGAGGGGTTCATAATCGCGGGCTTGACGCCGTGGGGCAGCATTTCCCGCCAGTCGTCTGATGCACTGCGCGCTTTGAAAGCTCGCCGACCGTGTGAGTCGTCATTCGACGATCGCAACGGCAGCGCACCCACAGCGCGGTAGCCGATGTCGCCTGCATGATCACCGTACACCACATTGGCGGTTGGGAAGCGCCAGCCTTCAAGCGCCGCATCGAACTCACTAGCGCTTTCCGCGCGGATCATTCCGAGCGATCCCTGAATCGTGTCACGGTCCGATTCGCACATCGGGATACGCTTGAGTGCTACTTCACCATCCGCTGGACGGGCGTAGCAAAACGCTGTTGCCACCGGACCGAACTCGGTCTCGCGGACTTTGAAATTGATCGGATCATTCCCTTTCACTTTGATCACTTCGTCGTGAACCGTCATCGATTTCCATTCGCCGTCGAGTCGATACTGATCTGGACGCGCGCTATCGGTATCGAGCAGAAACAAATCGGCTTGGTCAGCTCCTAAAGCAGTCATGCCCCACGCCACACGGTCCGTGAAGCCAATGAGAATGATCGGACTCCCGGCAACTCCCATCCCACGAGCGTTGAACGATCCGCCTGCGATATGGAACTCGTAAAACAAAGATGGATTGCGAACGGGAGTTTGCGGATCGCTTACCAGCACAGCGGAACCTGTCGTCGTTTTCGTATTGCCTACGACCCACGCGTGACTGAACTTTGGTCCCTCTTCGCCTGAGTCACGGGTGACCAGGCCGTTCTCGTTTGCGTACTTTTGGACACCCGCCAGCCAGCTTGCATCCACATCGCTCCGCTTCACGACTGCCGGACCGTCATCTGGAGGCAGCGGTGTCAGATCGCGCGGCGTGGCGAATCTCCGACGTTTGGGGCGACTGGCGATCAGGTCGCGTGTGCCGTCAGTGGCAAAAAACTGCCCGATGTGCCACCACGATGCCAAGCAGTCGGCAGGTGTCCACGGCTCCACCGTCACGCCGGTCTTCGCAAACAACGGTGGCAAGTCGTCCATGTTCTTGGCAAACCAGTCATTCACTCCGCGACAATAGGCATCGAGCAGCCCCTTGGTCTCAGCATCGAGATTAGCTGCTGTCCGTTGGGCGGCGCGATGGAACCCGAAGGTGCGCATCTTGCGATCGTGATCAATGGAAGTGTCCTTGCGTGTGAGCATCTTGACGTCGCCCACGACCTCCGCCAAACGCCCTTGCACGATTCGCAGGGAATAGGTCATCTGAAACGCTCGATCGTGAGCGGTGGCATAGCCGAGTCCATAGAACGCCCCTGAGTCAGTATCAGCGAACACATGAGGAATGCCCCATGGGTCGCGCAGTATTTCCACAGCTTCGGCACTTACGCAGCGTGGTGAAGCGAAAGTGAGGACCGTGACCGAAGCCAGCAGTATGTTGCGCGTATACATGGTTGAATCCAATTGGTTGGAAGGTTCCCTAATGCCACATCACTTGCGTTGTATCGCCTCTATAGTCAGATGTCAAAGCTCATGCTTTTTGACTAACTTGGCATGGCGAAATCGCATGCCTGGCCAGTAAATCATGCGTAATGACTCGACTTTGCCACAGCGGCGTCACACCAGCGGGATGCTCTTCTTTACGTTCAAGCAAAGACCCCGTGCACGACATGAGCGCGATTGACGCGTGGCTTCTGCAATAGTATTGCGTTTGACAGAAGTTGAAGGCAACTAAAGTGCTCATTCCTGCGATTGTTGCAGCGCTTTTCGCGCCCAATTAGACTGTGGAGACATCTATTTGACCTGGGAGGCTTCAACAGTGATTCAATCTCGTAGGACTTCTTGCTGCCTACTTCTCGCTACATGCCAAATTGCTTTCACGTCAATTGGCTTTGCTGCCGAGGCGCCCATCGCTTTTGTTGGCGCTCGCCTCATTCCTATTGAAGGCCCTGAGATTGAATCGGGGGTCCTCGTAGTGGCAGGGAAACGGATCGTTGCGATCGGTGCCGACGAGGATGTAGAAATTCCGGACGACGCACGACAAGTTGACGTCTCGGGTAAAGTGATCATGCCAGGCCTGATCTGTACTCACAGCCATATCGGAGGCGTCGGCGCAGCCGACGGTAGCGGGCCGATTCAGCCAGGAGTGCGCGTGTTCGAATCAATAGATGTTCATGACCCCGGTTTTAAGCGTGCGCTCGCGGGCGGCCTGACGACCTTGAACATCATGCCAGGGTCGGGGCATCTTAGCAGCGGGCAAACCGCTTACGTCAAACTACGCTATTGGTCCGACAGTCCACGCACCGTCGAAGACCTGTTTATCGTCGATGACGAGGGCCAGGGTCTAGGTGGCCTTAAGATGGCAAATGGAACTAACTCGATTAGATCTGAGCCACCGTTTCCCGGCACGCGGGGGAAGAGTGCATTCCTGGTGCGGCAGCAGTTCATCAAGGCGCGCGAGTACGATTTGAAATTGAAGGCGGCCCGGGACAACGGTGCTGATCCTCCACCACGAGACTTGCACCTTGAGACACTGATTGAGGTGATGAGGAAAGAGCGCATCGTCCACCATCATACTCACCGACACGATGATATTATGACGGTGCTGCGTTTAGCACGGGAATTCCAGTTCCGCGTCGTGCTACACCACGTTAGCGAAGGTTGGCGGGTAGCTGAGGAAATTGCAGCGGCGGGGGCGCCTTGCTCGTTAATCCTACTTGACTCGCCGGGAGGCAAGTTGGAAGCGCGTAATCTTCTGTTCAAAAACGCGGGCATCCTGGAGAGAGCCGGCGTGCGCTGCGCGTTTCATACCGATGATGGAATCACCGACTCAAGATACTTCGCCCGCATGGCTGCCTTTGGAGTCCGAGCAGGCATGTCACGGCAAGCCGCTCTGGAAGGGCTTACTCTCGCCGGCGCAGAGATGCTGGGACTTGAAGACAGCATTGGCTCGCTTCGCACTGGCAAGTCGGCTGATTTCATCATCCTCGACGGGGACCCGTTGAGTGTGTACGCCAAAGTACAAGAAACTTGGGTCGAAGGCCGACGAGTTTTTGATCGCAGCGATCCAGACGACCGCCTCTATGCGGTCGGCGGCTTTGGCGCGGGGCATCCTGTTCCGCCCTATCTCTGCTGCCAAGAAGGCGGACAAGGAGGAAACAACTGATGGGCAACTCGGTTATTTGGTCGATGCGGAATGCTCCCCAGCGCAGTCGTTCGCTGATACGACTCGCTGTTGCTTTGGTTCTCACTTGCGTGCCGACGCACGCGGACGCCCAAGTTGCGGTGCGCGGTAAGGTGATCCATACGATGGCCGGACCCGCGATCGAAGACGGCGTAGTGCTGGTCCGAGATGGCAAGATCGCTGCGATTGGCGGAGCGAGCGACATTGAGATTCCCGATGGTTTCCAAGTGCTTGAAGCGGAAGTGGTGACGCCAGGTCTCGTTGATGCTCATAGTACCGTTGGCTTGTCGGGAATCTTCAACTATCGCCATGATCAGGATCAAGTGGAGAGATCCTCGCCGATCCAGCCCGAG
>JANQQA010000275.1 GCA_028285205.1 Bythopirellula sp. | reverse complement strand
TCGATCGGGCAGTCATCGCGATGCCATCAATCGCCGCAGCGGTTCAGCAGTCGCACAAAACCAAAATTTTCGGGAAAATCGAGCCCAGCGACACCCCAGTCGCGAAATCCGTGGCACAAAATGGCCCTTCGGTGCGTCTTACTTTTCGAGAATCGCCCCTATAATGAACTGACGGAACAGAAGAATCGACTCAAGTCAGCCGCTATCGAATCGCTCAATGGCCACCGTAACCGAGAAACCACAACCGCCGCGCCCGCCCAAAGCAAATCGCGACACTCAAGAGCACTTGGTCGACCAGCAGGTCAATCGAACGCGGCGTGCGCTCAAACTGGTCGATGTCACAGCAGGATTGATTACACTGGCGATCGGAGTGCTGGCGTATCTGCTGACGATGTCGGTGCTCGAGCACTGGGTCATCCCCGGCGGCTGGAGCGAGTCAGCACGTTTCTTCTTGTTCGCAGTGTTGATCCTCTGCTGCGTCTGGTACAGCTGGCGTACCTTCTGGCCGTTGCTCCGCCAGCCGATCAATCCCGTCTTCGCCGCCAACGCGATTGAGCAGAGCAGCCCGTCGCTGAAAAACAGCTTGCTGAATCTGCTACTGCTGCGCGGTCATAAACGCGAGATGTCGCGGCAAGTTTATCAAGCCATTGAATCCCAAGCCGCCCAGGGACTCTCTCAAGTACGCATGGAGACGGTCGTCGACCGATCGGCCATATTGCGGTTGGGCTACATCCTGGTCGCGCTCACAGCGGTCAGTGTGCTGTACCGAGTCCTGTCGCCCAAAGATCTGTTTTCGTCAGCCGGCCGAGTGCTGATGCCGTGGTCGAACATCGCCACGCCCAGCCGTGTGACCATCTCGAACGTCACCCCCGGCAATACCAAAACCGCGCGCGGCGAACAACTCAAAGTGACAGCAGAGGTCTTCGGTCTCGACGAAGACGAGCCGGTGCAGTTGTTCTACTCAACGGCCGACGAGCAAATCGTGAAGCAAGCGATTCCGATGTCCGCGTCCGAGAGCGGCATGCTGTTCTCGTGCAAGATTCCCAGCCGTTTAGGCGGCGGCGACCGTCGCGGAGTACAGCAAGACTTTGCCTACTGGATCGAAGCTGGCGACGCCCGATCGCCACGCTACGAGGTTCAAGTGTTTGCGCGTCCCACGCTGGTGGTCACGCGGCTGCGCTACGATTATCCGGCGTACACTGGTTTCCCGTCGCGCGAAGTCGAGCACACCGGCGACATCCGCGCCGTCGAAGGCACCCGTGTCACGCTATTCGCAACAGCCAACAAGCCCATCGAGTCAGCGCACGTCGATTTTGACGCAGACGGTCGCCACGACTTGCTGATGAACTCCAAAGACCAGCAGGCGACCGTCACCTTTCCGCTTGGGCTGCGCGAAGATCGACGCACGCCGCTGCATCGCAGTTACGTGCTCAAGTACACGACCACCGACGGCAACCGTAACCAATCGCCGCCCAAGTACCAGATCGACGTGCAGCCCGACTACGCGCCGGAGATTCAGTTGCTCCTGCCCGAAGAGCCCATGCTGGACGTCGCGCTAAACAAGGAAATCGAGTTCGAACTTGAGGCGCGAGATCCCGACTTCGCCCTCGGTCAGGTCTTGTTGGTCGGTCAGGTTGGCGAAGAGCAAAAACTGCAGGAGCCGCTGCTTACCAAGTTCCATACCGGCAAGTTCGTCGGCAAACTGCGCAAGACGCCTGAGCAAATGGGTCTCAAGCCCGGCGACGTGCTTGAGTATTGGGGAGCCGCTGCCGACAACCGGCAGCCAGAGCCCAATCTCGCCTACAGCGCGCATCGCAAGATCCGCGTCGTCGCACCCTGGCAAGGCAACGACCAAGGCGATCAAAACCAGGAGGGCGAAGGCCAACAACAGGGTGAAGGTGGCGAGTCGCAAGAAGGCGAAGGTGGCCAAGACGGACAGGCGGGCGGTGGCGAACAGGGTAACTCCAGCGAAGGCGAAAGCCAAGAAGGTGCGGAAGGCCAGTCTGGCCAAGGGCAAGAAGGTGGCGAGCAGGGAGAGGACAACCAGCAGCAAAGCGGCGGTCAAGCTGGCGCCGACGGCTCGCAAGAAGGAGACAACCAGACCCAAGGCGGCGCTAACGGCCAAGCACCCAATAACAATTCACAAGACAACGGCGGCGAGGACTCCGGCGAGCAGAACAACGCGGAACAAAATGACAACGGCCAGCCGTCCGAAAACTCGTCAGACGGAAACAGCGGCGAGCAAGGCAAGGTCTCCCCCGATGGCGACGACGACAGCTCCGCCTTTGAACGCATGGCCGAACACTTCAACGAGCAAGACAACAAAGCCGGCGGCAATCAGGATTCGCAGCAAGAAAACTCGGGGCAGAACAACGCCGGAGAAAGTGATTCCAATCGCGAGCAATCCGGCGAAGCCGGCGAATCGCCGGACAACGCGTCAGAAGGTCAGCAAGCCGAGGGCAAGGAAGGTGCTCAGCAAGACAAACAGTCAGCAGGCGAAGGTGCCCAAGGAGAGCCGGCTCCGGGAGAAGAGCAACAACAAGGCGAAGGCGAGCAGCAGCCACAAGAAGGTGAGTCACCGGCGGGCGAAATGTCGCCGGAGCAAGGCAACGCGGGCGCGGGCGATCAGAAAGGCGAGCAACGGGGTGCTCCCAATACCGAAGAGACCAAACACCCGCGCGACAAACAAGGCGACCAGGGCGAAGGACCTGAAGAGCAAAACTCCGAAGCTGCCTCCAAAGCGGACGACAACAGCGAGTCGGACTCAGAGGGCGCCGAGTCAGGCGATCGGAGCGGCGGAGGGAAAGAAGGCGGAGGCCAACAGGCGGACGAGAGTGGTAAAGGCGCCGCCGGACAGAACGAAGCAGCCGAAGATGGCGCAGGCAAAAGTTCGGAACAAGGCGAGGGCGAAACCGGCGAGCAAGCGGGTGACCAAGACAAAGCCGCAGGTAAGACCGGCGAGTCGAGCGGCGACCAACAAGGCGAAGGAAGTGAACAACGCGAGAAGTCCGGTGACCAACCGGAAGGGGAAGCGCCCAGTGATGGTCAACAAGGGCAGCCGGGACAACAGGGAGAGCCTGGCGAGAAACCCGGCCAAGCGCAATCCAATGATGGCCAATCGGCCCCCGAAGGCGACCAGCAATCCCAAGACCAACAACAGCCGCCGCAAGAGCAAGATCCATCCGACGCGCAGGCCGAAGGCAGCGAGACGGGCGGCACGGGCGACGGCGCTGGCAGACAACCCGAGGGTGAACTCCTGCCCGCAGACAAGGCAAACCTCGACTACGCCAACAAACAGACTGACTTGATCCTCGAACGACTCGAAGACCAACTGAAAAAGAAGGACGTCGACGAGGGTCTGCTCGAGAAACTCGGCTGGAACAAAGACGACTTGCGGCGCTTCGTCGATCGCTGGAAAAACCTGAAGTCACAGCCGGCAGACGATACCGGCGGTTCCGACGAGCTCAACGACGCCCTACGTAGTCTCGGGCTGAAACCAGGCAGCACCGGCTACGACTCAAAAGTCACCAAAGACAAACTCCGCGATCTCCAAGAGGCCTATCGCGGTCGCGTGCCGCTGGAGTATCAGGAGCAAATCAATCGATACCGCAAGGGCACTGCCAGTTCGCAGGAGAATGAATGACGGCATTGATCCCCCGCTACCTCGTCCCTTTTCATCCGAAGCGTATTCCCCATCACTTTGTTGACGTGCTCGTCATCGGCGGGGGGATTGCCGGCATGCGAGCGACGATGGCGGTCGACCCGCAGCTCTCGGCGCTGGTGGTTACCAAGGACCGGTTGAGAGAGTCCAACAGCACCTACGCTCAAGGCGGGATCGCAGGTGTCCTCGACCCCGAAGATTGTGTCGAGAACCACGTTGCCGATACGCTCGCCGCAGGCGGCGACCTCTGCGACCGCGCGGTCGTCGAGATGGTGATTCGCGAAGCGCCCGCGCATATCCGGCAGCTCATCCAGTGGGGCACCGTCTTTGACAGCGAAGACGGTGAAATTCTTCTGGGGCGCGAAGGCGGTCACAGCCACAATCGCATTGCCCACGCACTGGGGGATGCCACCGGCAAAGAGATCATGCGTGCGATGATCAAACGGGCACGCGAGGTCTTACGTGCTCAAATTTGGCAAAACACTTTTACGATCGATTTGCTCACCCACGAGGGCGAATGTCGAGGGGCCCTGGTTTGGAACCCAAATCACGGTCGCACGTTTGTCTGGGCGAAGCAAACGATTCTGTGTACTGGCGGAGCGGGACAACTCTTCCGCGAAACAACCAACCCGATCGTCGCTACCGGCGATGGGCACGCGATTGCCTATCGCGCCGGAGCGGAGTTACTCGACATGGAATTCATGCAGTTCCATCCGACGGTCCTGTACATCGCGGGCAGCAGCCGTAGTTTGATTACCGAAGCCATTCGTGGCGAAGGCGCGTTGCTGGTCGATGCCAACGGCGAGCGCTTTATGCCCCAGTACGACGAGCGCGGCGAACTCGCGCCACGCGACGTGGTGAGCCAGGCGATCAACGACCGCATGCAGAAGACACACCATCCGTGTGTGTATCTCGACCTGAGTCCACTCGAACCTGGGCGTGCCAAGAAACGCTTCCCGGGCATCGCCAAACGTTGCGCGGAGTTTGGCATCGATATCGAACATGATCGTATCCCCGTCCGTCCCGGCGCGCATTACATGATCGGTGGCGTGAAAGTCGATGGGGTGGGCAGCTCAACGCTGCCGCGACTGTGGGCTTCCGGTGAGGTCACCAGCAGCGGCTTGCACGGCGCGAACCGACTCGCCTCCAACAGCCTGCTGGAGGGGCTCGTCTACGGTGCCCGCGCGGGTGAAGCGGCTTCCGCAGCGGCCCTTACCGAAACGGATACCTTTCAGGCAATTCCGCTAGAAAACGATCCACACCCTCCCCAGGCAGAACCGCTGGACTTGCTGGACATTCGCAACTCGCTCAAGAGTCTCATGTGGCGTGCTGCCGGGGTGAAACGCGACGGCAAGACACTCAGCGAGGCGGCCGAAACCATCGACGGATGGTGCCACTACGTGCTGCCGCGGCAATTCACGGACCCGGAAGGCTGGGAGTTGCAAAACCTGCTGACGGTCGCACGAGTGATGATCGCGTCCGCCTTGCGCCGTGAGGAGTCTCGCGGTGTTCATTTGCGCAGTGATTTCCCCGCGCAGGATAATCAACAGTGGCAGCGCCGACTAGCCACCGTGCGCGATCCGGCGATGTAGCACTGCCGAGGGTCGAAAACTCAGAAATTCGGCCCCAACGTCGAACCAGCCCGACGCGCGACGCGTAGCGTGCAGGTATAGACAAAGGGGAGCCTCAGGGATTACCTTTGAGGGCTTTGACAGCCAGATATCAAGCAACTGACAGAGCCCAAGAGTCTACCTAGACCCCGGCAGAGGCGACTCAGCAGCGATCTGCTGCCCGGCGCAAGTGATTGTGCGTTCCCAAGTGTTCGCACAGATACTGCCGCCACGGGCGTCACTCCGGTCCCCGCTCCCCACCGTCCGTCTGCCGACGAATAGACCAGATTCGATCCGAGCCGATTCGATTTGTGACCAAATCATCACCGCGCAATTATCACTAGCACGCAGTGTGGAGTCTCGATGAGCGAAACGCCTAATCCATCCTCCCAAGCCCCTACCAATCAGTCAGGTTCCCAGGCGGAACCGATGATCGAGGCGATCGGCCTCTCGAAGTTCTACGGCAGCTTCGCCGCTTCGCGCGATGTCACGTTTTCGATCAACAAAGGCGAAGTGGCTGCCTTCCTCGGTCCCAACGGCGCCGGTAAAAGCACCACGATGAAGCTGCTGACCGGCTACCTGGCGCCCTCCGAAGGCGAGGCACGCATCGCCGGCTTCGACATGGCGACCCATCGATTGGAGGGTGCTCAGCGGTTGGGCTACCTGCCGGAGAACGGCCCGCTGTACGCCGACATGACGCCGCGTAGCCTGCTGACTTTTTTTGGCGAACTGCGGCAACTCACTGGGCGCAAGCTCGACGAGCGTCTTGACGCGGTGATTCACATCTGTCGACTCGAGTCGGTCATCGGAAAACCGATCGGCAAGCTTTCCAAAGGTTATCGCCAGCGCGTGGGTATGGCCCAATCGCTGCTGCACGACCCCGAAGTGCTGATCCTCGACGAACCGACCGCTGGTCTCGACCCGAATCAGATTCGCGAGGTGCGCAAGATGATTCGTGAATTGGGCGCATCGAAAACGATTCTGCTGTCCACACACATTCTCCAAGAAGTCGAGGCGATGTGTAACCGCGTGGTCTTCATCAACGAGGGCAAGCTGGTATTCGATGGCACCCCTGCCGATCTTGCCGAGCAGAACAGCAACCTCGACGAACGATTCCACGAACTGACAACAATCGTTTAGCCCTCATGCACATGGCCCGCTAGCTCGCAACTCCCAACTCGAAAATCAAAGCTAACCCGATATGAATTTCAACGTTCTGAAATCGATCTTCAAACGCGATTTTGTGAGCTACTTTTCCAGTCCGACGGGGTACGTGTTTATCTGCATGTTCGTCGTGCTGAGCGCGCTCGCAACATTCTGGCCGCCGGAGTTTTTCTCCAGCAACCTGGCCAACCTCGACCAGTTGAGCCGCTGGTTGCCTTTCATCATGCTGGTATTTATTCCCGCCATCACGATGAGCATCTGGGCGGAGGAACGGCGACAAGGCACCGACGAACTGCTGCTTACTGTCCCCGCGACCGATTTTGACGTCGTGCTCGGCAAGTATCTGGCAGGCGTGGCGATCTTTACCGTGTCGCTGATGTTCTCTGCGTTTTCCATCTTCCTCGTATTCAAATGGGGCTTGGGGAACCCCGATGTGGGACTCTTCATGAGCACCTACATCGGCTACTGGTTCATCGGCATCGCGATGATTGCGATCGGCATGGTCGCCTCGTTCCTGACCGACAACCTCACCGTTGGGTTTATCCTCGGAACGCTGTTCAACATGCCACTGGCGCTGTTTGGGGTGGCAGATTGGTTCGTCACAGACCCGACGATGGCGCAAGCCGTTCGCAATTGGAGTGCGTTGGAGCAGTTCCGAGACTTCGAACGCGGCATCATTAGCCTCGGTGGTGTGACCTACTTCGTGGCGCTAGCGGCCGTGATGCTGTATCTCAGCATGGTGCTGATTGGCAAGCGCCACTGGCAAGCTCGCGACGAAGGCAGCACGCTGGGTTGGCATTACTTCATTCGCGCTATCGCACTGTTGGTGCTGGCGGTCGGTGTGACTCAGATTGTGCAGAGCCGCAACCTACTACGCGCAGATATCAGTAGCGAGAAGCTAAGCACGCTGTCCGACGACACGCGGACGATCCTCACAGACTTGCGCAAGAACGACGAAGCTCGCAGCATCAAAATCGATGCCTACGTCAGCCCGCAAGTACCAACTGAATACCTAGAGAAGAAGAACAACTTCCTGTCGACGCTCGCGGAGTTTGAGGCATTGAGTGGCGGCAAGGTGCAAGTCACGACGCACGAAATCGAGAACTATGGCGAGGAAGCGAATCTCGCGGAACGCACCTATGGGATCACACCACGCGAGGTGCTGATCATGAAGGGCAATGAGCGCCGACGAGAAGAGTTTTTCCTCGGAGCCGCCGTGACTTCCGGTCTCGGCAAGGTCATTATTCCCTTCCTCGGCAAAGGAATCCCCGTTGAATACGAACTGGTACGGTCCATCGCCACCGTCCAGCAGCAAAAGAATCTGCGCGTCGGAATTCTCGATACCGGCATCCGTCCTTTGACGCCCTCCAGCAATCGCGATGCGGAATGGCCACTGATCACTGAACTTCGCAAACAGTACGAAGTGGACGACGACCCGGTAGACCCCACGCAACCGATCAATGTCGACAAGTACGACGTCCTGGTAGCGGTTCAACCCTCGATGCTCGGTCCCCAAGAGATGGACCATTTCGTCGACGCCGTGCGGGCAGGCCTGCCGACGGCGATTTTCGAGGATCCGTTCCCCATCGCGTACGGTCAGATGGGAGTCGTCGGCACGGGCGACCCCAAACGTTCGCCAGGTATGGGCGGGATGTTCATGGGAGGCGGACAGAACATGCCCAAGGGTGATATCGAGCAACTCTGGAAGACCTTGGGCATCCAGATGGAAGCGTTCGATATGGTCTGGCAAGATTACAAACCCGACTACACCGTCCGCGAACAGGCGGACAATCAATGGATTTTCATCGACTCGGACAATGGAGCAAAGAATGCGCTGAACCCGGACAACAAAATCACTTCGGGCATGAACCAGTTGCTCTTCTTGTACGCGGGCTCGGTCACTCACGACGACGACTCGGAGATGGAGTTCGACCAGTTGGCCGTCACAGGCAGTTCGAATTCTGGCACGATGAACACCATGATGTTGCGGCAGCTCTCCCGCACTCAGCAAATGCTCAGCTACTTGCCCACCAGCAAGTCGTACATCCTCGCCGCACGAATTCGGGGCGAATACGCTGATGACGACCTGCTTGACACCAACAGCCTCGACCTAAACTCAACCGAGGAAGAGGCCGAGTCCGCCGACGATGGCGAGGAAGACGCCGACGAGATCACCGGCGACGGACGCAATGAAGTCAACGCCGTGGTGGTCGCCGACATCGACTGCATCATCCCGGGCTTTTTCGAGATTCGCGAGCTAGGCGACGGCGAAATCATTCCGGCAACTCAAAACGTGACGTTCGTACTGAATCTCATCGACGACCTGGCCGACGACGATCGCTTCATCGAGATCCGCAAGCGTGTCCGCAAGCATCGCACGCTCTCGAAGATCGACGACGCGACCAAGCAGAACCGCGAAAAGGCGAGCGAACTGGATAAGAAGTCCGACGAAGAAGAAAAGGCGGCGATTGAGGAAGCACAAGCTAACTTCCAAAAGCAGATCGATGACGTGGAAAAACTCGAAGGCCTCAGCAGCATCGAACGTGACCAACGCATTGCAATCGTTCGCGGGAAAGCAGAAGATCGGCTGCAACTCGACCGCGAAGCGATCGAGACGCGTCGTCGTCGTGAGAAGAAACAGATCGACTACGATCTGGAGCAAGAGATTCGCAGCGTTCAGGATCTGTACAAGATGTTTGCGATCCTGATCCCGCCGATTCCGCCGCTGCTGGTGGCGTTGTATGTGTTCTTCCGCCGCCGAGAGGCTGAGCAGGAAGGCATCGTTAAAGAGCGTCTACGTTAGAGCTAAGACCAATCCGATTCCCTGTGACGAATCTGACATCGATCCGTCATGGCACTGAATTCGAACTTAAACAACATAGAATCATGACCGAAACGGCAAAAACAGTTCTCTTTGTCGGCGCAGCGGCGCTGTCGCTAGTGATCGCCTTTGCGATGGGTCCAGCGGACGTATCGGAAAACCTGGACGACCTGCTAGGCACTCGCCTCAACCAGTTTGAAGTGGAGGTCGCCAAACGGCTGAAGATCGTCAAATTCGACAAAGAGACCGCTAGTACCCGTGAGTTTGAGGTCGCGGAGAACGACGGCCTCTGGACGATTCCCTCCAAGCAGGATTACCCTGCCGACGCGACCAGCCAGATGGGCGAAGCAGCGACCTGTCTGATCGATCGCGAAGTATTGCGGATCGCGGCGAAGAGCGCCGTTGAGCACAAGGAACTGGGCGTGGTCAACCCCAGCAATTCTTCTAACGATTCCCAGGCTGAAGGCGTGGGCACCCGTGTGACCATGACCGATTCCAACGATGCAGTGCTCGCGGACATGATCATCGGTAAGGCAGTCAAGGACGCCGACGGTCAGCACTACGTACGCAACGCCGACCAGGACGTGGTCTACGTGGTTAATCTCGATCCTGAGAAGCTCTCCACCACGTTTGACGACTGGATCGAAGACGATCTGCTCCAGCTCACACCCATGGATATCAGCCGGCTGTATTTGGAAGACTATTCCGCCGAGATGCAAATCGTGATGACCCCCCAAGGATCGATCGAGCCGCGCGTCGCAATGGAACAACGTGGCAAGATGGAATTGACCTACGATTCCGACGATTCGAAGTGGCAAGCAACCAAACTCGAGAAATTTGACCAGGAGTCCAGGTCGTATGTCGAATCGCCACTTGCCGAAGACGAGGAGATCAACGAAGACGCGCTCCGCGAGCTTCGCAACGGACTGGACGACCTGCTGCTGGTCGACGTCGAGCGAAAACCCGAAGGTCTGAGCAGCAACCTGAAGGCTAGCAGCGACTTTCTGAGCAATCGTGAAGCGATTCAAAGCCTCAGCGAGAAAGGGTTCATTCCGATCGGCCGCGGAGCAGACGGCGAAGCAGACATCATCTCTAGCGAAGGCGAGACGATTTGCACGCTGAAAGATGGCGTCGAATACGTGCTGCGATTCGGCAATCTCAATGTCGACGGGGAAAGCGGCGAAGGCGACTCGTCGTCCACAGCAGACCAAACCGAAGGTGAGGAGTCCGACGAAGAGTCCGACGACGGCTTCAGTCGGTACCTGTTCGTGATGGCGCGATTCAACGAGTCGATGATCGAAAAACCCGAGCTGGAAGATCTGCCAGAGTTGCCTGAGGGCGTTGACGCCGCGGAAATCACGGAAGCTGAGGCTAATGACGAGTCGAGCTCGGAAGAATCCAGTGAATCCGAAAGTGAAGCGGAGGATGCTGTCGGAGAAACTCCGCAGGATACTGCCGAGGAAACCGAAGAGCAGGAGGAAGAAGAAGAGGTCGCCGAAGAGTCCGCCGAGACTGCCTCCGACGAGGGTGAAACCGACTCCGGCAGCGAGTCAGATTCCAACCCCGCCGAGGAGTCTACGGCTGAAGAATCGACCGCAGCCGCCGATTCCGCGACTGCTGAGGAATCGACCGCCGCGACTGAGAAGGAATCCGCTCCCGAGCAAAGCGACGAGGAGAAGCTGGCCGACATCATCGCCCAGCGCAAGTCGATCGAAGAAGAAAACCAACGCAAGCTCAACGAGTACCAAGACAAGCTGACAGAAGGCCGAGAACGCGTCGACGAACTCAATCAGCGGTTCGGCGATTGGTACTACGTGATCTCCAACGACGTCTACAAAAAGATCCACCTCAGCCGAGAAGACGTCATCAAGAAAAAGGAAAGTGACGAGCAGCAGGACGAGTCTGCCGACGGTGGCGCACCCGCGGGGCTGCCGGGTCTGCCTAACCTTCCGATCAATCCGACGAACTAGTGCATCTCGCCGAGTTCACGTAGTGCCTCAAGCGTGAACAATCCGGTGTCGTGTCCGTCGCTGAACTTGATGGAATAGGCGTAACGACCCATCGGCTCCATGTGCGTGATCCGCAGTGGCTGCGCTTCGGCGGCGCTCAGCACGGGTAGCGACGTCGCTGGGGGCGGCGGGGCACTTCGCTTCTCCATGCAGGAAGCACACGGGCAGTTTTCGCGCAAGTGACGCACGGTGTATCGCCGTGTTTCGCCATCGGACCAA
>JANQQA010000268.1 GCA_028285205.1 Bythopirellula sp. | reverse complement strand
AAACTTCGAGCAACGCAAAAACGTATCCGCGAACAGCGGCGAGCATTAGCGGCAGCGATTGCGAGCCGATCTCAAACGACGGTTGCTTCACCTGGTTATGCGTATTACTCCATTGCCACATACTCCAATTCGCCTTTGTGGTTTTCCATAACATACTGGATGATCCAATCCATTTTTTCTTGCTTAAACCACTTTCTTTCGCCGTTCTTGAGATCAACGCTTACGTAGCCATAATGTGGCTGAAACACACCTTTTACTTTCTTCTTCTCAAGCAGGGAAATCACTTCTTCTTGGGTTACGAATTCTTTCGTTTCATGCTCAACCGGCTTGGTTACGCAGCCAGTAATGAGAACTATCGCTAAACCAAGTACAAAAGTTTTCATATACGTATAACAGCTGAGTCTATGGACGCTGCGATGAATCTCGGCGCAGGCGTCCATGAAAGTCGAATTCCCACGCATAGCTGTCTAGAACATGTTCCGTCCCGGACCAGTACGAGCCCTGCTCAATATTGATGAACGGCCCAGAGTTCTGCAGGCCCCAGACGCTCGGGGGCACACCCTCCGTGTCGAATTGACCAAGGTTCTCCAGTGTCGCGTAGTAGAGATGAGCCATTTCGCCGGTAGTGAGATCGACATTCCACCCACAGTCACTTCCAGAAAATGCAAAAACGCAGCCATTGTTGTCTACGTCGATAATCTCGGGAAGTCGCCAGTCCCGGAGGCCTAAATGCGAATTGCTGTTTAGCGACGAAATCCACAGCTGCGCCTCATCCCACGTCATAAGGCCATCTTGGTCGAAACCAGTTGTACGAGCGTAGTTCGCATCGCCTAACCAAGTGATGTCCAACACCTCGTCGTAAAAAGCACTGTAGCCGCTTACCGCGTCTGCTATTGGTGCGCGACCAACAACCTCCGCGTCTGCAGGAAGGACAACGAACAGAACGGCCACGCACATAGCTGTATGATTCATAGCAGCTGACCCCAGTTAGTCTCGCTCGGCGACACTGGTCTTCGAAACAAGACGCTCGTTCGATTCCTTTAAGCGGCCGTTCTAGCAGGCACACAGCCCGAGTTTCGAATACACCACATACACCACAATCGAACAGTGGCTGGGAGAGCTCGCCGAAGCACGTCCAACGCCTCCACATGCTTGCTCAATGCGGCCTACCCGATCATGTACGTCGGCGACGACGAAAAATGCGTGGGCGGCAGCAATGGGCAGGAGCAGACTACCAGACGCTCTGTGACGGCTGGAATTGCCCAATTAATCGTTCTCCGACGCTCCTGGACGGCTCCTCTCGGCCAAAAGCAGACATCAGAAATCGCCCCGCAGCGTTAACTCCGGGAGGCCCGCCCTGCTGCGAGTATCTACGATGTACTCCACGTACTTTTCCGGGTTCTCGCGACGTCCTCGAATAACGGAAATTCGCATTGTCCAATGGTCCAACCAACTATCGACGCCGGGTGGCGTCTCACCATCGATTTCTCCGCGAACCTGATCGTTAGTGACATCCACAAAATCGGCCCAACTCCGTTCAGTATCTGCAAGTAGCAAGGTGCCATCGGCGGACCGGGTAGTGTCGGTAAACGATTCGGTATTGAATAGGCCGCTGCACCCGAGGAGCAGCAAAGCAGGTAGCGGCAGCACTCTCAGAATCACAGTCACCCGAGCCCGCGTGCGGCAAAAAACAGTCATTGGTGTCTGCTCGAAGCCATAGGAGCCAGGTAACAGTCATTCACAGTCCATCCAACCCAGGAAAAACCATCTTCAGTGTCTGCAGCCGGAACAATACTGAAGCAAAATCGTGCATTGTCGTTAGAGTCGACGTGCAGAAAACCGAAAGCACCGCGTCTGGTTTGATTGATTGCAATGGTCTTCTCTGGGGAACTGCAGAAATGTTCCGTCGTGATTGCGCCGTTGCGCCCAAGAGTAACTAGGCGACCCGCAGCTGAGCCCGCAGCGCATGCGTTCAGGTAGTAGATCCCGGGGTCGAACGAATCAAAAACCTCAGCCTCTACAAACGTTCTAACCTCGGGTCTATTTGCGCATGCGCTTCCGAAAACGACGGAACAGAAGACTACGAGCGACTTTACTATTCGACTCATCAAACTGGTGAATGCCGCCTTTGGGTCAAGACCAGACTATCAAGCGCTTCGAGACACCCTAAATCACCCGTTTGGGCTACGTATGTGGTCCCTTGTTGGCCGCTTTCGGCCGGAAGCAGACCGTGGAAGCCTTGCATTACTCGTAGTGTTTTCCCCAGAGCAGAAATCGCGCGAACTGACTCCAACTGGCTTCCTCACCTAGCGGGCTTTCACCAGCGTCGTTCCTCAAGGTGTCCCGAACAGCCGCCGTGCAAGCATCCAAGAACGAATCTATCGAACCATTCTCCCAGCCCAGGGCTCCTGGACCATAAGGCACGCTGGGACGAGACCTTTCAATTCTCTCTTCCGCGGCAAAATCTGCGGCAAGAGCATCCACAAAATCGAGAAAGGACTCTCTGTCTTTCACGTTTTCGGCGAGAGCCAACAAATCTTCCATTGTTAATCTGCTATCTGATTGACGAGTAGTCGACCGACGCGGATGGCCGCACTAGTTCCGGAGCAGACTACCAGACCATGAAATTCACCAAGAATTTTCCGATCTGGCCAAGCTCGATCGGTTTGGCGGGCGGTTCTCGGCCATCAGCGGTCATTCTGATCACTGGGATGGTCCTCGCCATCGTACACAGGCACTTTGGCTAAGACGAAGGGGTCTACGCCTTCCAGGCAGGCGATGTTGAAAGCGTATAGCGTCGGATCGGACCGCCGCTGATGATGCGTATAGATTCCGCAGCGAGAGCAGAAATAGTGTTTAGCGGTTCTTGTATTGAACTGATAGATGGATAGGACATTCTGGCCCTCTACGACCTCCAGATCCCGTAGCGGGACCGAAGCAACAATTGCGCCACGCCGACGACACATAGAGCAGTTGCAGCGCCTTGGATCGACAAGGCCGTTGGGCAGCTTTACCGAGAATGTGACGGAACCACAGTGGCACGAGCCGTGATGAACTGGTCTGACATCAATCACCTCGACAAGCGGCTTCTTGCTTAGAGTGTAGTTGACGCCCATTGCTCACCTCCTCGCGTTAGCGTCTCTGGCCGGCCAGTAGCGGTAGTTCAAAGAGCGTCTAGATGTCCCGTTATCTGTGTGCCGCCCTCCATAAGACAGGCGTCCCGAGCAGCCGAGGCCGCATCAAGAATCTCGTCCTCGCTCAGCTGGCTGGATTCAGACGACTCGTACGCATCCGGAAATAGAGATGAGGGCTCCCACCCGTATTTGATCCACCAGTCTTCTTGAAGATGAACAATGCACATCCCGCAGCGGGACTTGGCAAACTCGGGCGCGCATTCGCGATATCGTTCTTGAATGGTTGGACTCAAGACGTATGAAATAAACGCTTCTTTCTTTCGGCTCCCGAAATCGTAGATGTTTAGGTGGGAAACGAAATCGCCCTCGATTGTTTCATAAACGTTGTCTACGTCAGCACGCTGGAACAGCCGCTCCCATTTTTCCGCATCTCTCGGTGCCTCTCCTGAACCGGTGCCTGCAGCCCACTTCTCACCCTCAAAATAGAGTGCAGTTACACCGGCGGCCCACGAATTTTCTACAGCGACGTACTTGGAGCCTCGAATCTCCTCAACCAAAATTTCAAGACCTTCACGATTTTCAAAGAATCGATCTTTAAGCTCGTCCTCATAGGGTGGCCAGTCCGAGCAACCGCTGATAGCTAGGGGCACGATCAGTATTGAGGCTACAGCAAGGTTCCGTGCGAACACGTTGGTCATGTCGAAATGTGATTTCAATAGCGCAAGTAGACCGTCCGCATTGGGTCAGGACCAGACTATCAGACGCTCTGAGACAGCCTAAATCACCTGTTTGGACTACTTCTTGAGTCTCTGTACGGCTCCTCTCGGCCAAAAGGAGACAGTTCGCAGGAAGAAGGGCTAGCAGAGTATGCGCAATGCGTTCACGAGCCGGAATTCACCGGACTCATCTGTTTCAACGCTCATGGTGAATCCCTTGCATTGAACCAGCATCCAACTTACGGAATAGACGCCAGAGCTGACTAGGCCCTAGACTTCAATGGTCGTTATCTGGCCCGAACTAACAAACGACGGTGATGCGGAATCCTCCAAAAGCAGGCTCGCGTCAAGCGCCAACTCCGGCGCTGCATCAATTAGACGAGCTAGAGTCTTGGATTCGACCGGGCTAAGCAGTCGAATCGACTCTTCACTGACCATTTCACTGCACGGACGTCCTTCTCTGACTTGAGGCGGCCAGACTACTTCCGTTACTCGCGGGACTGGCTCTTCCTCCCAAGTTACCCGGCCACCCTCAACGCGGCCCGAAATGATCGCGTGGCGAGCGGCGCAGAAGCCGTCGTCGGTCTCCGCGACCGTCCCGTAGATGTCCGCACCGGCTCCACCGTCATGGCTCATCCGACTGCCTTCTATTCGCCAGATAGATTCGCCACCGAATACTTGTTTGATGGCTTCCCGTCGGAAGCAGTCAGCGAGATCGTGGCGTTTTCCGCCGCGAGCGCGGTGCATCCAAAGAACGCGACAACGAGGGATTGGATTCGTGTTTTCATCGAGGGTTATGCGTGCTTTCGGCCAGAAGCGGCCACATCAATCTCTGTCTAGTCCGCGAGTAGCAGGGGCTGATTCGTAACAATCCATGCATCCCATAGGCTGCAATCCGGGTGCAAGACTCGCGGCTCCTGACTACCTTCATGTAGGGATAACTTATCAGGCTCGCTCGGTAGTTCCAGTAGATGGGTATCGAAGCGATCGCCTTCGCCATGCTGCTCGGCCTTCAGTTCAAATACTGAGCAGCGATCGTCCAACACAACCTTCGAGACTACGGACCTTACAAGCGCCGGCGTGACCGAATCCCAGTTCCTCACACCAAAGCGCCTAAACTCAGGAATCTTGGCCCAGTGGCCATAGTTGCTAAAACGAGGTCGGTGCTTGAACCACTGATTTGGGTGCGCATTAATGCAGCGGCCATCAAGCAACAACCAATCTGCAGCACCCCAAAGCGTAAGAACAAGGCGCTCTGCCGGAAAACTAGCATTCGCCGAAAACTCAAGTGCGAAAAAACCAGGCCCGCCCATTCCGTACGAACCGTCGGCAATTCGCCATCCCGTTATCTGCCGGTCAAGTACTCGTTCGAGGCCAAGCTCACGCAATGTCTTCGGTGGCTCGCCCGATGCCTCTTCAACGCAGTCAATTATCCTATCGGGCATGACGTCTGAAATTACGGCTCTGTACTCAGCGGCGTGTTCGACTGATAGTCGAGCTCGATGACTGTCGCCTTTGGGTCAGGACCAGACTATCAGACCCTTCGAGGCAGTCTGAATCACCAGTTTAGGGGGTTTCTTGAAGCTCTATACGGCTCCTCTCCGCCAGAAGCGGACATTCGGGCAAATGATCTACTGACTTAGAGGCAGTAGATCATTTGCGATCTCTCAACACAGTTGGGGAGTAGCATGAATTTCCTTGTCCGCAGACACGGCACGAAGGAACTGCAAAGTTTGGCCAGAACGCGGCGCCGACCGGCGATGAGCGGTATCCGCCCAAATTGTCAGACTTTGACTTCTGAGCGAATCAGCGATCGTGGC
>JANQQA010000241.1 GCA_028285205.1 Bythopirellula sp. | reverse complement strand
TGCTGGTAACTTGAGTGGCTTCTTCAAGCCTAGCGAGCAAGGCTTGCTGCTCACGGAGCGGGGGCGTTGCGATCCGCAAATCTGCAATCGTGGAAGTATTAAGGCCTCCCAAGACGGCGCCGCGGCGTACGCTCTCAATCTGCCTTTGTACGTAGGGCGCATCTTGAAGAAGGAGCGCAATATACAACGGAGACGTGATACTCAAATCGAGTCGTACCCGAATAGTATCTGAGTCCGCAATGCCTTTTGGGGCCTCGAAAGGAATCACCTTACAGTTGCCCAGGCTACCCTTGCGCGTTAGCACAAGATCGCCCGCAACAAGTTCATAACGGCGCAAAGTCCTATACTGATATTCGGTGAGCCATCTCGACCCCCTATGGAAATCACCGCTTATAGTGTTCTCTTGCCCAAATAATTTGAAGCCCGTATCCGTTGTTTGTAGATCTGTCAGCGAAGCTCCGAACGGTCCCATCTGAATACCACGACCTGCCGCTGCTACTAGAAACTTCAATCTTCGCACCTCCCAATGCACCGGCACCTGCCCCAGCCACTCGACACCGGAGTCCTTGAGGGGAACGTTGGGGTCGAGACCACGGGTTACGGCACGATGGATGATGGCCTGCTTCTGTTCCTCCAGCAGCGCGATCAGCTTCTTCTTCGCCCGAACCAACCGCCGCACGCGCCGATCCACGTAATCCAGATACCGTACGATTGCTTCCTGCTCCTCAATTGGGGGAAGGAGTCCTTCCAACCCGTAGAGATCATCAGTATAGAGACGCAGTCTGCTCTCAACGACACCGGTAGACAGTGCCTTTATTCGCGCCTTATACACTGGAGATCGCAGCAAATTGTGGTAGTACCAAGGATGTACATTTTCGTTAAAGCGATATACGCAGTACGCGGGACTGCAAATTCCATGGTATGCGGAAACGCCCATGCTGCCGTTCCAAGCAAGCATGATATTCACCACCAATTGGTTTGGATTCACAGTCTTGTAGCCGGCTAGTGAGGACGCACGAGTATCAGGCTCTTCAGAACCGTCCATCGATTTTCTCTCCGTGACTCCTGTGTACTGAGATACACGTAGAAGCTGCTCGCTCCCATCCTTAGAACGATCATCATGCTCTCGAAGTAGGTATTTGAAGCGGCGAACTTGCCAATGCGCCGGTATTCGCCCAAGCCAATCAAAGCCGGAATCCTTCATGTTGGGATACGGCTTGAGGCTTCCGATCACGATTGGGCCTCCTTTTCCTGATGCTGCTTGAGGCTAACCCCCTTGGCATCTTTCCATGCATCACGGCCGTTGGTGTTACGACCTGCGACGACTGTGCCGGCCTGAGAAGGAGAAGAAAACTCATGATCGACTGCAAATCTGTAACCTTGCTCCTCCATCAGCAAAACACCGTCAGCTATGAGTTGGTCTCTCGTCTTTTTGTTGGTATCCAACGAGGGAACCGTAGACGCTCGCGCGACACTATTCTTGCGTACGGTAAAACCATTGTTTGTACTAAAACCCGTCGCGTCAAAGTCCTTTCCACTCAGCCGAAATATGACGCGATCTGGCGCGCTACTGACGGGCGCGGTAAAGGCATGAATACCGAGTACCGGTAGGAGCGACAGCATCTCATCCAGATAGCCTTCCACCTGCGCTTTGTCCGCCTCAGACAGAGCTGGTCGTTGCGGATTGTTGGCGTTATCCAGATGACAGCGCTTGTTGACTCTGGCCAGCTCTACCAACCGCGACTCCAGATGCTTGACCTCCGCTTTGTTCAGCGGATCACCTTTAGTCGTAAAGATCACCACCTGCTGCCAAAAATCCTTTTGCGCATGATGCTGATCAAGACGATCGCGCACCGTTTCGCCCTCGCCAACATAAAGCGTCGGGCGGTCGTCGTGGCTTTCGCGTCCGATTAGCAGATACACCCCGCTTCCCGAAAACTCATCGCGTTTCTTCACAACAGAGTAACGGCTGCGTGGGCAGATAATACCCAGCCCAACCCAGTTAGATTTCTCAATCCACCGCAAACCGTCGGGAACGCCCTCAGCGACAAAGATCCGAATATTGAAAGGTCGCGGTGTGCTCATTACAAGCTCTCGACTCCGCCCAAAACTTCGTCCAATAGTCCCTCTGTTTCCTTTTCTAAGGCCAGAATGTCAGCCCGGATTTCCTCCAGCTTTCGCATGGGTTTTGGTTTGTAAAAATAGCGGGTAAAGCTGACCTCATACCCCACTTTGACCTTATCGGGCACATACCAGGCATCCGACGCGTAGGGCAGCACCTCCCGATTCAGAAACGCTTCGATCCCTCCATCTTCGAGTAGCGGAATCTGCTCAGTATCGCGCAGGTCAGTATCAGGCTCGTACTCGACCACGACTGACTTGCCGTCGATGGTGGCCGGGAACAGCCCCTGTAGGGGACTCGGCTCGGTGCCTTTCTTGTGGATTCGCTTGATGACCGGCGGAGCCTCTTTGCTGCGTGTGCCGGATTCTTTTAGTGCCTTGATCTCCTTGGCCCTGTAGGCGCGGTTAGTATCTATGCCCTCTAATCGCAGCGGTCGCTCGACGATGACTTTCGAGTAACCGAAGGCTGCGTTGTCGAAAATCTTACTGTGTTCGGTTTCGTCAAAATCGAGAAACGTCTGGCAGATCCGGTTGATGTCTTCATCAGAAAGCTCGCAGTTCTTTTTGCCCAGGTTCTTTCTGAGGGGTTTGAACCACTGCGTGGCATCGATTAGCTGTGCTTTGCCTTTCCGGTGTTCAGGCTTGCGGTTGGTGAGCACCCAAATGTAGGTAGCAATGCCGGTGTTGTAGAACAGATTGAGAGGCAGCGCCACGATAGCGGAGAGCCAATCACTTTCGATGATCCAGCGGCGGATGTTGCTCTCACCTTGGCCGGCGTCACCCGTGAAGAGCGAGCTTCCGTTGTGCACCTCAGCGATACGGCTGCCCAGCTTAGTCTTGTGCTTCATCTTGGCGAGTTTGTTCGCGAGAAAAAGCATCTGGCCGTCGCTAGTCCGTGTGACGAGGGAGTATTCAGGGTCGCCTGCGTGCTCAATAACGAATCGAGGGTCCCGCATACTCTTCTTGCCGCCCATACGCTCCAGGTCACTCTTCCAGCTTTTTCCGTATGGCGGATTGCTGAGCATGAAATCGAACTCGCGAGCAGGGAACGCGTCATTGGCCAAGGTGGAATGCTCCGGCCCGCCCACAATGTTATCCGCGGCGTCGCCCTCGCCCTTGAGTAAGAGGTCGGCTTTGCAGATGGCGTAGGTTTCAGCGTTGATTTCCTGGCCAAATAAATGAGTCGCAACCTGCTTGCCGTGCTGGCCGGCAATCTCTTGGAGCGTCTCCTCCGCCACCGTTAGCATGCCGCCCGTGCCCACCGCGCCGTCGTAGAG
>JANQQA010000230.1 GCA_028285205.1 Bythopirellula sp. | reverse complement strand
CACGAATGCATTCTTGAGATGCGCTCCATTTTTCGCCATCGCGTCCATGTGCGGGGTCTTCGCCAGCGGATGCCCCATGAAACTCATCGCATCGTAGCGGTGATCGTCGGACAGAATGAAAACTACATTTCGAGGTTTCGTTCCCTCGGCCTTTACCGCCCTGACCGTCGCCGGCACAGGAACAACTTGCGCAACAGCCAGCTGGTTGAACGAGAGCGTCGACGGACATGCAAGCACGCAGGTTAGAAGCAGGCATCGACATGAGTTTCCAAACAGTGTCATATCACTTTCTCTTACCTTGCGGGCACCTATCGTCGATAGTCATTTCGCACGTCGGCAGATTTGCCAAATCGTTCGAGATCTCCCACCGCTCGCGCGGCTCCGTACGTGCTACCGATCTGGCTGTCATGAAGCGCCATGTTTCTGGTAGAAGCAATCTTGAAAATTAGTGTCTCGAGTACCGTGCTCCTTTCAATTCAGCTCGTTTGTCTCCCCAAGCTTCTTGAAAGCCATTTGGCTTCCAGGCTGCAGCGTAGTCCAAGTGGTAGCCAACACCTCTGAGGTCGATACAAAATCTCTGGGCCAGGACGGTATCTCTTTTCTTTGCGACCAGGTCATCTTTGACATGAAACATCGCACCATTGATGTTGAACAATGTTTCATCTCCAGAAATCTCAATAGTTCCCTCGTACCACTGTCCGTATCGCAGTTTTAGCGTTTTGTTTTCCACCATCACTTGCTTATGTCCTCGCTTGCCCAAGATGTAGTTTTGAAATACGAGCTGCGATCCGTCGGGCGTCATTTCTAAGCGGATCCAGCGATGCCCAAGGTCGATAAAGCAGATTTGTTCTCCCACCTCTCTATCCAGCTCTAAGAACTTCACTCTAAAGGCGAATATGTAATCCTGCTCGCCGAGTCTGAAATGGGAACGAACAAACTCTTCTTTGCCGTACCGCGCGTCTTTGGGCGCCTCTCCATGGACAGAAGGAGGAATGGCGATCATTACCCCATTCTTCACCGTGCCCTTGGTGTGTTTTCGTAGGTCCATCGCCTCATCGACTTCCTCCTGAGCATCAAAGTGTTTTTCGAAGATGTTCTCACCTTTATCGAGCATCGTTGCCTTGAGCGACTCCCCCTTGGCGTCATCGCCTGCCACTGCATGGCTGCCAGCCAATAAGCAAGTGATCGAAATAGAGAATAAAAGAGTGCTTTGTTTCATTGACCGGTTCCTCGGAAGTGTTTCTTGATGGGCTGGCAACACGTTGAAACGGCTACCGTTGCTCCTATCTTCAGTGCCTCCATGAGTCTCAGGACACCTCGAGACCGGTCATTGTTCCGGTGCTGGTAGCAAACGAGTCTTGCTCGAGTCCTAGTCGTTGCAGCGCGCTCACGAATAGATTTGGCAATGGATAGTTATTTTGCTGGTCGAACGCCAAGTGTTGCCCGTGTCGGAATCCGCCTCCCGCAAACAGAACCGGCATGTTCTTGGTGTCGTGGCTCGACGCGTTTCCGAGATTCGAAGTCATCAGTACCATTGTCTCATCGAGTAAACCGTCGGATTTCAACGCCCGCAGGAAACGGGCCCACTCGTTGATCATCCCATGCTCAACCGAAGTGAGTTGTCGAATGGTGTCGGCATCCATTCCGTGGTGGCTAAGGCCGTGATAGTCTCCTGGAACATGCAACGTGATAAATCGCGTCGAATCGGTCAGCATTGCCAGGCGTATGATGTCGAGGAAAGTGCCTGCAATGCCTACGGTGTCCCGGGGAACGGACTGTGGCGGTGGAGTGTCAACTTGAGGCTTTGGGCGGTGCGTCCAAGCCTCGTTAGCAACCATCCGCTGTTCGAGTTCGCGAACGCTGGTGAACCAGTCATCGAGCTTGTCGCGATCGCCGGCTCCCACCCGTTGTTGCAGTCGTTTCGCCTCTTCTCCGACCACATCCATGATGCTGCGACCGCGCCGAATGAGCTCGGCCTGTCGCTGACGTTCCGCCGGCTTGTCATCAACAAACAGCGTGGTGAATAAGCGCATCGCACTATTCTCAGCCGGGATCATCGAGCCGTTCTGAGTGTACGAGGGGCTGGTCTGAGTCTTCGTGTTGAGGACCAATGACGGGAATCGCGTTTCGTCCCCCAGGTGCTTGGCCATCAACTGATCCAGCGAAATCGTGTTTCTCGATGCCGATCCGCGTGCGTTGGGGCAAGCCGAAAAGATACTGCCCTCGGCGGAGTGTCCACCAGAAACGCCCGGATGCGACGTGCCAGAAATGACCGTCAGGTCGTTTCGTAGATCGTCCAAGTCTGCCAGGTATCGAGATGGCTGGTAGTTCCTTCCGGCAGCTTCTGGAACCAGGTTGGGGTTATGTAGTCCGAGCGCAAGACTAACGCCAACAAATCGCTTTGCTTCCTTTCCAGTGGAAGTCGAAGGGCTGCTGGGACCGGAGGCAAATGCCGGTTTCATGGCGTCGAGCAGCGGCAAGCACATTGAAACACCCGCGCCTCGTAATGCCGTGCGCCGAGACAAAACACTCGGATGCGAGGGAAGACGACGCGGCAACATGTTTCGGACATTCAATGAATCTTTAGGCATTATTCGTTCTCGATGGTTAGATAAAGAATGTCGGTCACTTTTTGAGGAACAGATCGCTAGTTAGCGAGGCGCGAATCAGCGTACGTACCCCGTATCCAGATGCTGCGGAATCGGAAACGATACGATCGACAGTGTGTTCGTCGCTGTGGCGAATTGGCGCGCCCGTGGCGTAGGTCAAGAATTGCTCGGCAAACCCTCGGGCAATGAGCTCTGGTCGATTCACATAGAGCTGCTGCCATGATAGAAGTCCATCGAACGTGTCTCCGTCGGCAGTTGTTCCCGATGGGTCAATCGCAACACCTCTGCCGCCGATTCCGTATCGCTCGCGCCACACCCCGACCGGATCAAAACTCTCCAAGGCGAATCCGGGTGGGT
>JANQQA010000211.1 GCA_028285205.1 Bythopirellula sp. | reverse complement strand
CCCATTCGCGTCAGCACTGTGTCTTCCCAGGTGCTCACTAGCCGACGTGGAATCTGCGGAGGCTGCGGTTCCTCGGGCTTCTGACTAAATGCGCGGCGGACGTCCAATGATTTGGCGAATCGCCAGCCGTCTCCGCCGCCAGACATACAGCCCGTGGCGAGGCACAGCAGCGCCAGACTTAAGGACGCAACGGTTTTCTGAATAGGTTGTCGCATGGATAGATTGTGTTTTCAGGGTGCGTTGAGCATGGGCGACGGCTGCGGCCCCTGTACCTGTTGCGGTACAGGTTCCGGCGCCACGATCGCGCCTGGCGGCAGTTGTTCGGGGTAGATAGTTTCCGACTCGGCGGCTCCCACACGGTCGGCCTGGCTGCGTAGACCTGCTGGGCCATGCAGATTCACCACGTCCGACAAGCACCAGTTCATGCGTGCCGACTCGACTTGTTTGATCATCTCAGATTCGAAGCGACTTGCCACGACGTGCGGCGTCATGACGATCAGCAGTTCACGCCGCGTGGTCGACACACTGTCGAAGCGGAACAGGTCGCCCAACAGCGGAATGTCTGCCAGGATCGGCACACGACGATGCAGTTCATTGTCTTCTTTAGTGATCAGACCGCTGAGCACCACGGTCTGCCCACTCATCGCGCTGACCACGGTACGTGCAATGATCGCATCTTGGATCGGCTGGAGAATCGGATCGCCGTTGGGGGAGATCGCCACCGGCACGCCTTCGTTCAGCGGACGCAAGCGTCGGTTTTCGGCGGTGATATCGAGGACGACCAATCCATCCGGACTAATTCGCGGCGTCACCAACAAACCCAATCCAACTTCGACCGGTTCAACACTATTGGTCGGCAGGCCAGTAACCGCGTTTGGTATGCTTTCGGTGATGAAGGGAACAATCTGACCAACAAACGCGCTTCCTACTTGATTGTTCATCGCCATGATCTGCGGACGACTGAGCACTTCGAGTCGGCGGGATTCTTGCAGTGCCCGCAGCAGCATGCTCACGCTCTGACTACTGGCCGACAGTACTAGACCACCAAAGCCAGCATCAGAGCTCACGCGATTAACGCCAAAACTTGAGAGCGCTTGGCCGGCAACATCCGCCGCGGTAGCAATTGAAGTTGTGCTACCTGCATTTGGCAATCCCTGAGCAGGATTGCCAAAATTGAATCCTGGGGTCAAGGTTGCTGTATCGATAACTTGATCTTCGAATACCGTACTGTTTCCACCTTGGTTTACGGTCGTGATGTTGGTTGAGCGATCGATATTCTCCAGCAAACTGCGGTCAAACAGCACGGAATCCTGCAATCCCAACTCCACGCCGAACTCATCGGTATCGCCAAGTTCGATCTCGGCGATTAGTACTTGGATCATGACCATATCGTCGCGGACGTCGAGCTCGCTGATCAGGCGATCCATTTTCTCGAAGTAGCGTGGGGTCGCGCTAACCAGCAGACTATTGCCGGAAATTTCGGGGACCACCAAGACCTCGCGATCGATCTGCTCAAACGCACCGACCGTGCCCGGCGCGGTGCTCTGCACTTCGCGTTCGGCTTCCAAAAGATCATTTAGGGCGAGAGCAAGATCCTCGGCGCTCTTGTGCCGCAGACGATAGACGCGGTTTTCGCGATCGCGACCCTCGGTTGTATCCAAAGTACGGAGAATTGCTTCGACCGTGACCAAGTCTTCCAAGGTGCCAGCCGCCAGAATGCTGTTGGTTCGCTCGTCAACCTGCACTCGCAAACGCGTGATTTCAGAACCCGCGTCATCGCCAGCGTCTTCGCCGGTGCTAAACAGGTCGCTGAGCGTATCAACTAACGAAACGGCGTCGCCATTTTCCAGCGGGAAGATCTTCAGTTCGACCGCCGCATCGGGGGCTTGATCGAGTTGACGAATGAACTGTTCGAGCAGGGACATGCTTTCTGCAGGGGCGGTCACAACCAACGCGTTGGCACCATCAAAGGCAACCACCCTGGCACCAGCCAAAACGCCAGATTCGAGTTGCTTACGGCCTTGCTCATCGATCGTGACCAAACGCAGCAACCGCGATAGCTGGCTCTCGTCGTCGTCGAGGTTGCCGGTGAAGGCCTCCCACAATACGTCCTCCAGATCTTCGGCAACGGTATTTCGTAGTTGGAAAATACGCAGCTCGTTGACCGACTGGCTGCCAATCTGATCGATCTGTTTGACCAACTCGCGAATCTCGCCGAGATCGCGAGGACTAGCTCGCACGATCAGTGAGTTCGTACGCGTGTCGGCAATCACCTGCGCCTGCGGCGCCAGTGTGTTCGCGCCTTCTTCTTCCGTCTGTGGCACGCTGAAGAGGTTTTCGACGATTGCCCGCGCCTCTTCTGCTTTGGCGAATTCAAGCGGAAAGGTCTCAAACTCGGTAGCTTCCTTGCCCGGTCGGTCCAATTTCTGGAGCGTTTCGATCGCACGTTCCATGGTGGTCGGCAGGGCAATCAGCAAGACTGAGTTGGGCCGCGACAGCGGATAGACCCCGACGTTGCCATAGCCGTACTGTTCGCTATTGAGCGACTGCGTAAAGATCTGCGTCAGCAGAGCCGCCAACGCGTCAGACTCGACGTATTCCAGCTCGACGATTTCAATATCGGGCTCGCCAGCGGCTGACATTTCTTCAATTTCTTCGATCACATCCAACACGCGTTGTACGTCGCGGGAATTACCGCGGAGTATGATCAGGTCCGTGCCTTCGATCGTTTCAATTTGCACCGGCCCTAAGAGCCCAACGTCGACCGAGTCGGCGTCACCGGCATCGATGGTGGCAGTCGCTTGCTCGGAATCTGCATCGGCGTTGCGGCCAGGGGAGGTCGTCTGAGCTAATAGGTATTTGGCCTGGATCGATCGTACTGCCTTCCGGATTCGAGCCTCGGATCCAGGTTTGGTCGCGACGAATTCAGTAACATTCGGACCCTCGTTGGGCGAATCCAGGCCGGTGATGACTCTCTGCCACGATTCGACCAGCTGTTGAGGCCCGGTAAGTTGGGCCATCCGCTCGTTGGTACTGACCCAAATCGTTACCGGGTCTCCTTCGACCTGGTCGATGTTGAAGCCTAGCCACGTGCCGGACGGGTCTTGGTTCGTCGGAATTTGCCGCTGCAACACGGTTTGCAGTCGCGCGTGCAGCGCGTCTGCGGTCAGACTACGCAGTGGCACGTTGACTTTTCCTTGCGCCTGGGCCGCCGCGTTCTCTGCTTGTGCGTCAACCTGATTTGGTTGAGTCGGGGCATCTAACTCTGCCAGCAGTTGAGATACGAACTTGTGCACATTCGCAGGCGCGACAACAACAAGCCGCTTGTTTGCCGCATCGGTGCTGATCTGCGCCTGATCGGCTGAGCTGCCAAGAGCAGCCACGATCCGCTGCTTCGTCGGTTCCACCTGCAGGTGCGTGAGTGGGTACGCTCTTGTTTGGACATCCCCCGATTGGGCGGCAGCTACGCTGCAAAGCGCTGGCCCCACGGCGAGCAACATCGCCAAGAAACACGCCGGCCGTAGACGGTCTCGTCTGGAATTCGATTTGGAATGGAATGGCGACATCTTGGCACACCGTTAGTGGTTGGATCGTTAGAGATGCCACGCGAGGGCGGTTCGTACAATCGATATAATCGGCAAAGTTTCGCGTACACGTAAATAAATCCCCCTCTCGGCGGATGAATGAAGCACACGAACAGAGAAAGTGCTAGCACGGCGAGTTGGTGCGATCACTTCAGTGCGGGAGCGGCAACGAATGGACTAATTGCGTGCTAGCCCCGTCGACCCCGCACCGGGATGGCCTCTGCCAGCGTTCTGCCAAAGAATAGTTGCACACGTCGGCGGCCGGTGGAAACGACCGCGCGACGGCGATCGCCGTCGAGTTCCTCGACGGTGCCGCGAAAACGACCGATGCTGATTTCATCGCCTTCGCGGAAATAATAGAGCTTGCCCGATTCCTTCATCCGCACGAGCATCAGCCAGCCATCCTCACCATAGTGAATTCCGGAGAATGTCGCCTTGGTGGCTTCGTCGTCTCCGGGGGGGCGCGGGGGTGCAGCGGCTGCAGAACGTTCGCGTTGGTACTTCGCGAAGACGTTACGCTCGCCAATGGCTTCCTTGTATTCGGCGAGAGGCTGCTTTAGCGTCTCGACGGTGCCTTCCGCTAGCTGCTCCTCCCGGTCAGCGCCAGGCAGCGCGAGCGCATCGACGGTCAGTGTGATGGTCAGTGAGTCACCGTCGTCCGTTGGGGTGAGGGTGGTTTGCGAGATGCGATGCAGGTGTTTCGACTGGTAGAATTCGTAGAGAAAATCGGTTAGCTGTGCTAGCTTGCCAGTGGCGGAAACGGTGAACGCAAACTCCTGATAGCTGTCTGACCGCGACTGAGGCGTCGTGACCGTGAGCGACTTGACGCTCAGCCCCGCTTTGGTCAGCTGCCCGCGCAGCCAGTCCTGGTACAACGATGTGGCGAAGTCGTGGTCGGTCGGCAGCGACTGTTTGCTCCACTTGCGCAGCTTGCTCTGTGCCCGCCTGCCGCGCAGGGCAGCCGTCTTGGCATCGCTGAGCTCTTGAGCAGCTGAGATTTGCTCGTTTTCGTTGCGCTGCAGAGCCGTCTGATACTCGCCCCAGCCGACGTTCGCCCCCCATAGGAGTACGGCCGCGCCGACAAGCAGAGCGAGTTTTTTCTCACGATCGCTCACGACGGTGTCTCCTCGCTGGGGGTAGTTTCCTCGGTCGCTTGCGTTGCTTCGGCAGGTGGTTCGCCGGCGTCACTTGCTGCTGGTTCGGTTGCCGCTAGTTCGCTTGCTGCCTGGTCGCTCTCGGCGTCGATCTCGATGATCGATTGGAACTTCCACGGATAGTCGTCCTTCTTGCTCGGCCCGCTCTTGCCGCGCTCGGGAGAATAGTTTGCCCGGCGCAGCCGCATTTCCAGCGGCTGAACCGCGCGACTGTTTCGCGCGACCGCGTCGATGACTAACCGCCGCTTATCCAAGTTGAACTTCTCCACCACCAAGTCACGCTCGAATGAAAAGTCGTCCGCATCCAGCTCCGACGGGCGTACCGACCGGCTCAAGTGCTGCAGATGGGCGAGCAAGTTCGGTGATTCTTCGAGCCATTTGCGGACTGCGGTCGCCTTGCGCTCGTACTCCGCCAGTTCTTCGCTAGATTCCTCCAATAGGTCCAGCGCTGCACGGTCCTCAGCTGCCATCTCCAGAGGAGCGTTGAGATTGCGATAGCCTCCCCAACCCAGCGTAAGCAGCAGCAAGGCCGCCGCGATACCCGCCAAGGCGTAGGTGCGGTAGTTGATGGCGGCCTTGGGACGGCGGCGTGGGTTGAGTAAGTCCACGGGCGGCGAGTGGCCCGCTGCCTCGTCAAATGCCAGCCCTGCCAAGGCGAACAACGGCGGCGGCGCGTTCGCCATGCCTGCCAGACTCTTGATCTGCTCGTCGATGTTGACCGCCTGCACAGCCGGCTCCACTTGTGCGTCCAACAGCTGAGCCAGTTCGCCTGCTGGGGACGCCTGGCTGCCGATGATCGTAACTTGCGGGTTGGCAAAGCCGTCATTCTGTGAGAGCGACAACAAAGACCGCCGCAGTTCGTTGCCAATCGCACCAGCTTGTGTTCCGTGCTCATCGGTGCTCGGGTACTGAAACTGCCGAAACAGCACCGCGTTGTGAGCCCGGGTCGCCCATAACGTTGCTTCGCTGGCGAGCGGTGCTACGAAGACTTGCGATTCAGTTCTATGGATGAGCCCCGCCTGTGAAGCGAGTGCAGGCCAGCCGGCGGCAAGCGGAACAATCCGATCGACGGTTAGGTTTGCTTCCCGGCAAACCTGGCGAATCCTCTCGATTTGTGCCGTCGCAATCGCGACCGTCAGCACTTGATAAGCATTGTGTTCGTCGCCCGACAAGGGTAGGTAATCGAAACCGACGTCGTCTTCACCAGTGGCACTCAGTTCGCGATCCGATTGCAATCTGACCAAATCGGGTAGCTCGTCCGTCGGACAGGGTGGGAGCGCGAGATGTTGCCACTCTAGCGAGTTTCGCGCTAAGGCTACGATCGTCTTGACGCGTCCCGACACCTGGTGGCTAAGTTCTTCGGCCAATTTCTTGCCGATCGCGACAGGCCCGGAACCCTCCGGCATCGCGACCGTCGAATACGTCTCGACGCGACCGCCCCTCGCTACGACATATTGCAGCGAATCGGAATTCCAGTGGATTGCGACGACAGTGGACATGCTTGGTGGTTCTCAGGGAATCGATCGACAGCTCAGCATCTATTCTACGATGCACGACCTCATATAGCGAATTTACTCAGGCTCCTGCACCACAGTGCTCAGGGTGCCGCGGGCGAAGCCGGGCCCCAGCTTGCTGAGGTCCTGCCAGGCAACCAGTTTGGTGGTCTCGCCGGTGCGGTCGAGAATGACGTGAGCACGCGCCCGGGCGGTTCCCGCGTCGAAATACCCGATGACTTGACAGCTGTAGACGTCACCGCCTGTGGTGATCAGCGGGAACATGGGCTTCAGCTCCGCGAGGTCCATTACGCCGTCGGCAACGAGCCAGGTCGGATGACGTTGGTCGCCCGCGACACGATCGATCTCTGGAGTGCGGCGCGCGACGATTTGGTTGGCAATTACGTCGGTCATCCCTGGGACCGTCATGAGCACCGGCAAAGAGGCCTGGTTGACGTTGATCCGGCCGGTCGTGCGGCCCGCGCTGTCAGTCGTCGCCGCATCCATCAGGTCGGCCAGGGCCACCTGATATGTCCCGGGATCATCCGTCCAAGGCGATTCAATCAGCTGCGCGGGTTGGCCTTGTGCCCCTTCGACACTAACTCGCGCCGCAACCAGGTCGAGCAGAGAGCTAATTTCGCTCTGTGATTCTTTTTCAAAGTCGATCTCGATACTCTCGGCATCGGCTGCATCGCCGGTGGCGCTTTCATCAGCGGCGCCAAATTGGCGAAACGCCACGATGAAATTCGCCTGGGCGGGTCCTAAGGCGGTGGACAATTCGCCGTGCAACGTTTCCAGGTCGGAGCCGTTTAGGTCGATCTTCGCTTCTCCGTCGGCATCGAGATTCGATTCCGCGCTGTGCACCGTCAGGAACGCCGACCAGCCGCGATTGAGTTGGCCGACGGTGTTATCCGTTGCGGCAATTGCGGCGTATGCTTGTTCGTCGGGGTCGACCAGATAGTTGCGATTTGTATCGAGACCATACAACAGCTGGGGGGTCACGCCGCGGACCATCAGCAACTCATCGAGATTCGCCATCGGACCATTTGCGGGCGCGTAAGGAGTTGCCAAGCTTTGGTAGTAGTCCGCCTCGGCACCGAAGGTACGCGTGTCGTCGTCTTCGTCGAGCCAGTCGAGAATCGCGTCGGCGATTTCGTCGGTCATACCAGGGATCAACATCAGTCGGTCACGTGGTGGCATCACGTTCACCGCCGACTGGCTACCGCTTTGTCCGCCGCCGGAACCACCAGTCGGCCCACCACCGGGGCCTCCCCCACCGCTTTGTCCTCCGCCGGCTGGCCCTCCACCTCCTGCTCCGCCTCCCCCTGCACCGGCACCTTGCCCACCGCCCTGCCCACCAGAGCCACCTGAGCCCTCGCTGGAGACCAGCGTGTTGAGGTTGAGCTTGGCTGATTCGTTTTCGAGTCCGCAACGTACGTTTTGGTAATTTCCTTGCACTTGATCGGGGGCGATCACCGTGAACCGACCTCGATACGTGGCCAACCCGTCATCGACGACCAGGACGTCCTGAAAGGTCTGTGGGTTGCTGATCAGACCGCCCTGCAGTTGGATGTCGGTCTGCGTTTGGGCCAGGAAAACGCTCAGATAATCGACACCCGACTGGGCCAGCAGATCGGCTTGCAGGTGATTGCCACCGTAGCGCGCTGCCATGTGCTCATTACGCATCAGCAGCAGGTACGATGAGGTCGTCAGCGTCATGATGATGATGGCCATCAGCACCAACAACAGCACGCTCGCGCGCCGGCGTCCGCAACGTCGATATGGTCGGCTGACGTTCGTCATCGGCCACCGGTTCCTTCCTCCGCGTCCCCTGCCTGCGAGCTGCCGGCATCGTCGGGTAATTCTGTGCGGGTGAGCAACACGAAGCGGCGGAATTCGACCAGGTTTTCCTTGCGGCTGCGTAGATCGTTCAGACTGCTAATCGCAACGTTGTCGTCCTGTGCCCATGGCTCCTTCAGCAACGTCAGACGGATTTCGATGGCTTTAGGCAGGCCTTCTCCCAGCTCTGAATCCCATTCGGTCAGCAAGTCCACGCCATCGAAGTAGAAGAACTCGATCGCGACGACTTCTGGGGCAATCAACTCGGTCTCTGCGGCCACGGTCGTTGTGCTCGCGGAATCCATCGTGCTGTTCTGCTCAATCCAGGCTGCCGTAGGGAGCTGCTGACGGTAGAGGCCGGCATAACCGTCGGCGATCGGCTGGTCGCTAACGCCTTGCCCTGCCAAGTCCGCCGTGAGTAGTTCGCGACCATCGCCCAGCAGATACCTAACTGTCTGCGGCATGTCCTCTGGCCGCGCGCCAAGTGGTACCTGCGCATCCGCGGTTTCCACGTCACTCTGGCGGGCGAGCTGCTCCCATTGCAGCACGGCGGAGCGATCGACGCGCAAGTCGGTCGCCGTGCCGAAGACTCCGCGGACTGTGGAGGTGGACTCGGTGGTGCTGTCTGATTCGCTGCTTCCGCCGCTATCCGAATCCGCGGCCGCGTAGCGCGCCGCACGAATGTCGTCGGCAATCAGATTGAGCAACGTACGCGCAAGCTGGGCGGTTTCTACCTGAGCGCGACTGCTGTCGACGCGCACGAGATATAGGTCGATAGCTGTGGTCAGCAGGGCGATGACTGCACCGGACAGGCCGATCGCAAGGACAATCTCCAGCAAGGTGAAACCGCGATTACGCACCGGAGTCCTCCCCGTCCGACTCGGTGGACTCTTCCTCGCTATCGTCGATCAGTGAATCTTCAGAAACCCAACGGACGAGCCGGTACTTGACCGGGCGGAACTGCTTCTCAAGGTCCTGCTCGACGACCACCTCCACAGCTGACAGCCCAACAAAGGCCGTGTCGGTGAGCGTGACCGAGTAGACCCACGGAATCGCCGAGTCAGAGTCGAGCGGAGCTCGAGATTGCTGCGTCATCGGAACCAGCCCCGCGAGCATTTCGTCCATCACCGAACTGGCTAGCATTTGGGCTTTCGACTCCGCCTGCGCGTCCGCACCGCTGCGACCAGCGATGCTCATCACCTCACCAAGTACCGCAACCGCCCCCGCCAGGATCGCCAGCGCAAGAATTACCTCTAGCAGGGTAAAGGCGGATCGATGTTCGCGTTTTGGACGTGGATGGTACATGGAGAAGACTACTGAGATCCCAACGAGCTGACATCGTCGCGGCCTAAAATCCCGCTCGCCCGGCCAACGCCGGTCAACGACCGCAGCGTGGCGCGGCAGAACACCTCTTTGTTGTTCTTCAGCAGCACGCTGGCCGCCGCTGCCCGACCATCGGGATAGAACAAGATCGGCTCTGACCACTCAGTGGAGGTGGCCTGGTCCAGCCGCATCACTTGGCGTTGCCCGGTTTCATCTTTGGAAACAGCCTCCGCTGAGCTGAACGAGATTTGCTCAGGCAAAGTCGCTTCGAGTGTCCAACTCGCAAGTTCAGCCTCTTCGGTCGACACGCCCGTCGCCTCCGCGACGGCTTCGGCGTCCTCCGTTTCTAAGGCCGTGGATTCGCCGAGCAGCGGGTCTTCGTCCAACCCGCCGGTCCAGCGCTCGACACGGAATTTGTTGCCCTCTGGCTGAAAGCGAAACTGGTAGATCAGACCTGCTTCGATCGAGCGAGTGCGCGCCTCGGACCAGGCGGCGAGCACCTGGTCGGTTCCGCGTCGGAGTCGGACGGTGGCGAAACTGCCTTCAAATAGTGGAGCTGAGAGGCTGCCCACGAGCACCAGCAATACGAGCACCAGCAGCAATTCGACGAGCGTCATGCCGCGCCGGCGAACCCTCGGTTCCCGCCTAGGCCAACGATCTACACGAAGTTGATGCTGCTTGGTTGCCGCCCACATCTAGTTTTCCCAATTGCCGATATCATCGTCGGTGCCGCTCTGACCATCGGGGCCACTGGACCAGAAATCAAACTTGCCGGAGTTCTTCTTGCCCTCGGCCAAATACTGATACTCATTGCCCCAGGGATCTTGCTTGAGCTTCTCAACGTAGGGGCCGGCATACCGGTCGGCCAGCGACGAGTCGGACGGTTCTTCCCACAAGTCGTCCAGCTTGCTGGGATACTTGTTCATGTCCATGCGATATCGATTCATCGGTTCGGAAATCAGACCGATCTGTGCTTTCGCAGCATTGATGTTCGCTTTGTCTTGGGTGCCAATAAACACATTCGTGGCCAGCGATCCCAAAATCACCAGGATGACGAGCACCAGCAGCACTTCGATCAAAGTGAACGCCGCTGGAGCCTTACGCTTGCCCGCTCGAGCGCGGCGGTTGGCGGACGCGCTGGTAGACGGAGATTTAATTCTTGCCTGATTCATTGTGGGGAGTTTCCTTTCCTCGGATGGATTGGGGGGAGGGAGGCGGTTGGTGGGGAGGAATTTCGGGCCTCGGTGGGGAAATCAATTATACCGTGACACGGTTTAGTAGTTCAAATGCGCTTTGTTTTACCTAGAACTCCTGTTTTATAGGGCCATGGCAGACTTCAGCATCGGCAGCAACAAGGCAACAACGATCACCAGAACTGCGGAAGCCATGACCAATAACATCACCGGTTCCAACAGGCGAACGAGCAGATCGAGCTTCCGCCACGTCTGCTTCTCCAACGAATCCGCGATGTTGGTGAGCACCGTTTCAAGGGTGTTGGATTGCTCGGCCACGCCGATCATTTCCACCACGTCGGGCGGGAAATGACCGCTCGCCTTCAGCGGGCTCGATAGCGATTCGCCCGACGTGATGTTCTCCGACGCGTCGTTGATCGCCTTGGAGAGCACGCGGTTGCCCGCCGAGTCGGAACTGATCCGCAATGCTTTCACGATTGGCACGCCGCCGTTCAGCAACGTACCCAGTACGCGGCAGAAGCGCGACACGGCCAAGTTGCGATAGATCGTTCCCGCTTGAGGAATCTTCAGCCGCCAGCGATCAAGAAACCATCGGCCTGCATCGGTTGCCAGACGCGCCTTCAACAGCAATACGAGCAACACGACCGCTAGCGCGATCAACAGGCCATAATCGTTGATCGAGTTGCTCAGCCATAGCAGCCAGTCGGTGAGCAGCGGCAATTCGCCACGATCACGAAGACGGCTAAACAGTGCTTCGAACTTGGGAACAAAGAAGATCACCAACACGCAAACAATGCCCACGCTGAACACGGCCAAGAATATCGGGTACGCCAGTGCCCCAGCGACACGGCTCTTAAGCTCCGCCTGCTGGTCGGTGAACTTGGCGACGCGTTCCAGTGCCTCCTCCAGAAATCCACCTTCGCCGCCAGCACGGACGATGCTTGTGGCGAGTTCGCTGAAGGCCTTCGGATGCCGCGCCATGGCTTCGGCGAGCGACTGCCCATCGGTCACACGATTGTGCAGGTCGTCGATCACATGCGCCAGCGCGGGGTTAGTCGTTTGCTGACCGAGCACATCAAGCGAACGCAGCAGCGGCACGCCAGATCTGAGTAGTGCGGCCAACTGCATGTAGAACTGCGACATCGCCTGAGGACGCACACGTTGCGAACCGGCTCGTTCTGCCTGCTTACTGGCCGCCTTCACCTCGATCGGAAACAGCTGCTTGCCGGTCAGCATCGTGACCGCTTCGCGCTGGGTACCGGCAGAGAGCACCCCCTCGACCTTCTGGCCTCCAGCGTTTCGTGCGGTATAAGCGAAGTCAGCCATCAGGTTGCGGAGAGCGAAAATACGCTTGGCGGAGGGAACTTGTAAGTGGCACTAACCGTAGTGATTGTCGCTTCACACGGCGAAATCTCGCGGAAAACCTCAAATGCGGTCGCTTTTGGTGACGCGCAGCACTTCCTCCACGGTCGTGGTGCCGTCTATTACTTTTAACCACGCATCTTGCCGTAGGGTTCGCATTCCGTCAGAAAGTGCTGCCTGGCGGATTTCCCAACTGCTGGCCCGGTCGTGGGCTAATTGGCGGACGGAGTCGGTTGTCGGGCAGAGTTCGAAGATGCCCTGCCTGCCTGCAAAGCCCAAATTACGACAACTGCGGCAGCTACCGTGGTGATAAATTGGCATCCCAGCAGCCTGGTATTCTTCCCACGGAAAGTCTTTGGGCAGGTCTTCTTGTCGGGGTTCGTAGGGGACTCGGCAATTCGAACAGAGCCGCCGTACCAACCGCTGTGCCATGACCGCTTCGATCGTACTAGCGACCAGAAACGGCTCGATGCCCATGTCGACCAAACGCGTATAGGCACTGGGGGCGTCGTTGGTGTGCAGTGTGCTGAACACCAAGTGGCCGGTGAGGGCGGCTTGAATGGCATTCTCGGCCGTCTCGTGATCGCGGATTTCGCCGACCAGCACCACATCGGGATCATGACGCAAGATTGCTCGTAGCGACGCCGCAAAGGTCAGCCCGATCTTGCCGTGCACCTGAATCTGGTTGATGCCTTCGAGTTGGTACTCGACCGGATCTTCGGTGGTGATGATCTTTGTGTCTTCGCTCTTGATATCGAGCAGCGCACTGTAGAGCGAAGTCGTCTTCCCCGAACCGGTCGGACCCGTGACCAGCACAATCCCGTGCGGCAATCGAATCAGATCATCGAATCTGGTGCGAAGGTCGGGGTTCATGCCGAGCTTTTCCAGCGAGAACTCCATGCTGCCCTTGTCGAGCAGACGCATGACGATGCCCTCGCCGTGCAACATCGGAATCACCGACACGCGGACGTCGACCTCGCGGCCGTGCACCTTCAGCTTGATACGACCGTCTTGAGGTAGACGCTTTTCGGCGATGTTGAGCCGCGCCATGATCTTCAGGCGGCTGATAATCGCGGCCTGGAAACGATTGATTTCTTGGGGCGTCGGTTGCTGATGCAGCATGCCGTCGATTCGGTACCGGATCTTCACGCCGGAGGGTTGCGACTCGATGTGCACGTCACTCGCGCGAAGGTCGACTGCTTCGATCAGAATCTCGTTGACCAGGCGCACGACGGAAGCTTCTTGAGCTTCTTCGGAAATCTCGGATCCGTCGGTGACGATCTCTTCGAGTAATTCGATCTCCTCCTCTTCACGCTGAGCGAGCAACCCCTCGATTGTTTCGCTACCAACGCCTAGGTGCAGCTTGACCCGCTTGGCAATCGCATCACTGGGGGCGAGTACGGGCTCGATCGTTAGTCCCAGCGCCGCACCCGCTTCGTCGAGAGGATAGAGATTCAGCGGGTCCGACGTCGCGACCACCACCGATCCGTTGCGCCGCTCGACCGGAAACAGGCCGTGGCGGTGGATCAATTTGTGAGGAAATTCAGACAGCAGCGAGAGATCGACCTCGGCCGATTCCAAATCGACCAGGTCCATGCCGACCTCGGCTCCCCAGGCGCGCAGCGCGTCGGCCTCGGACACGAGCCCCAAGTCGACGGCCGTGTGGTCGAGACGCGCACCATTGGTCTGTGCTTCGGACGCTTTGGCCAAACTGGCCGCGTCTAGCACCCCATGCTTCAGCAGAATCTGGCCTGCATCCATCACTGTTCCCGCAACCTGGCGAAGTTAGCTTCACATTGCCCCAGAACTACGATTATGAGCTAGGCGGGTACTCGTAGCAAATGGCGGGCAGCAACTCGGCCGCGAGGGCGCGAACGGCGATGATCTCGCCTAGCCCGAAAATCCCCGATTCTGGTAGGCTAGAATTGCCTTAGGAAGCTCAGCTGGACCGCCCGAAGTGCCTCTGACCCGCCCTCCAGCGGGCCTCGCTGAGCGTCCAGCAAGCGTTCTTGACCCCTTCATCCCACGGAATTGCTACCCACTTATGATTGACCCTGATGATCTGATGCAGATGGCGATCGACACGTGTCGCGAGGGATTGGCGGTGGGCCAAAGCCCGTTTGGATGTGCGATCGCCCTCGGCGACCGAGTGATTGCCCGGGCGCACAACACGGTTGTGCTGACGACCGACATTACGGCGCATGCCGAGGTGAATGCCATCCGCGCGGGCTGCCTGGAAACGAACAACATCTTCCTAACCGATGCGATCGTCGCGACGACCTGCGAACCCTGCCCGATGTGCATGGCAGCGCTGCACTGGGCGCGCGTCGGCACCGTCTACTATGGAGCAACGATTGCCGACGCGGACACGGCAGGTTTTAACGAGTTGCAATTCCCTGCAGAGGAGCTCCTCAAGCAGGGTGGCAGCGAGGTGAACCTGATCGGTGATACGCTCTCCGAGGAGTGTGTAAAACTGTTTGCTGAGTGGCAAGCGAACCCCAACAAGACTTCGTACTGATTCCGTATTCTGTCGTCCCCAAACTCTCTTCTCAATCCGATGGTCACAAAGCTCGATCTTGCCCAGGACTGGTTACCTCGATACACCGGCATGCCGGTGGAGGAATTCGGTAACTACGTGCTCCTGACGAACTTTCAAACCTATGCGCGTCGGTTCGCTGCAAAGTTCAAGTCGAATCTCTATGGCGAAGATCGCCCCATGCAGGCCGCGACAAATGGTGATGGACTCACGATCATCAACTTTGGCATCGGCTCGCCTAACGCCGCGACGGTCATGGATTTGCTGACGGCCTATCATCCCGAAGCGGTGCTTTTTCTGGGAAAATGCGGAGGACTGAAGAGTTCGACCGAGATTGGCAACTTTATTTTGCCGATCGGTGCGATTCGCGGCGAAGGGACTTCCGACGATTACCTACCGCCGTTGGTGCCGGCGCTGCCGTCGTTCAAGCTGCATAAGTTTGTGTCTGAAAAGCTCGTGGACCGCGGCTTCGACTACCGCACGGGCGTGATCTACACGACTAATCGCCGCGTCTGGGAGCACGACGATGAATTCAAGTCGCGACTGCGCGACTACACGCCCATCGCGATCGACATGGAAACGGCCACGATCTTCGCCGTCGGTCACAAGAATGAAATCGCCCGTGGAGCGCTGCTCCTGGTCTCCGACCTGCCCATGACGCAGGCCGGCATCAAAACACAGGCCAGCGATGCCCAAGTCAGCCAACAATGGGCGGAAACCCATCTGGATATCGGCATCGAATCCCTAGCCGAAATCGGCGAAAAGGGTGAAAAGATTAAACATTTTCGCTACTAGGCCGTAAAGACAAGCTCATTTCACGATACGCGACAAGCCGTTATCATCAGTGATATAGCAGCTCAGATCTATCTTTTCCGCGGTAGGTAACCCAATGAACAAATTCAACAAGACCGCATTCACACTTGTCGAACTTCTGGTAGTGATCGCGATCATCGGAGTGCTCGTGGCGCTATTGCTGCCTGCAGTACAATCTGCGCGCGAGGCCTCGCGCAGTACGCAGTGCTCAAACAATCTGAAGAACTTGACATTGGCAGCCTTGAATTACGAGACGACCAACGGTCACTTTGCGCCTGCAGCACAGAAGCGCACGGGGGGACCGAGTCAGAGTAGTCGCGACATTCCCGAGCTCGCGCGTCACAATGGACTCACCTTTCTGCTCCCGCACTTCGAACAAGGAAACCGCTTCCAAACCATCAACAAGGACTATGATTGGAACAACATCCCTTCGGGGAACGAAGATGCCTGCAAGCAGGATCTTGGTGGCATTCTCATCTGCCCATCGTCGCCGATCGTGCAGGAGGATCGGCATGCCACCGATTACATTGCGGCCACTCGCGTGGATGTGTTCAGCACAGGTCTGACCGATTTGATCCGAAACAAGATCCTCGACGACAAAAAGGGCGTCGACGAGAAACATCGCAAATGGCAGGGGTTGCTGCAGTTGGACTTTCTGCATGCCACCGATGCGAGCAAGACCGATCGCCGGCGGGTGAAAGCCGGGCACGTGATTGACGGTTTGTCGAACACTTGGATGTATTATGAGTCGGCCGCGAAACCGTTCCTGTTTGGTGCCTACGCCTCTGGCGACGACCCGATCAGGGTATTTAGCGGCGAGGACATGTACGACGTCGACACCAGTGCTCGATCGGTCAACAGTAAGTTTCGCTGGGCCAGTTGGTCGACTTGGATGACGATCAATGACTACTGCAACGGCGCACAGCTGATCAATTGCAACAACGTGAACAAGCCTTACGGCTTTCACCCGGGCGGCATCTACATCTCCTCAGCCGACGGCCACGTGAAGTTCTACGAGCAGGGTATGGACCCAAACATCTTCGTGGCTCACGTCACGATGGCTGGCAAAGAGCTGTAAGCGGCCCGTGGCGTTCGCGTCCGTCATCCGCTAGGATACTCTCCGACAGTTTGAACACTGCCGCTGTGGGAGAGAGTTACATGTTGCTGATCTTTAGGCGTCTCGCCTTGACGCTTTGTTTCTGCCAAATCACTGGATTCGCCAAGGCAGAGCTGCCGGTGCGGATTGCCACTTTTAACGCGGAAATCCTGACCGCTCCGGGAAGTTGGGCGGGCAACCTGCGCAAATACCGCTGGGACGTAGCCCGTGAGGCACAGTTCGAACGCGTGGCGGCCGTGATTGAGGCGATTAATCCGGATGTCTTGAACCTCATCGAAGTCACCTCCAAGGACAGTGTCGACCTGCTTGTCGAAATCCTGCACGAGAAGGGCCTGACCGAGTATCAGGGCTATCACGTCGAGAGCAACGATTCGTTCACCAGCATGGACGTCGCGCTGATCACAAAAATCCCTCCCGACGAAGTCGACGGCAAGTTCATTCGTACGATGTGGTCGGAAGACGACGATCCCACCTGGAGGCAGACCTACCAGGTGATTGGCCGTAGTGGCCGCGCATCAAATCGAAACGGAAGCCTCTCAAGGAACTCGATCTACTACATCACGATCAATGGCCACAAGCTGGGTTTTCTTGGTCTGCACCTCAAGTCCAACCCCAGCGACGACGCGGCGAACGCGCAACGCTCGGCCCAGGCGAAGATCGCGCAGCGCATCATCCAACAAGAGATCATTGGGCGTGATTACCTGCCAATCGTATGGGGCGACATCAATGACTACGACCCGGATGTGCCCGACCGCGACGAATCACGCGACACCGCGACGACCGTGGTGCGCGACATCAAAGACTTCGATCGCGAGCAAGAGGGCGATGAGCTGGTCAACGTGGCAAAGCTGATTCCCCGGCAGGCAGACCGCTATACCTCGTTCTGGGACCGAAACGAAAACGGTGCCCGCGATCCTTACGACGTGTTCACGATGATCGACCACATCTTCCTGCCCAAACAGCTCATGCCACATGTGAAGCGGGCATTCATTTTTCACAGCATCGACCTGGCGACTTCCGACCACCGCGCGGTCGTCGTCGATCTCGTACTTCCCGACAAAGAGTAACACAAGATGCCTGAGTCCATTGTCGCGATGATCGATCACGCGGTTCTTCATCCCACACAGACCGACGAAGATTTGCGCCAGGCATGTGCGATGTGTGCCGAGTTGGGTGTCGCGAGCGTTTGCGTGAAGCCGTCCATGGTCCCGCTGGCGACCGAATTGCTCGCCGGCAGTTCGACGGTTCCCAGCACCGTGATTGGCTTTCCGCACGGCGGAACGACGACCGAGGCCAAAGTTCGAGAGACGGAGTTCGCGTGTGCCGCTGGTGCGAAGGAGGTCGACATGGTCGTCAACATCGGACGAGTGCTGGCTCAGGACTGGGACTATGTCTCCAGCGACATCAAGGCAGTCGTCGATGCGGCAAATGCTGGTGGCGCAATCACCAAGGTCATTTTCGAGACCGGTTTGCTGCCCGAAGATCAGCTCAAGATTCGCCTGTGCGCGATCTGTGAACAGTCGGGTGCGGCATTCGTGAAGACCTCGACCGGGTTTGGGTTCGTAAAAGACGCTGATGGCAATTTGAAGTCGACCGGTGCAACCAAACACGACATCCGGCTAATGCGCGAGCACTGCTCCGACAAAGTCCAAGTAAAAGCCTCCGGCGGGATTCGGTCGTTCGCCGACGCACAAAAATTCGTCGCCCTGGGCGCGACGCGATTAGGAACCAGCGGGACCGAAGCGATCGCCGCTGGCGCACGCGGCGACGACTCGGCAAGCGGCGACAGCTATTAATGCCAGGAAGAGAAGATGTTGGAACTATTTGATCAAATTGAAGCCGCTGCCGGTGCGATTCGCGAACAGTGGAATGAAAAGCCAAAGGTCGGTGTCATCCTTGGCACGGGCTTAGGCGGATTCGCCGAGCAAGTGGAGGACGTCGTCGCGATCGACTACGAAGACATCCCAAGTTTCCCGCGTTCAACGGCCGTTAGCCACCGTGGCCGACTTGTGTGCGGAAAACTGGAAGGCGTGCCAATTGTGGCTATGGAAGGACGCATTCATCAGTACGAAGGCTATCCGCTCCAGCAAATCACTTTACCGGTACGCGTCATGAAGGCACTGGGCGCTGAAACGCTCATCGTGACGCACGCGGTCGGCGGCATGAATCCGCTGTACAAGGCGGGCGACGTGATGATCATCGACGACCACATCAACCTGATGGGCGACAACCCGTTGGTCGGCATCAACGACGATCGTCTCGGCGTGCGTTTCCCGGACATGAGCGCCCCGTACACTCCCGAACTGATCGAGGTCGGCCAAGAGATCGCACGACGCGAGAACTTCGTGGCGCATCGCGGGGTGATGGTCGCGGTCACGGGGCCGTGCCTGGAGACACGCGCCGAGTACCGGTTCCTGCGCATGATCGGCGCCGACGTCGTCGGCATGTCGACGGTGCCTGAAGTGATTGTCGCTGTGCATAGCCAGTTGCGCGTGTTCGGGCTGTCTGTGATTACTGACATGTGCCTGCCAGATTCTCTTGAACCAGCCGTCGTCGAAGAGATCATTGCGGTGGCCAACAGTGCCGAACCGAAGCTTCGCGCCTTGGTGCAGGGTGTGATCGCACACGAGGCAAGTCGATAGCCACATGTTAGAATTGGCCGAAAAAATGGCAGCTTCCGCTGCTGTGGTTCGACGACAATGGGCAGAGACGCCCCGCGTGGGGATCATTCTTGGATCGGGCCTCGGCGGCCTTGCCGAAGAAATCGAAACCCAGGCGACGCTCGATTACGCTGAAATACCCAACTTTCCGCGCACCTCGGCGATTGGTCACAAGGGCCGTTTGGTCTGCGGCATGCTGGACGGTATTGCGGTCGTGGCATTTCAGGGGCGATTCCATCTTTACGAGGGCAACCCTGCGCAAGATGCAAGCCTGCCGGTACGCTTGATAAGTGAACTGGGGGCTGACACACTGATCGTCACGAATGCGGCTGGCGGAGTGAATCCTGCGTATGCCGTCGGCGACGTGATGCTGATCGAAGATCAAATCAACTTGATGTTTGCCAATCCGCTGGTCGGGATCAACGATGACGAGCTGGGGCCACGCTTTCCCGATATGTCGGCTCCCTACGATCCCGCGATGATGCAAACGGCTGCCTCAATCGCGCGTCGCAACGATTTCGTTTTGCACCGCGGCGTTTACCTCGCGATGCTCGGTCCAACCTACGAAACACGAGCTGAGTACCGCATGGCGCGCCGCATCGGCGCCGACGCGGTCGGAATGTCGACGGTGCCCGAAGTGGTCGCGGCACGGCACGCCAATATGCGAGTCCTCGGCATGTCCACAATTACCAACGTCGGCTCGCCCGACGCGCCCAGCGAAACCTCCGGACACGCAGTGATCGACGTCGCGAAGACCGCGGCACCAAAACTAACCGCAGTTATCCACGGCGTCATCCAATCACTCGCCTCGCATCCCTGACACCCCAACGCCTCTCACATGAACCCCGTCTGGATCATTGCCAAGAAACGCGACGGCGAAGCTCTCAGCGACGCCGAGATCGGTCATTTCATCGCGGGCTATGCCGCTGGCTCGATTCCTGATTATCAGATGTCGGCCCTGGCGATGGCGATCTATCTGCAAGGGATGACTACCGACGAAACAGCGTCGCTGACCGATCATATGCTCGCGTCTGGCGCACGGTTCGAGTGGCCGGGCAGCAACGTGCCCAAGGTCGACAAACACTCGACGGGCGGTATCGGCGATAAAGTCTCGCTGCTGCTCGCCCCGATGCTCGCCTGCTGCGACTTGCACGTGCCGATGATCTCGGGACGCGGCCTCGGCGCCACGGGCGGCACGCTCGACAAGCTCGATGCGATCCCCGGCTTTCGAACTGATCTCTCGATGGAAGAAATGCAATCGGTTACTGATTCGGTCGGCTGTGTCATTAGCGGAGCGACCGAGGGCCTCGTGCCCGCCGATCGCAAGCTCTACGCGTTGCGCGACGTCACGGCCACAGTCCCATCAATTCCACTCATCACCGGCAGCATCATGAGCAAGAAGTTGGCCGAAGGCCTCGACGCGCTGGTGCTCGACGTGAAATTCGGTAGCGGTGCCTTTATGAAGACCGAGGCACTCGCTCGCGAGTTGGCCGAGTCGCTGGTCAACACCGGCAAACGGATGGGCGTCGCCACGACGGCACTACTCACCGACATGAATCAACCGCTGGGCCGGATGGTCGGAAATGCGGTGGAGGTTGACGAAACGTTGGCTGCGCTCGAAGGCAACGGTCCCGACGACTTGATGGAATGCACGTTGGCACTGTGCGCCGAGTTACTGGTCGCAACACAACGTGCCTCGACGCTGGAAGATGCCAAAACGAAATTACAACAGACGATCCATTCCGGAGCGGCACTAGAAAAACTGTCGGAGATGGTCGCCGCTCAAGGCGGTGATCTCGCGGCCAGTCGAAAAGTCGCTCCGGCATCCGACGTGTTTGCACCGGCTGCAGGTTATATTGCATCGATCGACGCAGAGAGACTCGGCGAGGCGGTGATCGCGATGCGTGGAGGTCGACAACAGATGGGCGACGCGCTCGATTACTCGACCGGGTTCGAAATGGTAGTACGCTTAGGCGATCGTGTCGAAGCTGGGCAGCCGGTCGCGCGTTTGTTCGCTCCGCAGGATGTTGCCCAAGCTGGTCGTGAGAAACTCTTGGCTGCAATTGTCCTTTCCGACGAGCCGCCGCCAGTAGGTCCGCTAATCGTAGATCGCATAGAGTAGTTCGATGCTGAATCCCGACGCGCAACAACAACTCATCGACGCGGCATTGGCCGCCCGACAGCACGCCTATGCGCCCTACTCGAAATTTCTCGTCGGGGCTGCCGTGCTAGCCGACGACGGGTCGATCACCGCTGGCACCAACGTCGAAAACGCGTCTTACGGTCTGACGATCTGCGCCGAACGCGTAGCGGTCACCGCGGCCGTGTCGGCTGGCGCTCGCAAGCTGTTGGCCGTGGCTGTCGCGACCAGTGGTGCAGCTTCTCCCTGCGGCGCCTGCCGACAAGTGTTGGCAGAATTTGGTGGTTCGATGGACGTGATACTCGTCGACGCCGACGACCACGACGCATTTCGCACGACAACGCTAGATCAACTACTGCCTGAGCAGTTTGAGCTCGACTCATCAGATTAATTCTGCGAGTCGTCTTCAAAGATCACCTAAGTGCCAAACGAGCGAGCTAAGCCTGACTCTTTTGCCCTACCAAATCAGCGTGTTTCTTGAGATCGGAGTCTTCCAGTACCGCTAGGAACGGCAGGTTGCGATACATGTCTTCGTAATCAAGCCCGTAGCCAACGACGAATTCGTTGGGAATGTGGAATGCAGCGTAATCCGGCGTGTACTCTACCTCCTGGCGTTCGCGTTTGTGCAGCAAAACGGCAGACTTCACCGAAGTTGGTCCCAGCTCTTCCAGCTTCTGGATCACGCGTGTGATCGTGTGTCCGGTGTCGAAAATGTCGTCCACCAGCAGCACGTCGCGACCCTCGATGTCAATCAGCAGCTCGGAGTTAATCGTCAGCTCGCCCCGTTCGGTCGTCGCGCCGCGATAGCTGCTCGCTTCGATCACGCCGACGCGTGTTGGCAATTCAATCAGTCGTATGAGATCGGCCATCAGCACGATGCTACCGGTGAGAATCCCCACGATGGTTAGCTGACGCCCAGCGTAGGCCTCTTCGATCTGGGCAGCCATCTTGCTGATGCCCTTTTTCAGGTCGGTCTCGGTGAGCAACGTTTTCATGCCGGTCTTCCCGCAGCGAGGTGTATTAAATCGGTAGTTACACTTTATCGGGTGGTCTGCTTTGTCGCCAGCGCTCAGTGGATAACTGTTCGTCAGAGTGCGATTTACAGCAACAAACTAGCGATGCAGGCAGTCATAAACGCTGCCAAAGTGCCGCCGATCATCGCTCGGAGACCCAATTGTGCAAGGTCGCCACTACGTTCCGGCGCGATGCCACCAATGCCGCCAAGCTGAATGCCAATCGAGCTGAAGTTAGCAAATCCGCAGAGGGCGTATGTCATGATCTGACGAGTGCGTTCGCTAATCGCTCCCGGTACGCTCGCCTCATCGGCAGCCACCTGAGGAAGCTTGGCGAGCTCGCTGTAAGCGACAAATTCGTTGGTCGCCATCTTCAATCCCATCAGTTCGGCCGCTTTGCCGCAATCGGCTGCTTCAATGCCAATCAGCCAAGCAAGCGGATAGAATAAGTAACCCAAGACTGCTTGAAGCGACCAAAGTGGATTCCCATCGACGTCGACCTGCTCTAGCTGCTCAGCCGCCCAGCCCAGCAAGCCATTAATGACGGCGATCAGGGCGAGAAACACGATCAGCATTGCGCCGACGTTTAGGGCCAGTTGCAAACCGCCGGTGGTGCCCTTGGCAATCGCGTCCAGCACGTTCACACTTGAATCATCTACGTCAACGCTCACGTGTCCACTCGTCTTGGGTGTGTCCACCTCCGGCTGCATGACCTTCGCTAGCAGGAGCGCTCCTGGCGCTGAGATCACCGACGCTGAAAGCAGGTGCCCGGCGTTGATCCCCATCGCCGACAAAGCCCCCAAAACTCCTCCGGCCATGGTCGCGAAACCACCGACCATCACGGCGTTGAGCTCCGAGCGCGTCATCGAACTGATATAGGGTCGAATCACGAGTGGCGCTTCCGTCTGACCGACGAATATGTTGGCTGCCGCTGACAGCGTTTCCGCACCGGATGTGCCCAGCGTCTTCTGCATGACGATGGCCAACGCGCCGACAATCCTCTGTATCACACCCAAATAGTAGAAAATGGACATAAATGCTGAGAAGAATATGATCGTCGGCAGCACCCGAAAGGCGAAGAAGTGATCGGTGAAGCTCTCGCCGAACATGAATATCGCCCCTTCGTCGACCGAATTGAGCAGTCCGACGAACACGCGATCCACTTGCTTGAAGAACCACTCTCCCCCGTCCGTTCGCATAATCAGCCAGGCAAAAACAAACTGCAGCGCGACTCCCGAAAGCACAATTCGCCACGGGAACTTCCCCTTATGCGAACTCATCAGCCACGCCAGAAAAACAATCGTGACGAGACCTAGCAGGCTGGTGAAGTTGGGCATGGGGAGCTGCGTCTAAAGTCGAGAGAGGAGAGTCGCGAGGTAATCTATCCGCAACTCATTCAGGATCTACGGTGTTGAAAATCCGATCCCCAGCGTCACCTAAACCTGGGACGATGAACTTCTGATCGTTGAGAACAGGATCGACCGTGGCGACGAAGATCTGCGCTTCAGGGAATTGCGCTTCCACGGTTTCGACACCTTCGCGCGAGGCAATCAACGCGACGACTTTCACTTGCTTGACGCCCCATTCGCGCAAGGTCATCAACGCAGCCATCGCCGAGCCGCCGGTCGCAAGCATGGGATCGAGGATAATCGCCACGTCCACGGGACGCTTGGGCGGCAGTTTGTCGTAGTAGCGGACAGGCTTAGCCGTCGCTTCGTCACGATAGAGCCCGAGGTGCCAGACTTCTGCGCTAGGCAATAGGTCAAGCACCGGATCGACCATCCCGAGCCCGGCGCGGAGAATCGGAATCAGGCCAATTCGTTCGGCGAGTTTGACTCCACTGGTTTCCGTGAGCGGCGTTTCCACGCTGGTCTCGCTGACGAGCAGGTCTTTGGTGGATTCGTAGGCAAGCAAGGTTGCCAGCCGTCGGACCGACTGTCGGAACAGGGCGGGCTCGGTCGTCTTATCGCGCAATCGTGTGAGATGTAGCTGAATCAGCGGATGCGAAACTTCGACAACGCCGCCCTTGTGCGAAGAATCAATACGTTGGTTCGATGGATCGGTCACAGTCGTACTAGCCATTGCTAAGAGTCCTGTCAGAGAAATCTGATCGTGGAAGAGCGCAGTGTTACAATCGCCACGCGCTATTCTAAACGCAGTGGGATACGTTGAGAAGCAGCCGTAGCAGTTTCGGAAGCGATTATCGCCGCCAGCATCCCTGCGATCGTCGCGAGCGGAACAGATTACCGAACTGCACGTGCCGCAAACGCCGCCGATGTACTCATGGTCCGCCGGTGTTTCCCGCAAGCTGTTTACGCCTTCAGTTGCTCCCCGAAGAATTCGATCGTGCGTTTCCAGGCAAGTTCGGCAGCGTCTTTGTCGTACCGTGGAGTGGTGTCGTTATGAAATCCGTGATTCACCTGTTCGTAAACATGGGCAGTGTACTCAACACTGTTGGCTTTGAGTGCTTCCTCATAAGCTGGCCAGCCTTCGTTTACGCGGCGGTCGAGTTCCGCATAGTGCAGCAGCAGGGCGGCTTTGATTTTCGGTACGTCTGCGGTAGCCGGTTGACGACCATAGAAGGGCACCGCCGCGACGATCACGTCGGGCAACCGAACCGCCAGCGCGTTGGCCATACCGCCGCCGAAGCAGAATCCGACGACGCCTACTTTGCTGTTGGACATCGCGTGCGTCTTCAGCATCTGGGCCGCCGCGATGAAGTCCTCAGTCATCTCCCCACGATCGCGCTTACGCTGCATCACGCGACCCTCATCATCGTTGCCGGGGTATCCGCCCAATGGTGCCAGCGCATCGGGCGCAAAGGCAAGAAAGCCCTTCACAGCTAAACGTCGCGTTACGTCTTCGATGTAGGGATTCAGTCCGCGGTTCTCGTGAATCACCAGCACAGCAGGCAGCTTACCTGCAGCGTCTGCGGGACGCGTCAGGTAGCCACGCATGTCGCCGGCTCCTTTGGGCGCCTGGTAGTCGACGTATTCGGCCTTGATCGCGGGGTCGTCTTTGGCAACCTGCTCGGCCCACGCATAGTTCGGGCTCAGACTGGCAAGCACCGCTTCCGCGGTCATACCCGCGGCCGCGAACTTAGCCGCATTCTGCAAAAAGTCGCGGCGCTCGATACGCCCGTGAGCGTAGTCGTCGTACAGGTCGAGAAGTTCCTGGTCGAAGTCGGTAGCTTGTTTGCGGTCCATGAGTTTGGGCTCCAATTAGCGTGGGCAAGCGAATGTAGCAATTGACTTGCGTACTTTGTAGCACATCCAAACGCAAGAACAGAACTTTGAGCGGCGAATTTTGATCGGAGGCCGCAGGATCCCTACCGAAAACTACGTGCCACAACAAAGCCCAAGTCGCTCGAATGCAGTCTGCGCACCCCTATTCCAATCCATACTTCTCATTCAGATCGAGTACGTGATGTCCATAAATGCAGTCATTTACCAGATCGACCACAATGACAAGATAGACGTTTTTCGTGTCTGTCATGATCATCACATGATCGTAGGTGTCGGTTGGAGTTCGATAGACGTGCTCCACAAATTGCTCATGAATCGAATGACTGCCGAGATCTGTTTGCGCTACGGCGGAAACATAGGGCCATATGTCAATAACGTTGGTCGCTTCGTTTAACACATCGCGCATCGGAGAGCCGAACGTCGCATCAAACAGTTCTTCACTGAGCAGTCGTGGTTGCATTCATTCGCTCAATGGACGCACAGCTTGGATTGCTTCTTAGTTTCCCACCCGACAATGATCCAGCATCTTCTCCGCGTCGCACACATAGCTGACCAGAAACGGGCCGAACTCGGCGTAGCGGGCGCTCGCTTCGTCGAAGCGCATTTGGTAGACGATGTCTTTGAGCCATTCGGGATTAGTGGCCCAAAGCGTAACGCCCCATTCCCAGTCGTCGACGCCCAGGCCGACGCTGATGAGCTGGCTCACCTTGCCGGCGAAGGCGATACCGCTGCGGGCGTGCTCGCTCATCATGCGGTTACGCTCCTGCTTGTCGAGAAGGAACCAGTTTTCGCCAACTTTGCGTTTCTTGTTCATCGGATAGAAACACGTGTTGGGGTACTCAGGGAACGTTGGCGTGAGCCGCTGTTTGTTCATGCCTCCTAGACGGGCGGCATAGCCCTCGACTTTCTTCGCGTAAGTCGGACTGTCTTCGGTCTCGCCTTCTGCGATCAGACGCTGGCCGAATTCTTCGACGCTGGGGACGTATTCGCTGATCTCGGTCATCGAGACGAACGAATAACCGGGCGTGAGCGCGGTCCCCAAGCCGCCCGACATCAGCCGCTGATGCACACGGTCGACCTTCAGCGGA
>JANQQA010000177.1 GCA_028285205.1 Bythopirellula sp. | reverse complement strand
TCTCTCGATCGCACAACGGATGCCAACCAGAAGGTGGTTCCCGATTACGTCAATTGCCGAACTCAGACCAATCGCGTGGAGGTTACGATTCCGAAAATGGCTGTCCTCGATCGAGCATCGCGAGGGTGCCTAAAACAACAAATACAACCAGAGGTCTGACATGCGCTCTTTGCTCATAGCCGCGTTGGCGACTTGTTCGATTGCTGTCAGTTCTGCCGATGCGGCGAACATCACTGTTCACGCCGAGGGAGTCTTATCGGAGTTCTTTGACCCAGAGGGATTGCTGCCATTCGAGCAACCGGCACCTGGTACGGTCTTTCGTCTTTCTTTGTCCTACGACTCCGAAGCGCCAGATCTTTTTTCCCCGGGGGAGAATGACACTTTCCCGAACCTTGGCCTGTACAGCTCGATAACCTCCTTTCGTCTAGAGGTTGGCGAGGACGTGTTCGGTCTCTTGAACCGTTCCAACATTTTTGTTTTCGATGACTTCCTCGCGCTTGATCTAAACCCAAGCAATGAGTACCTGGATGGTTGGCAAGCGGCAACGTCCAACGAGTCGCCTACGGGCCGACCAGATGAACGGATGGTCGAGTTCATTTTCCTAGACCTATCCACCAGGTCGATGACGACACCGATCAGTACTCTCGACTCTGACGAGCTGATAGTCCCGTTCGGCCCATCACCGTGGGAAACAGCGGAAATCGCCTACACGATTGATATTCGTAACATTCAAGGCGGCACGCCCGTCCTTCTAGCTGAGGCCCGGGCGACTGTGACGAGCCTAACCGTAATTCCTATTCCAGCTGCAGTCTGGCTTTTCTCCTCTGCCCTAGGGCTGCTTGGGTGGACCAATAAGTGAGTTTAGTGAACTTAGCTACGTCACATTTCGGCCCGGCCGGGAGCTGCATCTTATGTAGCTACCAAGAGTTTCTCACAGGCCCCGTGATCGACCGCTCCTGGCCGAGAGGAGGCATCCAGCGGACCCAAAATTAGTCTGAACGGGTGATTCAGAACTGTCTCGACATGTTTGATAGTCTGGTCCTGACCCAAACCGGACGGTCTTTCACGGGCCGCAATTTCAGTCGTGAATAAGGGAACCTGGCCACAAATTTCATATTTTCACGAGGGAACCCGGCAGTCCCGAGTGATCAAATCGCAACTTGAACTGGTCGAAAAGAAAGGTTGGCGTGAACTTTACCGAGCTAAAGACGGAACTTACTGGCGGCTAGATGCCGTAGACAAAAATCAAACCAGATACATGCTCCGCGTGGATGACCTGGACACGTGGTGGGAGTTTGACGCCACGGAACTCGAAAAAAACTTGCTTCGAGAGTCACGTGGCGAATCTGCGGATCGTCTATGCAGGTGGAAAGGGTGCAGCAATCCGGCGTTGCTGAAGATGGAGATCTGCGCCGAGCACGCATTTCAATATGGGTTGAGGGAATAGCGCCTTGGCCAGCTGGACTTGCGTCCGCTGCTGGCCGAGAAGGGACGACTGCGTCGCCGTAGGCAGAGCAGAGTAGTGCCCCTGGCGGCAAAAGAAGTCTATCCCGCTTATGCCAAATAGCGAACTGGTCTGGTTGATCCGCTGCAGATTTATCCGATGCCGGAGTTTCGCGTATGCTGAGTTAACAATAAAAAGAATCGGAGCAGCGCAATGACTGTCAGAGCTAGACCGATTGTGAGTGCCTTTATTGCCTATCTCGCCGTTCTCGGAACGAGTGGGGTTGTCCACGCCGACCTTGTCGCGGTTTCCTTCGATGCGGAAGGCGGTGCCGAACTAGTCGGACTCGGCGAAACAGAACCTGGAACCAATATTGGCAGCTTCAGGTTTACCACCGGAATCAACAACTGCAGTTTCGACGGGGCCGCAACCACATGCAGTGTGTCTGGCACGTACACTGAGACTGCCGCGAGTACGAACTTGCCGGGAGCGACGGGTACGTTCATTTTCACGCAGAGCTACCAGGGAGACGGCCCAAGCCCGCTGATCGTTGAGAACATCGAGCCATTCGGCGAGATTATTCGTTTTGTCGAGACTCAAGGTACGACTTTCACCCTCAATGTGAGGGGCGATGGTGGGCTGGTTCTGAACCTGATCGGCGGTTTTGGCTTCAGTGCAGCTGCCGATCCCAGCAGCGCAAGTTGCACCGGACTGGAATCGACGACCCCCTGCACCATAGGACAGGTTGGTCTCGTTCCTGGCGCCGTCTATAGCTCAAGCGCACTGTCCAGCTTTTCCTTCCTTATTCCTGAAGAGATCTTCATCCCGCTGCCGGCTGCGCTCTGGCTCTTTGTGTCGGGTGGTCTCTCGTTACTCGGTTTAGCTCGTTTCAAGCGTCGAAGGTATAGGTAGCGGGGTTCTCGATCGTTGCCAAGGTCTATGAGGCAAGTATATAGGTTTGTCCCCTGATTGGACTCGCTTGTCGGCTCGTGACCCATAGTGGCCATCTGAGAACAGCGCAATCCGACCAATGCATTGGGCCAAGAATCCAATCTTTCGCGGAATCGATCTGACTGACTCGTTCGTGCTTTCGTGGCACACCAGTGACAGTCAGCTTGTGTTTGATCTCGAAGCGAGCGTATGGCCAGATTCACCGCACTATGAGCAGCCGCTTCCCGACGAACATACGTGTTACAAGCGCGCGGCATTGGTATTTGCAGGATTCACTACAATCAGTGGTCTTAGGGACATGCACCAAATAAAGCCAGCAATCAACGCAGACGGCTCTCAGGACTATGGAAGTATCGATCACCTCGAAGACACAGGGGTTGGCTTTCATGTCTCGGGCGAGTTTGGTTCCGTAGCGATTTCGGGTGGGACGATGCAGTTTGCCGTTACGGAAGCTGTCTAACTGGCTGCAATTGGTCGTGAACTGACTTAAGCGATGGTAGTGAATAGCCAGTTTCTGATTATCATCCTTACCAGCGTGGTGATCTTCGCGTTTATCGCGCTAGGCTTCTACTGGATAGGCGCATTCTGACCCGAACCGGCCTGTTGTCTATTCGATGAACGACGTAGTTGATTCAGTAGAGAAGGCCCTCCAAGACGCAGCCGAAGCACACTCGGCAGGCAGATATGAGTCGCTTGCGGCTATTCATGAATCTGTTGACGCGCACTCGCTGCCGAGTGGCACATTAGCTGCCGAGAATGTGGCAATCGCATTGAATTTCCTTGATGGCTGGGTAGATGCATCGAATCACGAGTGGCAGTACTACGAGGGAATTGGTGTTGACGACTGGCCCAATCTTGCTCGGGTCATTGCGGGCTCTTTACGACAAGGTCGAGAGATTGTGGCTCCCGTTGTCTTGCGTCATTTCAAGCTGAAGGGTTCCACGAGAGACCCGAAGATTCTGGCTTGGATGAAACGACTGTTGGGGAAGTGATTCGCATTTTCGGCTTGAGAAGATCGCAGGAAAATGAGCGGCCGGTTCTAGCCGAGAGGAGCCATCCTGGGGCCTCGAAAACCGTCTGATCGAGTGATTCCGAACGTCATAGAACGTCTGGTAGGCTGGTTCTGACCCATTTCGGACTTCAGCACTTACCCATCAAAGGACAAGAGATTGGTTCATCTTTGCCCAGAAACGACCGTTCGCTTTGGTACTTGGCCAAACTGGATGTATTGGGCGGGCCTTACGTTTCCCTTAGCATCGATGGAGGTCGAGCAGTCTCTCGACGGTAGCACAGGGTGGCTCGTTATCGCTTTGATCATGATCGGACCTGTGATCAGCGGAATCGCGGTAGTGCGCTCCAACCTTACGTTTCTTGCGACGATTGTTTGCACACTAATGATCCCAGTCATCATACTGACGCTGTTCGTGTTGCACTGGTGGGCGGGCAGTGTGTTCCTTGGTAGGCCTGGCCTGCCTATAGACTGATCTACGGAATTGGCCGAACGCTGGCATAGCCATGAAACTGGATTCTGTAAGCCTAGCCGCTACTTGTAGCCTAATCGTCGTTCTCGCGGCGTTCACGTTATCCAGGCCCGGTGAATTGGTAGCGCAGGGGACTTTTTTCGAACTTCCGTTCCAGCTTTTCGGCGCGATCTCGTGGTTGTCCTTTTTCTTTCTGATCGTAAGAGACCATTATCGACGCGGCTTCTTTAGAACGCGGCCGATACTCACAGCGTTTATGGCATTGGCGTTGCCAATCTACTGTTTCTTCTACTACCTGATGATTTACCTGCCGAGGAGCATAGGGCCCAACATCTCAGACAGTTAGAATGCGGTGTCTTGGCAGAGAAGAGCCATCCAGCGGCTGCGGAAGTAGCTCAAACGGGTGATTCAGGCTGTCTCGAAGCGTTTGATAGTCTGGTCCTGACCCAAAGCGGACGTTCGTCGCGATTGGAGTTGTGCCGGGTCGTCGTTCCCTTGGACTCATGGCGGCTTACAGAGTCCGCAGCAACGTTAAGCACCCAGGCGAGCGAGAATTCCTCAAAGCTTCGAATTGGCTACCTCAAACGCAGGACACGTTAAGACTTTTTCGATTTCTTGCTCTTGCTCGTATCGGATTGCAACACGAGGTGTACACGACCTTTTTGGGTGATCCGGCGGGCATTGAGTGTCGCAACAACCTCGGTTGCAACCTTCCTTACGGCGGCCAATGAGCCTTTGCGAATGCAGGTGATCACGTTTTCACCCTGTGAGATCGTGTATTTACACCAAGCACCTGATGAACCGTCATCCGGCGGCTTGCAACGCTCGACCGTGATTAGGTGAAACGGATCAGCGGGTTGAGCAGCGGGTGGTTTGGTGCGAGAAAACACGACCTATTAGACCGTATCGCCGGAACTGGCCCCGACGCCCCACCGGGTCTTCTTCTCAACGCTTACCCTGATGACGCGGCCTTCATAATCGCTGCCATTCAGCGCGAGGCAAGCAGAGCCCGCAACTGGTTCGTCTAAAGTCACGTAGGCGACGCCACTGCAACGACCGGTCATAACATCGGTCATTAGCCGAACCGACCGCACTGTGCCATGCGCTTGAAACAGGATACCGACGGCTTCGGAAGTCGTACCAGGTCCCAGGTTTCTCACCACCATTTTCGTGGCAGAACGAAGCTTTTGCCGAAACGTCATGGCATTAAGGTGTTCGTGAGACGGTGAATCAGAACGTATCAGTCTCTTCGGGTTTCGTGTTTTCGCTATCTACTCCGCTATCACGAACTGGCTTACTCAGGTCCTGCTCACGCGCTGCCTTGCGTTGCTGGCGACGCGCCTGCTTCTCCAGACGCTTCTGCGCCTTCGCCAGTTCGCGCTGTCGCTTGGCCATTGTTTCCGGGCTGCGACGTCCCATCGGTAATCTCCCCCGGACCTCTGTCCGCGCTTCGCCGGTATTAGTCGTCAGTCTGTCATTAGTTGATCACTCAAGCTGACGCTTACGACCCGACCGTGGAACTGGGAGAAATTCAGGCGCTTAACCGCTGATACCGCATCCGCGGCTTTTGCCATCTCTACGACTGCCGGGCCCTGTACTCTCCCGGTTCTAGCGTTCCTGACAATTTCTACAGTGACGACCGGGCCGATGCTGGCGAAAAGCTGTAGGAGATCTTGTTCAGTCGACGAATCAGATAGATTACTGATCTGCAGGTGACTACGCATGGGCCCTCCGTTTCACTGGTAATACGCCGCCAACGGAGGATATGGGCTATGCGAACCGACAGGCTCTTATAGCGACGTGTGTTGAGAGTCACGATACGCCAGCCAAACTACAAAGTACAGGCAAG
>JANQQA010000147.1 GCA_028285205.1 Bythopirellula sp. | reverse complement strand
GTACGGATTGCTATTGATGCCGATGGGCGCGGTCGTGTTCGCTGACTTCTGGTTATTGGAGAAAGTTGGACTCAAGCCGTACCATGCTGAGAGAAGCGGTACGCATTTCAACTGGGCGGCGGGCTTGACTTGGTTGGTCACTTTGGCAATATGCGTAGGCTTGGTGTATTCGGGCATCGAGATCAACCGCTTTCAGCCGTTCCAGATCTGGTTTGTCGCGTTGCCCGGCTGGTTTGTGGCGACGCTACTCTACATTGGGCTTAGCAAGGTGATTCAAGCTTGAGCGATCAGCGTTTAAGTTCCCACAGGATTTGACAGAACACTTAAGGCTTCACACCATGCGAAAGTTCTTGCAGGTAATATCAATATTGGCATTGCTATCAACCATCGTGCCTGGCATAGGGTTTCTGGCGGGACGCATCGAATTGGATCAAGTCAAGTTGCTCATGCTGCTCGCCACCGCAATTTGGTTTGTTGCAACGCCGTTATGGATGGAACGAAGACACTAAATAGTATTGCTTCTGAAAAAGGTAGAAGGTTCCTGTTGACTGCACTTCGAATGTTCCCGTTGAGGGAGAATGGTGGCGCGATCATTGCTGCGGTATGTCAGCTGGAAAAGATTCTGTATTCCGTGCGAACTATGAACCTCACCACGATTAGCAGCTCTCGCCCATTGCCGAGCAAGACTAACGCAAATCGTATACGGCTTGACTAACTCTAGCAGTAGCTCTGTGCTCCGAGGTAGTAGTGATCCTATACGGTGATCACCACCGCTTGTGGAAACTGCTCAAATGTCGGGTTGCAATCGGGGGCCTTCGATGCCCTTGAAGGATCTCCGGAACGAACAGAGTTCCGATTTCTCGGAGCACGACATCCGCCTGTTTCTATTCCTATCGCCCCGCCTGCAAATGGGAGACGCAGGAATTGAAAGTTGACTCCTTCACGAATCACGCGTAGCGTCATTCCTGACAACGAAATCAAGTAGCTAACTGAAGGAGTGACACTATGAGTAACACCACAGGAGGTCCAATCGCGACCCTGAAAGACCACTACATTAAAGCAGCCATCTGGAAGAACGATTCCGACAAAGGAGCATTCTATTCCGCCACCATTGAGCGCACCTACAAGGATGGCGACGACTACAAGACATCGCATTCGTTTAGCGGACGAGACGTGCTAGCCGCAGGGCAGCTACTACTAAAGGCCTATGAGCAGATTCTAGAGCACGAACAAGCCGACTATGCTGCTAGTCAACCCTCTCCCGATCGCTAATCAAGACTGATCAGTTAGATCGGTACCTGATGTCAGGAACTTACAGACGCGTATTAACAAAGACAGTCTGTTTGCACTGATGCTGCAATTTCTTGACACCGACTCTCAGGTCTGGCATAAGAAGTGTCATGATCCTCTATCACGGAACATCCACGGAGTTTCTTGATCGCATCTTGGATGAAGGTCTCTTGCCTACTCATCTCAGTGGCCATGCAGGCAACTGGGAAGGTGCTGTGCAATCCAAGCCTTACGTCTATCTATCTACAGCTTATGCAGTTTTCTACGCGGTCAACGCCATCTCCGAAGGGTATGATCCGGCCCTACTGCAAGTCGAGGTATCGGAAGAGGACCTCTATCCTGAAGAGGACTATGTGGCTTGGCACCTTTCCGACGGTTCGATTGAGAATTGGAAAGAAGAGATAGCAGACCTGGAACCGAGGCACTACAAGGCAAATTGGGTGGATAGTCTTGGTCGGTGTGGCAATGTCTGTACACCCTACGTATCTCCAAGGGCAATTCTCGATCATCGGATCATTCCGATAAAGGAGAACTTGGAACTGCTCATGGACACCGGCTACGATGCCATACCCGCCGAACTCAATTACCAAATTATGGGCGGCTATTATCGGCGATGTCTAAAAGCGTATTTCGCATACGAACTCACTGAAATGCCGGGCGTCGTGGCAGCGTTGTACGATGGCCACCAACGCAGGCAGTTCGGAGATGAAGCTCACGAAGAAATGCAGCGACAGCGTGTGGGCCTCAAATCGTCATAGGATGACCCGCCAGCGTCCGTTGCGTTCCGTTGCGCTCACATCACGGCAGCAACCGACAGAATACTTGATTCCTAGACGAGCTTCGCCTGTCCCTCCTCTTCCTGTAGCCTGCGATGCTCGCGTCAAGACCCTTGCAGTGATAGCTTCTTCTGTGCTAGTGCTGCCGGATGAAGGAACAGTTTTCTCTTGCGGTCAGCAAAGACGTGCTGAAACATCTCGACCCAGCAGCCGACCAAGCTGGCTTAAGTCGTGGCCAAGCCTTCGAGGACTTCTTGACTTTCGTGCGGTGCAGCCTGGCCGGTCAAGCATGGGCATAGAGCTGCTTCTGGTGAAGTCTGTCTTCCAGCTCCGTCTTCAGAGAGGCCAAAGGCGTCAAATCGACCCCGTAAGCAAACAACAGACGGCCTGAAGCTGGATCACGGGAGCCAAAACGCTTGTGATTGCCGCTGTCATGCCACGTAATGGCCCCGACGTCAAAAAGCTGTTTCTCCAACTGCTGGATTTGCCGCTCAGAAACTCCCATTTCCAAAGCTGAGCGAGATAGCGACTGAAAGACAATCGGACGGCTCCCCTCCTCCCAGTCGATATCTCTGGTGAAAGCGACAACGTAGTATTCCAGCAGTGCAATCATGCGGGGCGTAAAGCCCGCGTCTTTGCCGACTTGCTTAACCAGCAGCAAGAGATCATAGCGATTGGTGTTAGCATCGAGACCTAAAAACTCTCGCGAAAACTCCTGTGTTTCACGGAAGCGATCAGACGCAATGCGTCCCCCTCCTCCGCGATAGGATGACTGAGAAAGTGGTGTAGAGATAGTTTGCATGACATAACGATAGCGGCCCGTGCCGAGCGTAACTCTGCTTGCCTGTTCACAGCTCATGGAAGACGCCGAATCAGTCAGAGTTTGTACCAAGGCGATGCGATTGGAAAACAGATTGTCGGGGTCAGCGATGCTCGATTCGATCGCCAGCAACAGGTTGTCAAAGACTTCGGCAGAGATGTTCTTGTGCCTAGCTAGTGCAGCCTTAATTGGGGCTTCGCTACGAATATGCACAAGGTGAATTCCGCCGTCCGGCTTATTTATGGTGTACTGCATCATGCTTCCCGATACAGATACGGGCGACTCTCCCTTCTTGACATGCTGCACTTCCAGCTTTAGCTCCTTGGTAACTTTTTCCACCCAATCGTCGATGCCGTCGCCGAACAGTTCATTCGTCACAATAGATGGTGCAATCAAGATCAGTTCAGGAGTTAGCTTTGTCCCCTTGGGATATACTTTAGACTCAACATGCTTCTTCGTGTCGTCGCTGCAAATGCTGCACGCATATGCCAAGAGATTGATGGTAGTAAGATAGTCATCGTTAGTTTTTGAGTCGTTGGCTAGGACTGCATCTGCCAGATCGATGGTGGCTTTGTTCTTGATCTCATCGGAGCATTTTGCCAGGCAGTTGCCGACAGCCTTCCTCAACACTTTGCGTTCCACGTCAAATGACATCCAGAAACGATGCTTCATAGCAGACTCGCAGAGCCGATCGGCGTCTGATTCCTCAAGCTGAATGGCTATGTGAGACAAAGCTCTCCATGCTCTTCGGCATGTGTCGTCATGAACACGAGAATGTGTTTCACTGAAACACCTCTGCATGAGCCACTGAAATAGTGAGTTGATTTGCTCTTGAGTTAATGCATCCGCGAGTATTTCGATGACGCAGCTTGCCATAGCTGAAAGTCTAGTTGGATTGGCATTCGAACAAAGCCAATCAGCGGCCAAAGAGATTTCGTTGCGATCCCTTCTTGCAAGCAACGCAGTAGCAGCAGCTTGGCAGGCTTTCACCGTCCTCCAGGTAACCGGAGGTCGGTTGGTGCAAAGCGACAGCAATCCATCGTAGTTTGTCGTCGCAATCGGTAAGTTAAGCCCTCGAATCGCGTCAATCGTTGCACTGTTTTTAACGGCAAGTTCACCAACTGTTTCTCTAAGCCACTTTCTAAACTCGCCACCTCTTGGTGCTCCTAGCCGTTCTGCTATGTTCTGCGCGGCCAACACCAACTCTATCGAGTCGCCGGAGTCAATTTGTGCGAGAGTCCGCGTTTCCCATCCGTCTGGTAGATCAGTAGCTACCTTAACACAGCGTTGAACGCCGCTCTTTAGAAGACCAACCCATGTCGCGACTGCCTCACCTTCTGTGGCACCAGCCGATACACCAGCCCCAACTACGACAAGGGCAGAGCCTTTTTCGATTTCCGCTTTCAGTTCGCCAAGGGGGGTATCCATTCCAATTGGTACGACTAAGCGTGTATTACTGTGAGTTTGAGCAGATGGCAGAAAATAGTCATTTGTGCATCCGCTTATTTTAGCCGCCCAGAGCGTATTTGTCGTTAGGCCGAGCTTTCACGGCAAGGTGATGATCGACGTATTCCTTGGATAGTAGTTATTACTGTTAGCCCGATGCATCGTCCTACTTGTGAGCTGGGATGCTCGGGAAATCAAACCTATTCGGCGTTTGTCACCCAACTTCTTCAGCCACACGCTTAGCAAGCTCTAAATCCCGTTCCGCATAGATCTGGGTAACGTCCGCGGATTGGTGTCCACACACTACCTGAGCTGCTTCCAACCCAAATTTCTTGCGAATTTCAGTGGCTGCCGAATGTCGAAGCTGATTAGGCGACCACATCTCGATCTCATGCCGTTTGCAGACACGTTGCACCGCATGGCGATAGGTGGCAGTGTCGTAGAACTCTGCATACGTACGGTTGGGCCTTGGTAAACGCCTACACTTGCGAGTCTTAGCGGCTTTGCTGTTCTCCCATACCTTTTGACGACGGCGTTGCTCTGACTCGGCAGGTGAGAAGCAATAGCTCTCTGAGTCCCGATCTAGATACGGCTGCAAGACCGCCTGACCTTGCGGGCCGATGACAATCAGTCGCTGTTTGTTGTGATGCTCGGTTTTGTGCCTCTCGGGAATGTACAGCCAAACCGCACCTGACCGATCAATGTCCTCCGGTCGTATCAAGCAGATTTCCCCGGGTCTAGCACCTGTTAGCCGCTGCAAACGAACCATGTCGGCAATGGTGTCAGGGAGATGCGGCACGGTGGCGTCAACAATCGCATCGTCAACGGTAGTCACCCCAGGTGCTTCTCGTGCCCGTGTCCGACCTTTTTTCAGCCCGGGCAGTTGCTTCAAAGCCATGGCGACTTCAGGGGCACAGATTTCTTTTTCAGCTCCCCATCGAAATATGCCAACGATCCGAGGCGTTTGTTTGTTGATGTGCTGACGCGACCAATCATGGTCGTCGATCATTTTCTCACGCAACGCACTTAAGTCGGTGGGGCCAAACTCTCCGATTGGTTCCTTGCCGTGGTCCTTCCGGACAAGGCGGATAACCTCATCAATGAGTTCCGCCTCTCGCGTGACCTTGCCGTTCTTACGGTAGTATTCGTGCGTATGACGGCGATAGACCAGTACCAGTTCGTTGATGGTGACGGCCAGCCCATAGCGACGCTTTTCTCGCAGACTTTCAGCCGTAATGGCGTTAGCAATCGCCTGCTCACGAGACTGCTGTTTGGCGGACTTGGCCTGACTGTGGCGTTCAGACTGCCACTGCTTCAGGATTTCCTGATAGCCTTGGTGGCTCTTTTCGGACCCGAAGGGACCGAGGTAGATTTTTTTCCCATGAAACGAAACGACAGCCTGCTTCGTGCTCTTGTGGAGCCGATATTTGGGAGGCCGGTGGAATAGACGTGGCACGTGCGATCCCCTTGCTCAAAATCCCAAAGGGGGATGTGAATGCCAGGGTTCCCCCTTAGCATTCCCCCTTTGGCTCAATTCTGAGCCGCACTGCCAACCACTGGCAGGTAACCTAACGTCTGGTTTCAGCAGAACTTACAAAAAGTGGCGGGGGCCGGATTCGAACCGACGACCTCGAGGTTATGAGCCTCGCGAGCTACCGGGCTGCTCCACCCCGCGTCAGATTTGTAAGTGTAGCACTGTTGGGCTGGGTTGGGAAGTCGTATTTCGGCCGCCACGGGCTAACCGATGAGGCGTCGGTGCGCGATCACTGGCAGACGATCTTAAGTACTGCGTCGGCGAGCTTTGCGTTGGTCGCGATCGCTTCGCCGCTGTGGATACTGGGTTGGCCTTGCCAGTCGAAGAAACGCCCTCCGGCCTCTTCGATGATTGGCTGGACGGCGGCCGTGTCCCAAAGGTTCATGATTGCGTCGATCATCACTTCCGCTCGGCCCGTGGCGACCAGCAAATAGCCAAAGGCATCAGCCCAGGTTCGCGTGATCCGGCAAGCAGACTCAAGCTGGTCGTAGGTCGGTCGGCCGTCGGGTTCGCGATCCGTTGTATAGGAACGCACCGACGTGGTGAGGAACACGGCTTCCGACAATTCCGTCACGGCAGAAACCTGGCACCGTTTCGGCTGCGCATCACCGATCCGATGCCAGCAGCCGGCTCCGCGCGCGGCGTACACCATCTCGCCTGCTGCGGGGGCGTTGATGACGCCAATTCGCGACTCGTCGCCTTCCATCACCGCGACGAGCGTCGTGTAGAGCGGTACGCCGCTGACGAAAGCCTTGGTACCGTCGATCGGATCAAGCACCCAACGAAACGGGCTGGAACCCAGGGTCTCGCCAAACTCTTCACCTACTATGGCGTCGTCTGGGAACTGCTCGCCAATCCTCTGTCGCAACAATTGTTCGGCAGCCCGATCAGCGGCCGTCACTGGCGATCCGTCTGACTTGCGATTGAGGTCGAGGTTGTCGGACCGAAACAGCTCAAGTGTGCGGTCGCCCGCCTCGCGCGCGATTTTAACGGCGAACTCCAGGCGAGCATCAATCTCGTCGGCGGATAGGTCAGT
>JANQQA010000133.1 GCA_028285205.1 Bythopirellula sp. | reverse complement strand
TCCGGAAAGGTGCAGTGCGACTTCCAACTTGGCACCAATCTGCTTGGCAAGTTCGATCGCTGCGTGGAGTCGCTGCGTGCGCAGGGCATCCTTGGTCTTGAAGTCAACGCGTAGATGATCGATTCTCAGTGCCGCCAATTGGTCGATGGCAACACTGCTGATTGCATTTCGTGCCGGTTCGCCGCTCGCCATCGAAAGTCCGATGGCGGGAAGCTTTTGCTGTTGCTTCCAATCGACAGTGATTTCGGCCGGAGAGTCGAGCGACGTGGCGCTCGGGCTCCCCTGGCGCAGAGCTGGTACCATCGCTGCTTCACGACGACTACTATCGAGGTGGAGGCAGACCGATTGTTTGACGCATGCACCCTCTGTGATTTCCACGGGAAAGGGCAGCGCCAGCGGAGTACTGTACGTCTTGAAAGACGCGTCCGTCCAATTCCGTTGGTCTTCCGTTTCAAAGACATCGCCTTCAAATGAAATGACCGCGTCCACTCCGGGTTCCAGTTCATAGGCGATCGACCGCATGTCGAGAAACGGTTGATGTGGCGAGATAGCACGAGGAAAGTCAGACTCCGAGGCTTGCCCGTTGCTGTGGGTAATGCGGCAGCGTTTGCCGGCGCAATCGTCGATTGGATGTAGCACACAAATACCAATTCGATTCCGCTGAAAAGTGCTTAGCGCTCTTCCGGAAAAGTAGAACGTGACCGCGCTCGATGCCTCGCCCGTAATCTTGCCCTGCCATTGAAAGTGGATGTCATCTCGGTGGCACGTCGCATCCCAAGTCAGCTCGAATTGATCCGCTTGTTGATCCAATTGAACGTTGCTGATCTCCGGGAGAATGGAATCCCAGTCGCGGTTCCGTAGTGCTGCATACACACCACGAATCACTTCCACGTTAGTACCATCGTCTGCCGTGAAAGTGACATAGCGCAGAAATGCTTGGTCCGCATCGAACAGCATCGACAACGAGCCCGCACGAAGGGGAATGAGGTTTTCGCCAGCTGGCTTTACTTCATCCTGAGCTGCCATCGCATTAATTACCTCGCGGAAAACAAGTACTGGCGTCCAGTATCGAAATGGCTTTGGATCAACTCTGCAGCTTTTGCTGAATCGCCTTGGCAAATCGCTTTGTAAATTGCGGTGTGCTCGCGGACCGCATCTACCGCCCGTTCGGGCGCGCATGCCATGACTTCGGCAATCACACGATGCATGCGGGCGCGGTGTTGCGCTAGGCAGGCCACGATCGAGTCGTTGCCGAGGGCGGAGCAAAGCAGTAAGTGAAACGAAGCGTCCAGTTCGACCAGTTGCGGCACATCTAGTGCCTTGGAGGCTTTCCGTTGGGCCGCGAGGTTTTTCTCAATTGTCGCGCGCTGCGGTTTGGTTAGCCGTCCCACGATCTTGCGAACGACGAAATTCTCCAGCACCGTACGCAGCTCAAAGTGATCACTGACTTCTTTGAGCGACAGTTCGCGAACAACGATGCCCTGCTGCGGCGAGACGCGAACGAAACCTTCGTGTTCCAGCCGGCTCAGCGCCGCTTTGATGGGCGTCTTACTCATCCCCAGCAGCTCCGACAGCTTTCGCTCTGAGAGAAATCTGCCCGGCGCGAATACCGAATTCTGAATGCGCTGCTTGATTTCGGCGTAGGCCACATCTTTCAGCGACGAAGACTTTTCGTGAACGAAATTGGTGACCATGGGGACTGTAGCTCCCGCATCGAAAGTCGTGACGTTGCGCTTCTGCGTGGCACGCTCGGTTTTAGCCCACCCGAAGAGACTGTCGGGTTAGCAAGGCGGGCTCAACTTCAACGAACGTTGGTGGAGTGTAACTGAGATCTCAGTCAGCTGGAAGTCCTGCAAGCTTGCGATCGCACACAAAAGGCATACCAGTCAGGTTACATCCGCGAGTTGTGCCCTATGGGTCATGCTTTTGCCTCTGTTGCAGCCGATATGCGCCAGGTGTTGAGCCCATTTCGCGTTTGAACGCCACGCTCATGCTCTCGACGTGGTTGTAGCCGGCGAGTGGAGCGATTCGCTCCAGCGGCAAATCTGTTTCGGTCAACAGCTGTCTGAGCCGGCGAATCTGCACGGCCGTAATCTCTTCGCGTGGTGTGCGGTTCATGTGCTTGCAAAATCGACGTTCCAGTTGCCGCCGAGACAACGCCGAGAACTCGACAAGATCGGACACATCAATGCCGTGGCAAGCATTCTCGCGAATGAAACGACATACGCGGGAGAGCTCAGCATCTTCGACAGCAAACACTTGCGTCGAATGTCGCTGAACGACTTCGGTTGGCGAAATAAGTTCCACACTGGCGGGAGGCGCTTCTCCAGAGATCATAGCGTCAAGGGTTTCTGCCGCGCGGTAGCCCACCAGGTCCGCGTCAGGTCGTACGCTCGTCAGCGTTGGATCACTGAGTGGGCACACCGTGTCGTCATCATCGACGCCAATCACACCGATATCGTCGGGAACGGCAATAGACAACTGCCGGCAAGCATTCAAAACCTGTTGCCCTCGAGTGTCGTGGCAGGCCAGCAGGCCCGTCGGGCGTTCAAGCTTTACCAACCATTTGGCGAGCGGGTCGGAATCGAGAATTCCAGGAAGTTCGGCTTCGGAAAGGGATTGCCCCTCACTGCCCTGCGTCTCGTAGACAGAAATGTGACAACCGGCAGCCTCCACGAAACTCCGAAAATGGCGCAGGCGCGATTCTGAGTAGTGTGCTCCCTGGTATCCACAGAAGGCAAAGCGGCGAAAGCCTCGATCGTACAGATGTTCAAAGGCCATCCGGGAAACAGCTTGATCATTGGTTTCAACCTGCGGGATGCCGAGATTCGTTTGGCGACAAAGCACATCGACGATGGGGAGTTCCAGCTTTCTCAGCGGTTCAATGTTATGCGTATCGACACGGGCGATCACTCCCGAAACGCCCGCGCGCGAGATCCAGTCAGGAACAGCGGCGCCCATCGTCATTTCTTGATGCAGCAGTGACCAATTCCCATGCGTGCGAGAATAAAGGGAGATTCCACGGAGCAGGCGACGGCCATAGGAACGGGAAGACTCAATAAGCAGGACGACTTTCCTGATGGTGTCGGGCTTCGGCTTAATCATCGTCGTTTCGCGGCGTAAGCCTTCGTGACGCAAATTCTTGGGTGCATGACGCAAGATCTCATGGACTGGGCTGAAAATCCTTTCAAAATCAAGCTTTATCCTCAGTCTAGCGTGTCGCAAACGGCCGTGTGGGCAGTCCGCCCGGCGGGGCGACATGGTTTTAGACCACATTTCCAGATTGGCACATTCAATAGAGGCATCTGTGATGCGACGTTACTTTCAGGCCTTGATTTGTCTGCTGGGTGTCATGTGCGTGGACGCAGCCAGCGCCGCTGACGCGGATGGCAACCGGAAGACACACCTGTTCGACGGCAAAACGCTGCAAGGTTGGCAGTTCGACAAGAAGCACTGGCGTGTTGAGGACGGAGCTATCGTCGGCGAAATTCCTGCGGGCAAGTCGCTAAGCCGCAACACGTGGATCATCTGGTCAGGCGGCAAACTGAAGGACTTCGACCTCCGTCTGCAGTTCAAGTTAACCGGCGCGCCCCAGGCAAACTCTGGGATTCAGTTCCGCGCACAGGCAACCGACCCGCAGCATGTATCAGGCTATCAAGCTGACCTCGACATGGGAGCAACCTGGCTTGGGCGAATATACGACGAGCACGGTCGAGCACTTTTGGTCGAGCGAGGTCAGCGCGTTGCCATTGATCAGCAAGGTGCGCGTGTCGCCAACACATTCTCACCCGCCGGCTCATTCGCCCCAATTTTCAGAGAGAACGATTGGAACGACTACAGGATCGTTGCTATTGGTGAGCGGATCAACGTCTTTGTCAATGGCACACTCTTTTCCGAACTGATCGACAAGGAGGACACCGCCAAAGATCTATCGGGACAGCTTGCATTTCAGCTTCATAGCGGTCCTGAAACGCGAGTCGCCTTTCGCGACATTGTCCTGGAGACGTTGTCAGCCGACGACGACAGACTAAGAGCAACACCGCTTCAAGAGTTGGCTGAATCTGTTCAGGTCGAAGAATCCATGATCGGAACAACTCCGCGCGGTCAGTATAACAAACAATTGAACATGGGGTTCGAAAAAGGCGACTTGAATGGTTGGTCCACCACGGGCGACGCATTCGAAGGGCAGCCCGTGAATCAGGATACGATCGCCCAGCGATGGGCAGGCCAAAGCAGCAACAAACAGGGGGATTTCTTCATTGGAGGCTACGAAGTTACCCGTTCCGATGCGGCCCAGGGAACGTTGACTTCGCCTTGGTTTGAGGTCGCCGAACCGTTTGCGAGCTTTCTAGTCGCTGGCGGCGATACTGCCTCAACGCGAGTTGACATTATCGCTCAGCCAACAAATGACCGTGCTGAAACAGTCATCGCCACCGCCACCGGCAATCGACGAGAGCAAATGCGACGGGTGGTCGTTGATCTCCGACCGCACATGGGACGAACCATCGCTGTTCGCCTGGTCGATGAATCGTCTGGAGGCTGGGGACACCTGAACTTCGACGATTTCCGCTTTCACGCAGTGCGTCCAGAATTTGCCGAGAGCGACTCCCAATCCGCACTCAACAGTCCTCTGCTCCATCATTTGGTAGCCAACCCTACTCCGCAGCCGTTTGCCGGAGAAACACTGGAGAAAATGTCGGTACCAGATGGTTTCGCGGTCGATCTGATTGCAGCCGAGCCCGATGTCCATCAGCCCATGGCATTCACCTTTGATGTGCGTGGTCGATTGTGGGTCGTTGAGGGCCACTGCTATCCGACCAAGCGTGCGCAGGGTAAGGGCCTGGACAAGATCGTCATCTTTGAGGACGCCGATCACGACGGCACTTTCGAGTCACGCAAGGTCTTCATGGAGGGTCTGAATCTGGTCAGCGGCTTTCAGATCGGGCACGGGGGCGTATGGATCGGTGCAGCCCCGGAACTGTTGTTCGTGCCAGATCGTGATGGTGATGACGTGCCGGATGGCGAACCACTGGTATTGCTGGACGGATTCGGATTCGGTGATACCCACGAAACCATCAATAGTTTCATCTGGGGCCCCGATGGCTGGCTCTACGGCAACCAGGGAGTCTTTAACCAATCGACCGTAGGCAAGCCCGGTACGGAGCAGGAAAAACGCGTCTACCTGGCGGCAGGTGTTTGGCGGTACCATCCAACGCGCCACGAGTTTGAGGTCTTCGCCCACGGAGGCAGCAATCAGTGGGGATTGGACTTTGACGATCATGGCCAGCTGTTCATGACGCATTGCCGCAGCGCCTACGGTGGTGGACCGACGACTCACGTGATTCAAGGCGGGCACTACTGGAATCAGATCAATGGCCGGCATGCGCCCTTCATTTCATCTCGATCAATCGCCGGCATCGTCGACACGAACTATCTACGTGCATCGGCCCGATACGGCCATGGGGAAGGAGGAGCGGGCAAACGCGGCTCACGCGCCTTGTACGGAGGCCATTCCCATGTGGGAACCATGATCTATCTGGGCGATAACTGGCCCGAGCAGTATCGCAATCACCTCTTTACACACAACCTGCACGGACATCGCATCAATCACCAAATCAACCATCGTGAAGGAAGCGGTTTCAACACAGTGCACGCTGGCTACGACGTGTTTCACTGCGCCGATCCGCAGTACATTGGGGTCGACCTGCAGGTGGGGCCCGATGGGGCGGTCTACTTCAGCGACTGGTATGACCCGCGACATTGCCACAGTCCCCATATCGAGCAATGGCAACGCGGAAACGGTCGGATGTATCGCCTGCGATACGAAGGCTATACACCGTCGAACGTCAATTATGCCGACGCCTCCGATGCCGAACTGGTCGAGGCGCAGCTGCATGCAAACGAGTGGCATGTTCGGCAAGCCAGGATGGTGCTGGCCGAACGAGCTGGATCGCGCGAGATCAACGGCAGTGCCATCCGCCGACTGAGACATCTGGCCAGCCAACACGAGAGCGATGCAAGACGCCTTCGGGCATTGTGGTGCCTGCATGTCATTGATGCGCTGGACGTCCAATTTACCAGGCAGCTGCTGGATGACCCCAGCGAATATGTCCGTGCCTGGACGGTCCAGCTGCTGGCTGAAACGGCAGAGTTAAACGAACGAGATGAATTGGTCACCGCGCTGGTTGCTAAGGAAACTTCGCCGATCGTGAAGCTGTACCTCGCCTCAGCCGCAGGTCGGATGCAGAATGAAGCAGCCTGGCGAATCATCGAAACGCTTGTGAGCCAGCCAGACAATGCACGTGATCGAAGGCTGTCGCGGATCATATGGCAATCACTTGCCAAGTTCATGTCTGGCGATCTGAAACGCGCTAACCGAATGGTCGACAGTTCACGCATCCCGGCGGTCAGTCAGTACATTTGTTGGTATGCTCCTCAATTGTCAGATGTAGGCCGCCAGTTGATGGCCGCTCGCATTACGGAATCTAGTGGTCGAGAAAGACTGCAGACACTGCGTTTGTTCGCTGAAGGTTTAAGCGATCGACGCAACCTCAAAGCTCCGGCCGGCTGGTCAGTTCTCGGAGCAGAGTTGTATCGAGACGATGCAACACGAGCCGCAGCCGAGAAGCTAGGGGTCGCCTTTGGCGACGAAGCGTTGTTCCAACGGATGCGTTCCCGGTTGGAAATGGAAAACTCAAGTCTTCTTGACCGTCGGCACGCGCTTTCGATTCTGGCGAGCGATTCCAGCCCTCAGAACCTGGCTCCTCTGTTGAAACAGATAGATGTTCCTCAGTTGCAGGCTGAAGTAATTCGCCAACTCAAACAATACGATGATCCACGCGTCGCAGCGGCCTTGATCGTTCGCTTGCCAACGTTATCTGAATCGCACCATGAAGCGGCGATGGAGACTCTTTGTAGCCGTGCGAGTTCATCCATCATGCTGCTCGATGCCATCAAGAGTCGTCAAGTTGCAAAGGAGGTTGTCACCGGATTCTACGCGCGACAGATGGCAAGTCTGAACAATGACAAAGTCAATTCAAGACTCAACGAGCAGTGGGGAAGGCTCGGCCAATCTTCCATAGAATCGAAAGCGGCCATTTCGTCTCTGATCGAGCAATATGAGAAGGCGCCGTTATGGGCCTACAATCGAGGCAATGGAGAGAATACGTTTAAGAAGCTATGCGCAACGTGCCATGTGCAAACTGAAGACGCGTCACGCATCGGCCCGAAACTGGATGGCACGGGCGCCAAGGGAATCGAGTACATCGTAGAGAACATCATCGACCCCAACGCCGTCATTGGAAAGGACTTTCAAGCTCGGCAAGTCCTCACTCTTGACGGCTTGGTCGTTACTGGCGTAGTGCTTAAAGAGACGGATTCTGCCGTCACGATTCGGACGGCGACTTCTACTCAGACGATCGCAAGAGAAGACGTTGATGAAATCGTCGTTTCAGACAACTCCTTCATGCCCGAAGGTTTGCTGGTGCAGCTGAGCGACCGGGAGCGTATTGAACTGCTCATGTATCTCATGTCGCTCAAGTAAACTGACCCAGTAACTAGCATTGGTAAGTCACCAACTATGCTAGTGCGCACCAACAAGTCTGCCGCTGGCGGATACTTGGTGTTCACGCGCTCCGCTGTTGCACCATTTACCGAAGGCGCGGATGTCGGATATCTGGGTGTGGGACCAGCCGCCGCAGGTCGTTCAGCAGTTTCTTAGCGGCCGCGTTGTCTTCAAATCCGTAAAGGATAATCGATGGACGCCCGGTCTGAGGATCAATGACCGGAAGGTAAAAGTTGTGGCATTTCCAGCAAACCGAGACGCTGAAGATCAGCTTTTTGTTATGGAAGAATCGGAGGCCGTACGTTGGCACATGGCAGAACGCACTGTTACGCCTGAAACTTAGCGAACGCCAGTCGTCAGCGATTCGTTCGGCGCTTTTTGCATCAAGCATTCTGGACGAGTGCGGTATGACAGAAATCTCAGGCAACGGCGGCCTTATCCCACCATCGTTGGCATTCGGAGACGCAGGTCGTACGAGAAACGCACCCGATTCGGATTCACGAATGTGATCTTTTTCGCCTGCGAGTGGGAGTACGAGAACTTCGATACGATCAATGGCGGGGAGGTCAGTTGTATGGGCAGCCCGTACGATTCGCGAGAGGGCGTCGTATGGTGCGGCATCCTGAGCGTCGTCTCCCAAGCAGGGGCAGATACCGAACGCCGCAAATGCGATGAGGATTCGGATGGTTCGCATTATCAATAGATCGGGGAGCGTCGGTCGTCATCGGGCACGACCAAGTTGGTTTCTATTTGTGAACGCCTTATACCGTGCTTCATTGCAGTGGCCCAACATCCAGGTGAACCTGTGCAGTGCAGGTCACCTGGGGCTTAGTTCCGGTTACACACACTACGAGGCATCATACCAAATGTAGGTCCAGTGGTTTCTGCACATGACACCCGGGTATCAAGATGATGTGGTGAGTACGAGAAAGGCATGATTCGGCGAGGTGACGAAGGCCTTTGATGACGTCCCAGACTTCTAGTGCGAGTCGCACGGCCATATGGCCTGCGTCATCAACGCTGGCGGTTGCTGATTCCGTCGAAAAGTAGGCCACCTCAAGAATAAAAGTGCTCTCGCCGCGCCGATTCGATATTACGGAAGAGAAACAGATCAGTCCGCCGTCCAACGCAGCCATCTGCTTTCGATGACGACGGCATAGGCGGCTGGGATCACCAGCAGAGTGAGCAGCGTTGCGACCAGCAAGCCAAAGATCATGAGCCAACTCATGCCAGTCCACAGGGGGCCGCCTGCCAGCGCCAGCGAAAGCAATCCGCCAACTGTCGTGGCTGTCGTTAGAAAGATGGGAACTAGCCGCATTCTCCCCGCCGCGAACAGGCAATCGCGATATTGCTGCTTGCTGAGACGACCACTCTAATCTCCAATCAAGAACTGCCACATGCGCTTGGATTGCGTGCGCCACGAGGCCCAGTCGGTGCCGACTGCGGTCTCTTCGGTGATGACGTCGTGATTGGCATCTTCGAGGATCTTGGCGACCGCTTCGCTTTGCCAAGCCATGTTCCAGTTCTCCGACGGGTTGCGGTACTCGAAGTCCTGGCTCCACTGCAGCACAACCTGGCAGCGGTCGTTGTCGAGCTTGGAGAGCTGCTGGATCGGCGCGTGTAGCATCTCGAACGCGAACAAGGAATGGCAGCCGATCCGAGCGGTTTTTTGACTGCTTGGCAGCGTACCCAACATTGCCAGCATGCCTCCCATTCCAGCGCCCAAGCTGGCCCGATCATCGCGATCCTGCGAGACGCGAAACATCGACTCGACCTGTGGGATCAATTCGCCTGCAAACATCTCCGGATAGCCATCCATGCCCAGCATGGCGTAGAACCGGTGGTCAATAAAAACAGCGATCGACGGACGGACTTGCTTCGACTGGATCAGCTCGTCCAGAATCGCGGGTTGATTGCCCGCGTCCATGGCGACCTTACCATCGTGAACAAACACAACGGGATAACTCACGTCAGTATTGTCGTAGCCCGGTGGCAGATAGACCGATGCCTCTACCTCCTTCTTCATGGCTTTGCTTTTTACCGTCAGCTTTTCCAGGCGACCGGCCAGCTTCCACGACAGGTCGTCAGTCGCCACGGTCACTCCATCAACTTTCCCATTGCTAAACCACGAAAGCTCTAGCACGGGGCCGGGGCCCATGAAATTCGGTTCCATTTCGCCAGTCAGCGTCGTGCTCGTGAATTGACGAGTGTTGGTTGGATCGACGACCGGAGTGTAGTCCGCGTAAAACACGTAGGAGGCTCGAGTCGATTGTGGCAGATGGACTCCAAAATAGAATAGTTCGGTGCCTTCTACCTTCTGCATCGAACGCTCTTGCCGGATGCCAAACAAATCGCTGGCGACGGCCACGTCTTGATAGTCACCTTGCAAGACGAAATGAACATAGTCGCCTTCGATGATCGGAGTTGTCTTGCCGTCCAAGTACTTCTTGATTGCGGCTTCTTTGTCGTTGCTGACCTCCAAGTTTTCGATGAATTTTGAGAATCCGGGAGCTAGCTCGGATTGGGCAGCGGCCAGCAATTGGCCTTCGCCTGGCAAGATGTCAACACGCGCGATGGCTCCGAGACTTCGCAGGTAGACCGAATTGCCGGCGATTGCCGGCAGCGACCAGACCACTCCATCCTTCCCGCCTGCCGTGGAATCAAATACCTGCGTCGCGACGACTTCCGAGAAGCCATCTTCGGAGACATCGCCGATGTGCAACGAGCCGTCCAAGGTCGACACGAGCAACCGACCGGCAAACGTTGCCAGAAATCCGTTGCCGGGCTCTCGTGATCGCCACTTCCGTTTCCCAGTCGCGGGATCAACGGCTACCAGAATCCGGGATGAATAGGAGCACAGGAGATTGCCGGAGATTACTGGGACGCAGTAGGTGTTCCTGATGTCGCGACCTTGCCATCGTTCGGCGCTCCCGGAGGCGCCGATGTTGAGCACCGCTGAGCCGTTGCGGTCATCGTTTAGAAAGAGACCTCCTCCAGCCAACGGAACTGGCACAATGGAAAAGACCGGCATGCCTTTCGCGCCGCGGTGCGATTGATCCCAAATGACCTCGCCAGTCGTGGGATCGACGATATGCAGTGTCGTGTTACCAGCGACTGCAACTCGCGACTGATTCTCAATGCTCACGGGAATCGCCGCGTGAAAGGCGGCTCCATCTTGACCCGCCTTCCAGAGCACCTTGCCGGTTGCAGGGGCGAAGCCCATAACGGCACCCTCCGGCGAGCCAACTGGCACGATCACGACGCCTTCGTGGACAATAGGGCAGGCTCCCAAGCCGTAGAAGTTTGGTTCGGCTGCGAACTCGTCCTTGAGGTTGTGTTTCCAAATCTCTGTGCCATCCGCAAGCGAATATGCGGCCAGATCACCGAACGGTGACAAGTGGTAGGCTCGCTCGGCATCAACCGCCGGAGTTGCAATGGGCCCATCGAATGAACCATTCTCACCCTGCATGATCTTGCCAGTTGGAGTCCGCCAAAGCGTTTCTCCGGTTGCTTTGGACAGGGCAACGACGAACTCCTTCCCTGCCGCTGCATCCGCCATTGCGCAGACGATTCGATCACCTGCCGTGACAACGCCCGAGTAGCCACTGCCGGCGCTCTTCTTCCACACGACATTTAGCTTCAACGGACCAGCCGCCAATTCAGAATCTTGCACATTGGCGGAGCCGTCAAAGTTTGGCCCTCGTAAGCTCGGCCACTCCTGAGCTAAGGTGCTCGCAGGCAGGCTGGCGAAGCCCGCTAAAGAAAACCCCATCACCAGTAGACGCAAAGAACGTGGATCGAGGAGACTTCGTTTTTTCATTCTTTCTTTTCCACTAGAATTGCAGCTGAGAAGTAAAGTCGCTAATTTACATTTAGCAGTGAGCAATGTAAACTGATTTATTTACTTTGGCAAGTTGGCATGCTCCGACAGATATGAAACTGACCGAGAAAAAGCGCGAGAGCATTATCCAGGCGGCCATCGACGAATTCCGAGAGCAAGGATTTCTTGGAGCCAAGACCACACGAATCGCCCAGCGAGCTGGGGTCTCGAGCCGTACCCTCTATCGCCACTTTGAAAGCAAAGAGGCTTTGTTTGACGCGATCTCTGCCATCATGGTTGAGCGTTGCCAAAGCATGAAGTCCATCGGCTACGATCCGTCGCAACCACTGGACGCTCAACTGACCGCTGCCCTGCACCGGTACATTGCATTGATCACTGACGAAGCGACGATTGGCCTGACGCGCCTGGTGATTTCGGAACTACTTCGTGACATGGAGCGGTCGCGCCAGCTGTTTGCCGAGACGTGTAGTCACGACTACCCGATGACGCGGCTGGTCCGCGAAGCGATGCAGGCGGGGGCTCTGCGGGATGCCGATCCGGTTTATGCGACCAGCCAATTGCTGGCGCTGGTGAAGAATTTCTACTTCTGGCCCGAGTTCTTTATGGATTCCAAACCGCAGCAGGAAGGGCTCATGGAAGACTGCGTGGTCATGTTCTTAAGTCACTATCAACCGAAAGCGTAGTGCTTACGAAACGGCAATCCAGCCAAGTGGCGACCTTCAAAGCATGCTGCCCGGCAGCGGGGTGGGCTTAATGATAGGGCGACATCTGTCTTCGACGTGATTGCCGGAGTTGCATCAGCCCTTAGAAAAGACCAACACGCGAGGTTGATCGGGGGAACCGCTGTTGGCGCGGTCGGTTGGTTTGTCATCCAGTTGTCCTTGCCCGACCACCTTCCCGGTCTTGGGATCAAACACCCGATACGTTCGCGGTACGTCCGGTGAGACAATGGCGACATCCCCGCCGGACGGAAGATATAGCACAAACAGTTTTCCGGGCACTAACAGGCCGCGTCTTCCGTAGGTGCACGTCCAGTTCGGCTGCATGCCCGCGAAGTCGAGGCCATCAAAAATCTTGGCGGCAATCCCAGGGTACTTCGATCCTTCAAAGTCGAGAGCCTCTCGCCAGCCGGCATTGGGGGCTGTACACCACGCCGCATGATCCGGTTCGTTGGCGTGAAGTCGCCATTGCCACAGACTGCCCGCTCCATAGACAACGCCCATCGTTCCACCAGCGGTCAGGTTGCACCAAGCTTCGTGTCCTTGCCACCAACCGGCTGCATTGCCAAGGCGACCAATGTTCTCGTAGGTCGGTTCTCCGTTGGCGACTGCTTTGACAGGCAGGTTCCGCCACATGTCGGCCACACGCTCGGCAACGTGTTCACCGTTATGTCCCGTTTGGCACCACTGGAAATCCAACCATGCCTTGTCTTGATGCGTGCGATTAAGGGCATGCGGCGAATAGTGAATCCCCGTCGGCTGACCGTAGGCGTCCCACTTTTCAATCGCCTGCCCGGCCTCATCAAGCTGCTGGATGATGGGCGCTCGATTCGCTGGTCCGTCGCCACCGATCAGCCAGATCGCCGGTCGCGCGCCGTACCTTGCCACAAGGTATCGGCAGTACCGCGCGTAGTCTTCCGCGCTGACTGCATTCCCCGCGACCTCTTTGCCCTTCCAACCGTAGCCGTGGAAAACAGGCTGGTACACCGGTGCGATGCCGTGATCCGTCAGGACGGCGACCAGCCGGTCGAACATCTGAAAGTACTCGGGGTTCAGCAACCGTAGCTCAGCTTTGGGCAAGTCTTCGAAGCCGACGTCAAATCCACCGTCTTCTGTCCGAGAACGCGGCCCCGTGGCGCGTCGATCTGGCTGGACCGTCATCAGCAATGCGGCGTTGAAACCTTTGTTGCGCCGATCTTTTGCGTAGATCGCGACCTGATCGACGGTCGCACGCCAGGGAAGTGCCCATGGGGTGTCCGCGCACAGCAGTCGCGCCGTACCATCGGCGTGGATCAAGTTTCGTCCACCCGGAGGGATCGACCAAAAGCCATGCTTGGCAAACACCGTCGAATTGCGACTCTCCGTTGGAACTGCCGTGAGTGTTCCGGTCCGCCCCTGAATTCCGGAGTCGCCATCGCGATCCGATGCGGTCCAGTTCCATGTGCCGGCAGCCCGTGTCGAAGCGAACCGAACTCGAAAGGTCCGGCCGCCGTCCCAAAACATCGGACGACGAAGCGTTTGGCCGTCCTCGTGAGTGAAGTCGACCCACGCCTCGACGTCGGTATAGGGATTGGTCGGTTTTCGCTCGATCGTGAACTCGATTTCAATCTCCTGCCACTGAGGAGCATCTTTTACGACATCTTCAGCGACGGCAGAGCGCCCCTGCCCAACTGCAAACAAAACGAGTCCCAGCCAAAAATAAAGTCGAGCCTGTTGCCTATCCGCTGCAATCATGAGCACCTCTCGGGAAACTTATGTCGAGTTGGAGGACGGTGAACCGACGATCGCGAGTCGTCACGCCATCAAATCATGATACCGTCTGTGCTGCCAATTGCAGCGCAATCTAAATCTCGCTCGCGTGTGGTTTGCTTGCTTGAGTCGATTTACTGTACGGGCTTATCGCCGATTTGACGTTGCAAGTTGGCTAGCTGCGATCGAAGTTCTTCGACACGCTGCTGTGCGTCGGGGTCGTTAATTCGGTTGACCATCTCGGCGGGATCACGCTGAAGGTCGTAGTATTCCCACTGCGGTGGCGTGTCAGCATAATCGGTCATGCCGAGCGACTGGCCGTGAAAGTAGATCAGTTTTTCAGTGCGCGTCCGTATGCCGTAGTGCGCCGTAACATCGCGATGCAACAGATGTTGCCAATAGCGATAGTAGACCGCGGTTGGCCAGTTTTTTGGCGTCTGACCGCGCAAGTTCGATACGAAACTACGGCCCTGCATCGAGCCGAGAACCTTCACACCGGCAAGTTCTAGAACCGTTGGTGCAAAATCAACGTTCGAGATCATGTCTTCGCAAGTCGTACCGGCGCCGGTGCCATCTGGAAAGCGAATGATAAACGGCATCCGCATCGACTCGTCGTACATGAAGCGTTTGCTGAAGAACCCGTGCTCGCCCAAAAAGTGTCCTTGATCGGCGGTGTAGACCACGATCGTGTTTTCAGCGTGGCCGGACTCGTCGAGGAACTTCATGAACCGACCGACGTTCTCGTCCAATACGCGACCGCATCGTAAAAACGACTTGATGTACTGTTGATATATGTGACGCCGCTGCTCGAGCTTGCTCACGTTTTCCAACCGTGTGTGCGGGAATGTACCCTGGTTGATTTGTTCCAGCTTCAGCGTTGTTCGCTTGGCTGCGGCTTGATCGTCGTCAAACTCTTGCAGCAAGTTCGGGGGCTCAGGAATCTTTTCGTTCTCGCTCGACCAGAGGCTACGATGAGGTTCGCGCGAGTCCCAAGGGTCGTGCGTCGCTTTGTAGTGGCACATCACCAAGAACGGTCGCTGGGAGTCGAGTGACTTGATGAAGTCAATCGTAAGGTCCGTAATCACGTCCGTCGACCAACCTTGGATCGTTGATCGCTCATCAGAGTCTGGCGAGATAAACTCGGGGCCTTGGTAACGACCTTGCCGCGGTAAAATTCGGTAGTCATCAAATCCTTTGGGTCGCTCCACCAAATGCCACTTGCCGAATAATCCAGTTTGATAGCCAGCCGTCTGCAGCAGTTCCGGAAACGTCACCGAGTCGTCGTCGATCGGCTGGTCGAGCAGGTA
>JANQQA010000122.1 GCA_028285205.1 Bythopirellula sp. | reverse complement strand
CGCTTGCGTTTGCAGATTGGGCGGCGCCGCGAAGCAGCTGTTCGTGTGCTTGGGTGCCGCTGGAGGGTGCGTTGCCCCACACCTGGTCACCGTTGATCTGATAATCAGCCCGCCAACGTCCGCGCGCCTCTGGCAGCCACACCGCGCCGCCTTGCGCCGCTAGCAGTGTGACGCAGCCGTCCAACAGCTCGCGATAAAACTGCGACGCGTCGATCGACGAATGAGCGGACTCTTGCAGCTGGTCCACAAACGTTTCGAGCTGATGCCAGCCGTCCGCGGAGCCCGCGTCGAAGGGCGCATCGACAGGGCTGCCAGCTTTCTCAGGCGAGTGGGGATCGGCTTGGGACTTCATCCTCTCAGTATATCCAAGGGGTGCCAGAAAGCCGTTGCTCAAGCACGAGCGACGGGAAGAATGCACCGCTGGCACTTCCGCTCGCCCCAGATTGGCAAACTGCGCAAAGTTTGACGCTTGTGCCGAAATTCGTAGTTCTGCCAGTTATGCGGAGCCGAAAACGAATGCTGAACCACCACAGATGGGTTCGCGCATTCGCTGGTCTTGTCCCGAAAAGACCGCGAACGGAATGACTCAGACGATTCCTTACAAGAAGTCCCCGCATGCGTACCAAGTCGACTGTTCGAGTGCCGCTGATCGTCGCAATCTGCTTCATGCAGATCTTTGCCGTCGGTTGCCGTTCGCGATCGCTACAAGACTTCAAGGCCACAGCCGATGTGGACAGCTACCATGCGATCGCTACGCAAATCGAGTATCCTTCGGGCAACGCGAGCAGCACCGCCCGCGAGTGGGCCAGTCTGGAGCCGCTGACGCTCACCACAGACGCGGAACCCGAGTACTGGGACGTCGATCTCGAGCAGGTCATTCAAATGACCTTATCGCAATCGAAAGTTTTGCGCGATCTGGGCGGCACGATCGTACGGTCGCCGGGGTCTGTCTCGACGATTTGGGGTCCGGCGCTGGTGGAAACGAATCCACAGTTCGGTGTGGACGCCGCGTTGAGCGCTTTCGACGCGCAGTTTTCTACGAGTATCTTTGGCGAAAAGAACGACCGCGCCATTAACAATGAGTTTTTCGGTGGCGGTACTCGTATCTTGAAGCAAGACGCGATCGTGTTGCAACAACAACTGACCAAGCGTGCGGTGACCGGTACAGAGTTCACGTTCCGCCACAACGTCGATTACGATGCGAACAACGCGCCCAGCAACCTGTTCGCTAGCGCGTGGAACGCCAATATCGAAACCGAATTCCGTCATCCGTTGCTACAGGGATCGGGCATGCAGTTCAATCGGATCGCAGGCCCAAGCCAGATTCCGGGAATCTATGGCGGTGTTCTCCTTGCTCGTGTTAGTACTGACATCGAACTGGCGGATTTCGAGATCTCGGTTCGCAACTTTGTTAGTAACCTCGAAAACGCCTACTGGGATTTGTATTTCTCGTATCGCGATCTGGATGCCAAAATTGCGGCTCGCGACTCGGCGCTCGACACCTGGCGTCGGATTCATGCGTTGTTCGAAGCAGGCCGGCGTGGTGGGGAAGCTGAAAAGGAAGCCCAAGCGCGTGAGCAGTTCTTTCGATTTCAGGAAGAGGTGCAGAACGCCCTCAGCGGTCGTTTGATCGATGGCACCAAGACCGGCAACGGTAGTGATGGGGGCACTTTTCGTGGCAATGGCGGCGTGCACGTTGCCGAGCGCCGCCTGCGCCGGCTGATGGGTTTGCCGCCTAGCGATGGTCGACTGCTGCGACCGGCGGCTGAGCCGATCACGGCACCTGTTCAGTTCGATTGGCCGCAAGTCACCAACGAAACCATCATTCGTCGCGCCGAGTTGCGTCGACAACGTTTTGAAGCTCGCCGTCGAGAGCTGGAATGGATCGCCAGCAAGAATCATCTCTTGCCACGTCTCGACACGGTCGGGCGTTACCGCTGGCGAGGTTTCGGCGACGATCTGCTTGATCCCGACGGCAACAATCCGCCGTTCGATAACGCCTACGAGAATCTCACCGGCGGCGACTTCCAAGAATGGCAGTTGGGTGTGGAATTGACCGTGCCGATCGGTTATCGCCGGGCGTTTGCTGCCAAGCGTAACGCAGAACTGAGGCTGCATCGCGCTCGAGCGGTACTTCGCGAACAAGAACGACAGGTTCTTCACGATGTGTCCGACGCGGTGGCAGAAATGCAGCGAGCTTACGTGGTTTCGCAGACGGCGTACAATCGATTCGATGCCGCACAAACACAACTCGCTGCGGTGAGCGCTGCCTTTGAGGCCGAAAAGGCGCCGCTCGACTTGCTGCTCGACGCGCAGCGACGACTGGCCGACGCCCAGAGTCGTTACTTCCGTTCACTCGCGGAACATGCAGTCGCGGTCAAAAACGTTCATTTCGCCAAAGGCACTCTGCTCGATTACGACGGTGTGTTTCTCAGCGAAGGAGGTTGGCCACAGGCGGCTCATCAAGATGCTAAGCGGCGCGAGAGCGTTCGAGGTCGTGCTCGACCACTCAACTACTCTTCGTATCACGCTCCCCGTGTGAGTCACGGCGCTTACGAGCAGCGGCTCGACAAAGTCGTTCCAGCGGAGTCCCTGCCGCCTGAACCCACAGAGGTCGACCCGACGGCGGCCGTGGAGGCCAGCATTGATGACACCGTGGCGCTTGCGAAAGAAGCCAAAGCTCCTGGCGCTTCAACCAAAGAGCCAAGACCGACCGCGCCCGACTGGACCCCTAACGTTCCGTCCGTGTCGCTCGATGGCGAAACAGGTTCGGCAGGCTCCGCGAAACGGGTTGAGGCGGTCGATACCAATGCCGTGAGAGTCGATACGGACGTCAGGCCGACGAGTTTCTCAGAACTCGTGACTTTGCCCGCCGTCACGGACAACTAATCGTCGGTTCCGCCGTGAGAATTCTAGGCGGTTTGTGCCTTGCCCTGACGGCTGGTGACCAACTCCTCAGCCAGGTAGACAGCCAGCGCTTCGCAGGTCGGGCAACTCCAGATGACCATTGGCGGCAGTTGAAGCTCCAACTGCTGGTCCATTTCTTGGCTGATCTCCACGGCTGTCAGCGAATCGATGCCTAGCTCAGCGAAGGGAGTCGCGCGCTGCATCACGCCGGACTTCAAATCGGCCCGCGCGGTTAACCAGTGAATCAGCCAATCTTCAATCCGTGACTGCAGAGTCTTCGTGTCCAGTTTCAGCACGTCTGGCAGGAAATCTGGGGCTGGCAAAGTCGGTTTCACGCCTTCCTGCGATTTTGGCTCGGATGTCCATTCAGCCAGCACTGACAGCTCGCCAGCCAGGTACTGTTCGCAGCAGCGCTGGCGTTGCACTTTGCCGCTGGAGGTAATCGGCAAGCTGACCGGTTTCAGCAACACGATCGCGTGTGGATCAAGTTCATGCTCTTCGACGATGGCGGTACGGACGGCGCGAATCACTTCATCAAGGTCGGCCTTGCGATGCTCACGCTCGATTTGATGCACGACTACCAACTGCTCTTCGCGGTCCGCGTCGATCGCGAAGGCAGCTCCCATGCCAACGGCGGGGTGCGCCTCGCTCGCCGTGCGTTCGATATCTTGGGGGTAGTGGTTTCGTCCGCGGATAATAATGACGTCTTTCAATCGTCCGGTGATGTAGAGTTGCCCGTCGAGTTGGAAACCGAGGTCGCCGGTGCGCAGGAAACTTCCCTCGGCGGAGTCCGCGAGCTGCGCCTGAAACACGTCGCGATTCACTTCGTCTAAATTCCAGTAACCATTGGCGACCGAGCGTCCACGCACCCAGATCTCGCCGACGCTTCCGTCGGCACAGGTCTGTTGCGACTGGGGATCAACGATTTCGATCTGTTGCCCGTCGAGTGAAGTGCCGCAGCCGACCAGGCTCTGCGCCGATGCGTCGGTCGATTCGACGCGGACTGCTCGATGCTGTCGCAACTGTTCGCGCTCAACATCTAAGACTTTCAGTGCGTCGCTTGCTTTGCCGCCGCTCACCAGCAGTGTGACTTCCGCCATGCCGTAGCAGGGGTAGAACGCTTCCTCGCGAAATCCTGCGGACGCAAATGCTGAAGCGAAATCACGAAGCGTCGCGGGGTGGATCGGCTCGGCGCCGCAAAATGCGAGCCGCCAGTTGCTCAGGTCGAGCGCGGCGCGCTGCTCTTCAGTGGTCTTCTGAACCAGCAACTCATAGCCAAAGTTTGGTGCGCCGCTAATCTGCGCCCCGGTTTCCGAGAGTAGTTCCAGCCAGCTTTGCGGACGACGCAGAAATGACGTGGGCGGAATCAGGTAGCTGGTCCCGCCAACATAAATCGGCGTCAGGATTCCGCCAATCAATCCCATATCGTGATAGGCGGGGAGCCAAAACACTCCCGAAGGCACTGGTGCGCCTGCGTCCGCCGGGGCGATCTCGAATCCCTGCCGAATGGACTCTAGGTTGTGCAGTAGGTTGGCATGGCTGATCATGACCCCACGCGGCTGCGACGTCGAGCCCGAGGTGTACTGCAAGAAGGCCAGATCGTCCGCGCTACGTTGGACTGGCGTGAAATCCGAAACGGGCGCAAGTTGATCGGTCGGTTCCCACGTCAGGTTGGCCACCGCCGGTGACTGTTGGTCGAGACATAGGCCGTTCAGCGCCGAACTGTGCGTCAGCACGACTGCCGGCGCGCAGTCGGCGGCGATTGTGTCGAGTCGAGGCAGCGGTCGTCGAGGCTTGGGATACGTCGCGGGGACGGGCAACACGCCTGCGTACAAGCAGCCGAAGAAGGCGGCAATAAAATCGAGTCCGGCCGGATAAACCAACAGTGCCCGATCGTCGACGCTAGCTCGTTCGGCGAGCCACGCTGCAACCGCCTGCGCGCGTTGATCCAACTCGCCGAAAGTCCACTCGACCTTGGCACCGGTTTCGTCCTCCAAAACGAACGCCAACCGGTCGGGGAACTGTCTGGCGCGCAGCTGCAACAAATCCGACAATGTCTCAGGAGTCGGACTATGTTCAGGAGAATTGCCGGGCATAGATTTTTCGTAGCACGAAGAACAACTCGCGCGAGTGCTTATGGGAAGGTTGACTCAGGGTTCGTGCCTGCTTGGCGCGTACAACACTGGAATCGAGACTTGAAACGCAGCGAGAACCCTCATTCTGGAGCTGAACTTACAGGAGATGGCAGGCAAAGGCAGACCATAGAGTAGTCTGTCCCCAAGGTCGCTGGCAACTCGTTGGTGCTCGGAAATGGCAGAAATTCAGGAATTAGGGCTTCGGTGTTGGTATTGTTCGACGCTCTGCGGGTGCCGTGAGCTTCGAGATGACGCGTTCATTGTTCAACCAAATCACGCCTTGGGTTGCCACGGTTTCTAAATCGTCGGGCATTTGTTTCATTGGCGCGGGCTCGGTGGTTGCGATCGCACGCACGCGTCCGATGTCGTCCACGATGTCGAGTCGCTTGCTAATCAATCGCTGCAAGATGGCATTTTCGTCGAGATTACAGACGACGCGCCCGTCGCTATCGACCAGACGCAGGGTGCCGACTTCGTCGGCCATCCGGAGTGGGTCGTCGTCTTTCGCTTGTTGAATCCCCAACTCGGCGAATGCCTGCTTACCTGACTTCTGTTGGCTGGCGATACTCACGCTGTCGCTGACGATCTGGCATGCTTCTTGACGTCCCGATTCCTCCTGTTTGATGATACTCAAACTACTATTGTCCAACTGACATATCTCGCTTCGCGTCTTGTCGAGCAGGCGCAGGATCCCGTGTTGCTCTGCACTCTGCTGTGGGCCGTTGGGTTGTTTTCGTTCGACGCTGAGTTCGACGTAAGCCTGTCCGAAGGGATCATGCTGGTCGATGATCTTCAGGCTTTCGCAATAGATTTCCTTCGCGTCGACACGGTGCAGAATCTTGTCGCGAACCGCAGCGCCTAAGGCGAAGAACAACAGGGGATAGACGATCCAACGCTCGCGTTCTGACATGATAGTGTTCCTGAACCGGTCACTTTGTTAGTTCTGCGCAGGGGCACTGGTGCCCGCCGGACGTGCGAAATAAAGTGCGCCCAACTGGGCGTCGGCGCCTGCTTCGCTAAGTTGGAATCCGACACATACTCCCTCACGCTCGTCGAACAGCAGTTCGAACCGCCGCCGGGTTTCTTGGGGCGTTGCTTGCTCAGAGTTTGCCGCCGTGGTTGTCACTTCGATCGTGCAGCCGGTGGGCGACGTGGACAGAACCTTCCAGTTGCCGCTGACCGGCTGACCGCCGTCGAGGGTCATTTCCAGTCGTTCGGTGCTGACGAAGTCCATCGAGATCGCGACGTCGTACTTCTCCCAATCGGTCACGTACTGGTCATCATCCGCCTCGTCCTTGGAAACTTTGGGAGCGAGTTTGGGCTTGGCGCCCTGAGAGAGCTTGTCGCCGTATTTCTCTGCTTCGCGGACCGCACGCATCGCCGCGGTGTCGGGTCGCCCCACCCAGCGGCCTTGCAGCTTGTTTGCAGCGCGTTGCTGACACCCTGGAAACGCGAGCAGCAGCAGACAAATCGAACAGAGGCGGAGTGTCGGAGCAAATTTCATAGCGGTCGGCCGGAAGGATTTGAGGCAGAGGCACTATTGTACCGCTAGAGGTGCCAGTGACCAATGCGTCAGGACGATCGAGACACTCATTGGCGAGCTCGCGTTTCGTCAATCTGAGGCGTCGACCAGACACGGTCGATCAGATCGAGCTTGATGTCACGTTCGCAAGCGCACTAACCCGACGACCCACCGCTACCAGAGCCCATGAACACAACGGCCCCAACGACAATCGCCAACAGAACGACTGCCACTAGCACAACGATCCAAATCATCGGGTGCATTAACAGCGAGACAGATCGCAACTTTGGCGGTGACTTGCTGCCCAGTTTGGCATGCTTCTCCGCTTCGAGTTGATTGTAGCTCTCTTGCGCGGTGCGCAGCTTGCCCCACGCGGTATTCGCCTGTGAAACTTCAGCCACGGTTCTCTCGAATGCCGCCATCGCCGAGCTGCTTTTTCGTTTCGTTGCACCGCCACTGATCATCGCCAACAGCAGGGCGATGCCGCGATGACCCAGCGAGAACAGCTTGCCAGGCACTTGCCAGAATTGTTCGCTGTAGTAGGCCTTTGCGCGTTGCTCGCGCTCGAGTGCTTTCTTCAGCTTCGGTTCGTATGCTGCTTCGATCTTTGCCTGGTCGGCGGTGGGTAGCGCCTCTTCGGGGGGCGATTTAGCCTCCTCGGTTGGCTCCGCGGACTTGGAATCGTCGGACGCTGCCTCTGCCTTCTCTTCTGGTTTCGGCTCCGGCGGCAAAAACTTATCCCGCACCGGGTCCATGAGTTGCTTGATCCGATCGCGCGCCAGCGGACCGGCCAGATAAGACATTGCCCAGCGTGTATGAAAGACCTGTGGTGTGTCGTCGTGGACGTTGTTCATCATGAACACACGGCTTCCCAAGCCGGCGAGGGTGCGTTCCATCGCTTGCTTGTCGAACGATCCGCCAGCCTCCGCCGACGCGCCTTCGAGCCCCTCCATCACGCGCATCTTGTCTCGCTCAGTTTGCAACCGACCGAGCAGCCAGGTGCCCGTGTTCGATAGTCCCTTGTAGTCGAGGTCTACCGGATTCTGTGTGGCGAGTACCACGCCCAATCCAAACGCCCGTGCCTGCTTGAGCAACGTGAGCATCGGCTGTTTGCTAGGTGGGTTGGCCGTGGGCGGAAAATAGCCAAACACCTCGTCCATGTAGAGAAGTGCCCGTAGGCTGCTGGTCCCCGACTGGGTGCGCGTCCACGCGAGTACCTCGTTGAGTAGGATCGTCACAAAGAACATTCGCTGCGCGTCGTCCAGATGCGCGATCGAAATGATCGAGTGCCGCGGCTTGCCCTCGGGAGAGTAAAACAGTTGCTGCACATTCAGCGGCTGACCTGTCATCCAGCCAGCGAACGCGGGGCTTGCCAGCAAGTTGTTGAGCTCCATTGCCAACTTCGTGCGTTCTTTGGCGGGGTAGAAAGTCTCCAGGTCCATCACGCCGACCTTTTCAAACGGTGGCGATTGGATTTCGGCGATCATCTCGCCGACGTCAAGATCGTTGTCTGCGTTCCATGCGTGCGTGATGATGTTGGACAGAAAGATATGCTCGCGGCTTCGCACCGGGTCCGCATCGATTCCCAGCAGGGCAAGTAGTCCCGAAACGGCTGACGCGACACGCGCGCGGAACGCATCGGCATCGTCGCGCAATGCTTTCGGCGGCGCATCGAAGCTCTTCAATACCGTCATCGGGATGCCGTGGCTGGCGCCTGGTGTGAAGATCAATCGCTCGACCGCGTCGTTGTACTGCTCGACTCGCTCGCCGCCTTGATCCCAGTCGGCCAGGCCGCTCTTCCACAGCGCGGCCATCTTCGCGCCCATCTCGTCGGTCGACAGGCCTTTTCGTTGGGCGGCGGCGGGATCAACCCATTCGCTGAACTTCGCACGATCGAAATCAGGAAATCCCAGCAATAAATTTCCGAGGTCACCCTTGGGGTCGATACAAATCGCCGGCACGCCGTCCAGCGCCGCCTCTTCCAGCAACGACACACAAAGACCCGTCTTGCCGCTGCCGGTCATACCAACGCAGACCGCATGCGTCGTCAGATCTTTGCTGTCATACAGAATCTTGTCGTTAAGCGTTTCCCCAGAGGAAAGGTCGTGCTTCTTGCCCAGGTAGAAGGAACCGAGCTTGTCGTAGTCGGGCAGTGCCATATTTTTCTTCGAATCGATAGACAGAATTTACCACGGAGTCACAGAGCGCACGGAGGAGCGGATCCGCAGAACATCGAGCGAGGAATCTCGAATGACGAAGTACCGTTGCGTCACTTCTTCCATGGAAATTTCTTGTTCGACATTCGGTATTCACTTCGCTTCCGCGACTCTCGCGGCGAAAACAAGCACCGAATTCTAGTCGGAATCGATTGCGCAACTCAACAGATACCTAGCTATCGCAACACACCTTGCAGCAGCGTGGCGGCTTCATCGCCACTTTTCATGCGCACGAACGCGACGAGCGAGTCGACGAATCTTGGGATCATCGCCTTCTCGCATCCCAGCGTCTCGAAACCGGTGGCCAGCCCTGCCAACCCACCAAGTCCACCAAACCAGCGGCTCAACGTCTCGGTCAACACGCTCCGCCGCGAGGCGGCGATCCGCGGAGCTTTACCGATAATGTCCGAGATCGCCGGAATCGTGTCGGCCAAGCGCATGAAATCATCGCGGTGCAGTCGCTGCTGAGCCACCGTCAACAGCAATCCAGCACCTCCCGCCGCCTGCCTTGCGGAAACCCCCAGCTCGCTAGTCAAGTGCGCGACATAATCCATCCCCGCCTACCTTTCACCGCCTATTGTGCTCGCGATTGCGCATTTGCCTAGATTGATGCGGCGTATTCCTGTTTTTTTGGTACCAATTCCCGTCTCGGCCGGACTAACAGGAGACAAACAAGCTTGTCACCCACACTACGTCTCCAGTCCCGAATATGAAACCGCGAACCTCTATTTGTCTGCTAGCTCTCCTCGTCTGCAGTTTCGCGCCCTGCCGTGCGTCGGGCCAGGAGCCGATCCACGTCGGCTTTCTCTGGCACATGCATCAACCCACCTATCGCCCTGGGCAGACGATTTTCGAAACGGAGAACTCCGGCGATTTTTCCTTCAGCGTCGTCGACGTTCATAACCAACGCGGTGGCCCGTACACCACCTGGCCGCGAGACGCGGTGCAATCAGGGCTCGGTTTGCCACACTTGGGTGCGCAAGTATCATTCTCCGGTTCGCTGATCCGCAACCTGAACGATCTAGAAGCAGCAGGTGTGAATGGCGGCCAGTGGAACAACTGGGAAGGTGCCTACCGTCAGGCCGCCAATTGGCAAACGAGCGAAGGCAACCGCCGGCTCGACATGGTGAACTTTGGCTTCAACCATCCGCTGATGCCGCTCTTGGATACGCGCGACATCCAGATGCAGATCAAGCTGCAAAAGCACGTCCACACCCAAACATGGGGAGCAAGTGTGCCGTTCTCCAAGGGTATCTTTCCGCCCGAGACGGCATTCTCCACTCGTATCATTCCAGCGCTGGTGGCCGAAGGGATCGAGTGGTCGATCGTCGACAGCATTCACCTGGAGCGCGCCGTCGAGAATTATCCGCACACTGATAGCTCGAATCTGTATCGTCCGAATCGTGCCGATCAGATCAATCCCGCGATTCCTGAAAACCAATGGGTACAGCTCAACAACCTGTGGGCACCCAGCAAAGTGGCCGCACCGTTTGCCTATCGCCCCCACAACGTGCAACACGTCGATCCCGCGACTGGCGAGATCAGCAAAATCGTCGCCGTGCCGGCAGCGCGCTACGAAGGCAACGAGGACGGCCGCGGCGGTTTCGGGGCGTTGCAGTACGAGCAAGTGATGAATCAGTATCGTCAATTCAATACCGACCCTGATCATCCAATGTTCGTATTGCTGCATCACGATGGCGACAACTTTGGCGGCGGCAGCGAGGCCTACTACCACGGCAACTTCAACAACATGGGCAACTGGGCATCGAACAATTCCAACTACGATGTATCGACCGTGCAGGACTATCTCGATCGCTTCCCCGTCAATCCCAACGACGTCGTGCACATCGAAAACGGTAGTTGGGCCGGCGCGGACAATGGCGATCCTGAGTTCAAAAAGTGGCTGGGCGATCCGAATCCCGACACGGGCTGGAGCCCCGATCGCAACAGTTGGGCCGTACTCACCGCGGCGAAGAATCGCGTCTTCACGGCTGACGACATCGCACCGGCCACCAACCTCGACAACATCATCAATGGCGTCGGCACATCCACCGAACGCGCCTGGCACACGCTGCTGCAGGCGGAAGCCTCCGACCATTGGTACTGGGACGGCACCGAGGTATGGGATAGCAACGTCACACTTGGTTCCAACCAAGCCGTCGCGCACGCTGACAACGTGCTCAACAGCTACTTCGGCGTCGAAACGACGGCACCGACGGTTTTTGTACCGCAACGCGAATCCTACAACCCCGGCGGCGACGAGTTCGGCCAGACGCAGCCCAGCGACTTCGAAGTGTGGACGTACGCCTACGACGTCAGCGGACTCAACAGCGTTCAACTCAAGTACCGCATCGACGACGATGGTACCAATCCGCTCAACTCGATCCAAAACGAAACCTACGCTGGCGGCGATGAAGTTGGCGATTGGATCACGCTCGACATGAGTTCCAGCGACGTGGCGCCGCCATCGGGAATCCTCACGCCGACTTACCGAGCACTCCGCTACGGAGCGATGATCGATGGACTCGAAGACGTGCTGGTGGACTACTTCGTCGAAGCGATTGACGGCAATGGCAACATCGAGCGCACCGATATTCAGCACGTATATGTCGGCTCGGCGGACCTCCTCACCGGCGGCTCAGACGTGACGCTCGGTCCTGGGCTGCCCACAGCAGGTGAGTTGATCACGATTTCGTTCGACGCGTCTGGTGGACCATTGGCTGGTGCCAGTGAAATCTTCGCGCACATTGGCTTCGACGATTGGTCGACCGTCCTCGACCCGGACGAGCCGATGAGTTGGAATGCCTCCAACGAAACGTGGGACCTCGACGTGACGATTCTGTCCAGCGCCTCGCAGTTCGACCTGGCGTTTAACGACGGCGCCGGCACTTGGGACAACAACGGGGGCGGCGACTGGCACTTCGCGGTGGAAGGCGGGGACCCGCCGGTGGGCTTCGTGATGGACGGCCTGCTTGATCCGCAAGCTATCGAAGTCGCCGCGGCGGGCGATCGCGCATTGCATGCCGCGCTGGAAGGCAACGTGCTGTACGTCGCGACCGACGACGCCGGCGAAGGCGGCGACGTGTTCATCTATCTGGCCGACTCACCCGGCGCGCTGACCGACGCAAACTGGGCGAAGTCAGGGCAGGTCGCCGAGTGGGACGCCTTCCTGGCTGACGAAAACGATAATGACTTCGAAGGCTGGTTTGATGTCTCTAGTTCGGTCGAAGCGATCACCGGCGCGAACGGCGGCGTGCTGGAAGGCACGATTAACTTGCTGGAAGAGTTTGGCGAGTTGCCCGAGCAGATCTACCTGGCTGTGGCTGTCTTTGATTCCGCCGACGGTGGCGAGCTGCTGTACTCGCTGCAACTACCAGCCTCGCTCGACTCTGACGGCAACCTCGACGCCAACGAGTTCATTGCGTTCGCACTGGCGGCCAACCTGCCCGCTGACTTCAACGGCGATGGCTTCGTCGATGCCACCGACCTGGCCATCTGGCAGTCCGCCCTCGGCCAAACTGATGCCGGCGACGCCGACGGCGATGGCGACACCGACGGACGTGATTACTTGGTCTGGCAGCAACAACTCACCGGCTCAGCGCCGCTGGCCGGTCAGGTCGCTGTGCCCGAGCCTGGGTGCCTGTTGCTGTTGGCGCTCGGCCTGACCCTGGGAGCGGGCAGTCGTAGCGTGCGTTAGCCCGGCCCCATCGGTGGGTTACGCCGGCCAATTGATTCTCTCTCATTTTTGGTTGCGTCACGCTGGTAAGCTGTGCCGCTTTTTGCCAACGTGTGGTCGATCTGGTAGACTGCGCTCCCGGCAACGGTGGAAGAGTTAGCTGTGTACGCACGCTTCTTTACTTTTCCTGGGAGGGTCAGACCTGTGAATTCCTCACTGCTGATCGGTCGAACTGCTCACGAGACCGTGATCCGCGTCGTTGGCCATGGCACGATGTCAGAAAGTGCGGCGATGAAGACGGCGGTCCAGTCGCTCTTGTCTGGCGGTAGTGGCCGCGTTCTGTTCGACACCACCGACTGCGAGTACCTCGACAGTACGTTTCTCGGTTGCCTGATCTCGATTCAGAAATATGCCGAGGCGTCGGAGGGCGGCGAGTTTTGCGTTGCGGCTACGCCTGCCAAACGCATTCAACTGTTCTCGACCTCGTCGCTCGATCATTACCTGAATTTCGTCGAGGAAGTGCCAACCGCCTTGGACGAGCTCACGCCCTTGGATGTCGATCAACTCGATCCGCGTACGCTCGGGCGCCATATCGCGGTTTGCCATGACGAGTTAGCCGAGCGAGGCGGTGAGGAATCGGAGTCCTTCCGCAACATCGCGGAAAAGCTCAGAAAAGAACTGGGCGAGGACTTCGCGCCGTAGTCGCTGAGTGCGTGATTTTGTAGTGAGTTGACCCGTTGCAACGGGTAGCACCGGTTGACCGCTAGGTCTACCGGTGTGACGAAGAGGATCCAAGCAATCGGCACTCCAACCGAATGTCGCTCATGATGTCGAACTTTATTCGTCGACAAGTTGGTGCCGGTATCATTCTCTGACGTCTGGGGCATGGTGTTCAGTTTTGTCGGCCACTTGGCGATATGGTGCGGAAAAACCTTGTGCTAATGTGGTGCGATGCTCGTCGACGGACCGATGGTTGCTAGATCCGTCAAACGATCCTGACCAACTGCCCGTCCGCGCCCGATAGCTCCCGGCACCAGCACCAACCACCATCCCGAACAAGACGGAGAAAGGCATCAGTAGTGAGAACACAGTCCCGATTCCCGCACCATCTCCGGAGATGAGCGTGAATAAACGCGTCATACCAATGGGCATAACAAGCCCTATCGCGGCACCAAGAAATCCACCAAGCAGCACCCAAAAGACACTCTTCATGATTGAAGTCGCTATTAGATTGTGAGGCGCGTTAATTCGAAACTTTCGGTCATTCTCGCAAGCCGGAGGCAGTCTGAGAAGTCATTCGGTTCAAGACAGGGGTGAGTGCATAACGTACATGGCACCATAGGCATGCTACCCCAGCTTACCATGTGGTTGGAACTCATGAAACACGCGCTGGCGGGTTGCGATTGCTCGCTCAGCCACATCTGACCTGCCAACCCATCGGTCTAGAGCCGTTAAGCAGGCATCGTTAAGCCGGTTAACGAATTCCGCGTGGACCTATCCGAATTCACTGCCGCAGATTCTGTAACCGTCGAAGCCTTGCTACTTCTCCAACGCCCTGACGACGCACTCATTCGTGCCACGATCGCTGCCAATCGGCAGGCAGAGCTGACTTACGCAGAGACTGGCGACACCAATCAGTCACTCTGCCCCGCAGGCTTCGCCAGCAACCAATCACGTGCGGTTATTGGTCACGGTGAAGTCGCCTTCCAAAATGCAAAGGCGGCAATTGAAAACTTCCGCATGCTGAATCTCGGCTGGGTGCAACATGTCGGACCACTCGAGCCCATCGCAGCCGGCTCGATCGTCGCGACGCTCGCAAGGAAGTACCTAGTCTATTCCTTGAGTGTGGCCAAGATCGTTTCAGTTGACGATTCAGTTCCCAATCGCTTCGGTTTCAGCTACGGCACTACCCAGGAGTATCCATTCATCGGTGAGGAACGCTTTACTGTTGCACTTGATCAGCAAACGAGTGAAGTGAGTTACGAGATCTACTCCTTTTCCCGCCCCAAGACGTTCAGCATGTCGCTGGTCTTGCCCCTGCTACGAGTCGCCCAGCGACGATTCTGCCACGATTCAATCGCCGCTATGCGTGCGGCTTGTTGTGGCAATACATCCGATTGCGCTGACGCAATTTGACCGCACGTACCAGATTCGACGAGGGCGCAGCGCACTGAAAGTCTGACGTTGTAAGTCACCTTAAGAAACTGGTGTGAACTCAGCGCGTTGGCATTGTATGGGAAAGTCAATTCGAGCGCTAGGCGCTTGGACGAAACCTATCGTGACAGCTTTACATAGATGGTACTTTAGTATTAACCCTTTCCTATCACAGGCCGAGATGGAATTGCAATAACTCACGCATTGAACGCTATTGACATGATAGCGTCAATGGCCGAAGCTGCCTGAGGGTTGCCTCGAGCAGGAGCCCGCTAATTCACGCACTCATGCAATGCGTCATGTGTGCGGAACGAAACGCCAACTACATGGTAAGGGTATTGCTCTCATGAAACGCAGACGGAAGTTGCTGAACTTCGGTAGCATTCTTGCTGCGGCGGCCGCAACCGTGGTTCTAGCTCACGACTCGTGTGGTCAGCCATTGCCATCTGGTATCATTAATGTGCCTGGCGACTACACAGTGATCGGGTCACCGGGTTACATTGGCCCGAATACGACAGTCAACTTGTTTCCGCGAGGAATAGTCCGTGACTTCACGCGGATGCGCCCTGGTGGAACTGAGACAAAAAGCGAACTAAATGTTCTTGGCGGTACCGTTGGATCATACTTTGCTGCATTCGATGGCTCGATCGTGAACATTTCATCCGGTGTAGTTCATTCGATTCGCTTTCACGCCGGTACAGAAGGTACCATTTCAGGCGGCATCATTGGCACTCCAGATTCCGATAACTTGGCACGTGGATTCTTCGATGCAGAACCTGGAAGTGTTGTCAGGGTTGCGTGGGGGCGTTCGGAGACGCGTTCAGTGCCGAAGAAGGAAGTCTCGTTACAATCTATGGTGACGAGTTTCTTCTGAATGGCACGGAGGTGCTGGATACGACATTAAAGTTGCAGGATCCAGATGATATACTGACTGGCACTTTGAAAGACGGTTCGCCTTTTATCATTGCGGCTGCAACCAGCGCTAGCTCCGATGGCGTGGTTTTCAAACGGAGTTCTCTGCCGGAGCTAAACACTACTCCTATCATGGTCGACAGCGAGTTGTCACCAAATGGATTGCGTCGCGGACAACGGTTGACGCTAACCGACGGCGGCGAACTCCCCAGAAACTTTAATGTTGTTGGCGCCGAACTTGAGATTATCGGTGGCTCGGTCGATCTTGGTTTGCGAGCTGCAGATTCACGGATGGAAATCTCCGGTGGAACGGTGCAAGGGCTGCGTGCATTCGACGAAAGTGTCGTGCATGTGCGAGGGGGACTGCTTGAGGATCGTATTCACGTTCACACGGGCAGCCAGCTTTCAATCGGAGGCGGTCAAGTCGGAACCGTGGGTGGGTCGAACACCAGCATTAACATTGAATCCGGCGGCTTGGTCAGTGTAACAGGTGCAGAGCTAATCGGCTCAATTATTGCGAACGACGGAGGGTATCTGAACGTTTCTGGGGGGCGCATCGACCGTCAGGTTGTAGTGAGGCCAGGTAGCAAAGTAGATATCACCGGCGGAACCATTGAGAGTCCGCATGGATTTGCGCTACGTAGCGACGGTAGTTTACGCCCGCGTGATATGCCCGGAGGAACTACTAATATCTCAGGCGGAAAAGTCGCTGGTGCGACATTCGCAAGCGGCACGAGTTTGAACCTAAGCGGCGGAACCATAGGCAAACTGAGTGCAGAGAGAGGGAGCAACGTCACAATTTTCGGTGGCGAATTCAGGCTCAACGGAATTCCGTTTGACGGCGAGGTGATAACACTAACCGAATCGGACGTATTCGCTGGCACGCTGGAGAACGGGACGCCATTCATCTTTCTCCACGGATTTGACGTGCTTCACAACGCGCGAATCGTGAATGCTACGCTGCCTCCCGTCGTCACCACACCAATTATAGTTCCCAGCGACGAATCACCAGCTGGCCTCCGATCCGGTCAAACGCTAATACTTGAAGAAGGTGAAATTCGCTATTTCAATAGCATCGCGGGAAGGATCGATGTAACCGGTGGGAGGATTTACGAGTTAAAACTATACGATTCCGAATTGAATCTCTTCCACACAGACTCGGACGGACAAACGGGCTATGCGTCGGGAGTGCGTGCCAGTCACAACAGCCGGGTTCGTGTCCTACAGGGCGGATTTGTTAATGGCTTAACTGTCTCGGATAGCACAGTGGAGATTGATGGAGGAAGTGTCAATGGAAGCCTCGAAGTACATTCAACGAGCACTGTCAACCTCGCTAGTGGGACCATAAGGGCGCGAGTAGATCTTTGGGAGGACGCCACATTGAACATTTCGGGCGGCAGTCTAAGGCATATGCTGACCGCAAGACCGGAAAGTACCATTGATATGTCTGGCGGGAGCATAGAGGGGACAGTAAGTTTGTGGCGCGATAGCGTACTAACCCTTTCTGGCGGCTCGATTTCCAATTGGGCAGTATTCGGCCCAAACACAGTAAACCTAATCGGAACAGAGTTCCAATTGGACGGGACGGAAATAGACAATCTAAGGCCAGGTCAACGGACTCGTCTTGATAACCGAAGCGCTGGCTCCACAATCTCTGGGCTGCTCGCAGACGGCACAGAGTTCGCATTCGACTTTCGCCTCGATATTCCGACAGCTTCGATTCTCACGGTCACATTGGTGCCAGAACCAGCTTCGTCCCTTGTGCTGTTGACGGTCGCAATCCTCAGTGTGGGCGGAGTTGGGCGACGTTACGAAACATCTAACTATTGATTGCACCGTCGATTGCGGAAACGATATCGGTTTTTATACGCTACGTATCTCCGCTCGACGCTTTACAACACCATCGGCAAGTGGCCCAAAAATCGTTGCTGAATTGCCGAGTTCAGATCACTAGAATTGAATACGGTGCGCGTTGCGCCGGTTCGTTCTTTGGCAACTCGAAGAGGTAGAATCGCTGCGCTCACGGTACGACCGATGCGATTCTGAAAGGTCGGAAACCGCCAACCTTTCAAAACCTACCCCGTGGGCGATGGAGCCGATCGCCGCAACCTGTTGGAAGGCAAGGTGTTAGAAATATCCGCTTAGGCCGACGACCGCCAGGTTTTGTAAATGAAAACAAGAAACCTTTCAAAACTTAGAATCTCACAATTGTTCCCTTGCTGCAGTTTCGTGGAAAAAAGCCACGGAAGAAACACAGATTAAACACGGAACGACCAGGTATCCGTCGATCTGTGTTTCATCCGTGTTCAATCCGTGGCCCGGAACCGAAGAAATCAGGATCTGAGCTTGGAAAGAGCCACCACCAGCATCCGTTCGCTGTCCTTCAAGCAGCGACGCTGGCAGTGGCTCGGGGAGATCAACGGCAGCCGCTTACGACTAGTGCGACTCGTGATGCGAAACCTGGGCGTGGCTTTGCTCCGCATGCACGTGGTGGCGATGCAGGTGCTGCAGCTTTTGTTCGATCACTTGCTTCAGCCCATTGTCCAGGCCGATTTGAGTGGCCTTGGCGGTGAGCGTTTGCACCTTCTCGGGCGAGATATTGCAGACCACATTCACCAGCACCAAGTCGTTGCCGTCTGCGGCGACGACGAAGGCACCGCGAATCGCACCGTTTTCGCGAATCAGCGAGAGCTGCACGTTGTCGTTGCCGTCGTGGACCTTGACGATCGTGTTCCAATTGGCGGATTGGAGCTGATCGGCGAACTTCGTGCCTAGGTCGGTCGGACCATCTTCGTACACACGAACCCGGACCTCATGGACCACGTCGCTGGAGATCTGCACAATCTCTTGCACGGCCGCCAGCTGCTCGGCGGCGAGCTTGGTCGATTCGGAACCTTGCGGCGATTCGATGAGCGTTTTGGCCACGCCGCCGATCGCTGCCTTGCCCAGTCCGAGCAAGTCGCCGATCATGCCGGGGCCGAGTTCGACCTCGACCGTGGCGGGTGGCAAGTTGGCTTTCGCGAAGTCGATGCGGCCGATGGCGTGACCGTGGCCGGCGTCAGCCGTTTGTGCCTGGGCGGCGACAGCACTGTACATCACCAGCGCGATAGCAGTCGCCGGGCAGCCGAAACGGCTCAAAACAAAGCGAGAAATGGGGGACATCAGAAGGCTCCTTTTCAATTTCGAGGGAGGCAATCCAGCCAGCAGAGGCCGAAATGAAGTAGCTATTTCCGATGATTCGCCGCAGTTTTTCAATTCTTGGGCGGATATTGAGAATAATTTCGAAGTAGTGCGGCATCGTGCTGTCAAGAAGCTAACCACCACGACACAACGGCCACTACGAGAAGGATTACCAGCATTCGTTGTGATCGTCGTGCCGTTGTGGTTCTTGGCTGGTATGCTAGAGGGCCATGACAGAGAAGTTGCCATTGATTCGCCTGACGGACATCACTCGCATTTACGACCTGGGTGAGGTGACGGTCAACGCGCTGCGTGAGACCTCGCTCGACATCGAGCAGGGCGAGTACGTCGCGCTGATTGGCCCTTCGGGCTCGGGGAAGTCGACGTTGATGAATACGCTGGGCTGCCTCGACCGGCCCAGCAGCGGGAGCTATCTGCTCGATGGTGAAGAGATCGTCGAGATGTCGCTCGACGAGCGGGCGCGGATTCGCAACCGGCAAATTGGGTTTGTGTTCCAGAGCTTCAACCTGCTCAATCGCACGACGGCGATCGAAAACGTCGAGGTGCCGCTGCTGTACGCTCCGTCGATGTCGTCTAAGCAGCGTCACGAGCGGGCCGCCGAGGAACTTACGCGAGTCGGACTGGGCGACCGGATGGATCACACCACCAGCCAGCTCTCCGGTGGCCAACAGCAGCGCGTGGCGATCGCGCGGGCGTTGATCAACCGGCCCTCGATTCTGCTCGCCGACGAGCCGACGGGGAACCTCGACTCGAAGACCAGTCGTGAGGTGATCACACTGTTCAAGGAGCTGAACGAGGTCGAAGGCCTAACCGTGATTCTAGTGACCCACGACCCCGAGGTCGCGCGAAACGCTAAACGAAACATCGTTTTGCGCGATGGCCACGTGATCGCGGATACGTCAGACTTTTCGCAGGCGATGCAATCGTTACAGACTTACACGGCGACCGAGACGGAAAGTTAAGTTAGATAGGTAGGACACCTAAATCTGGAAGGATCCGTGCGATCCGGCCGAAACCAGCGGTATGGTTTCGCTGCGCGCATTAGTCGGAAGGCTTTTGCTGGGGATGCTCTCGCTTTTCCCAGCTTCGCACTGCGCCCATTCGGAGACGCCCTTGGCCGAACCGTGGTTGCCCTGGATCAAGCCAGAGCAGCGGCGGATCAGCGTGCGGCATCCGACCCAGTTGCCCCGTGTCTCGCTACCCGCGACGCCACGACCGGCGACGGTTTCCGACCTGCAATGGGATGTACCGGTTCGAAACCTGTCGCTCGACGAGGCGATTCGCATCGCGCTCGCCAACTCGGAAGTCATCCGCGTGCTGGGTGGCGTGACGGCCGTACGCAGCGGCAGCACGATTTACGACGTGGCGATCGCCAACAACGCAATCGACGTTGCCCAGGGGCGATTTGATCCGACGATTTCGGTCGACAACTTTTGGAGTCACATCGAACGACCAGGAGTCGATTTCGACCCCGGCGGTTTGACTGGGGTGATCACTGGGTCACAAAGTGATCTCTACGACCTAGACTTCCAACTTTCCAAGACGAACCTTAGCGGCGGATTCTGGACATTCGGCGTCAGCGACGATACGACACGACGGCCACCGGCAACCTTCCAGCTCGACCCCTCGATCAGTAACTCGCTGGACGTCAGTTACACACAGCCGCTCTTGCGCGGTGCCGGACGCTTAGCGAATCAAGTACCGATTGTGCTGGCCAGGATCGACACCGAGCGGTCGTTCTTCCAGTACAAGAGCAGTGTGCAACAGCTGGTGCGCGACGTGATCGGCGCGTATTGGAACCTCGTCTCGGCGCGGACGATTTTGTGGGCCCGCGAACAACAAGTCAGCCAGTCGGCCTTTGCACTGGAGCAAGCAGAAGGTCAAGTGCTTGCCGAGCAGATCTCTGCTGCTCAGGCGGCGCAACCGAGGGTGTCACTCGCCAACTTCAAGTCGATTCTCATTGGTGCCAAGGCTGACGTGTTGCAAGCGGAAGCCGCGCTGCGGAGTATCCTGGGTCTCCCGCCCTACGACCCAGAACGCGTGACCCCTGTCACGCCGCCTAACGAAGAGCGCCTGCAGTTTGAGTGGGAATCGATTATCGCCTTGGCTGAGCAATACCGCCCCGACATCATCGAGTTGAAGCTCGTCCTTGAGGCCGATCAGCAGAACAACATTCAAGCACGTAACCTCGCACTTCCGCAGCTCAATGCGGTTGGACTCTATCGCTGGAATGGGCTGGAAGGCGTGCTGCCAATCGGCGATCGCATATCGTCATCGCTCGGTCAGAATACCGATTGGACGTTGGGGATTAACTTCTCCGTGCCACTTGGCCTGCGTGCCTCGCGCGCACAGCTGCGGCAGACCGAGCTGATCATCGCCCGCGACCGTGCCAACCTCACGCAACAGCTGCTAACCGCCAGCCACATACTTGCGGCGAACCTGCGAAACCTGGATCAGTTCTACGAGCAGTACCGAGCGAATCAAGAGACGCGTGCCGCCGCACGAGAGAACCTGAATTATCAACTCAAACTCTACAGCGTCGGATTGGAACAATACATCAACGTGTTGCAAGCGATCGTTTCGTGGGGCGATGCCGTCAGCTCTGAGGCGCAGCTGCTGGCCCTATACAACATCGAGCAGGCGAACCTGGAACTGCAAACTGGGACCATCCTGGAAACGCACGATGTGTTCTTCTACGAAGAACGTTACGCCTCGATCGGGCCGCTGAGCTGTATGGGACAGCGAGCGTGTTACCCACGTGCCAAGCCGCCGACCGAGAATGCGCCGCTATACCCCGAAGGCGACGAGCCGTCGGAAGAGTTCTTCGACCTGACGGATCCGCAACAGGATGAGCGTGAACGACAGAAACAGAACCGCGAGCTCCTTCCGCCGCTGAATCCACCGCCGCCATCGGAGCCCATCGAATCGCCCGCGCTGCTGCAGCAACCCGGCGGCGTGTTGCCGGTACCTGAGTCCGAGTAAGCTTGTGCGAAGCCAGTCGCAGCAAGTGCCGAGCCACGCATGTGAGCTTCGCTTGCGATCAACGTTCAATCGCTCTGCTTCTCCGCTCGCGCGTCCAGATACAGAAACGCCGTCATCGTTAGTGTTGCCAGGACGGCAATCGTCAGCAGCACACTGAGAAAAGTCGTCCAACCGTAATCTTGAGCGATCGTGCCACCGAAGTAGGTGAAGAGCAGGGCCGTCGCGTAGCCGAAGATGTCGATCAGCGCAATCAAGAATCCGCTGTGAGGGCCGCCGAAAGCAACCGAGAAGATGCTCATCGGAATGTAATACGCGGTTGCAATCGTCAAGCCGAAGGCGAACAGCGTGCCCACTACTGCGGGTGTTCGAATGGCTTCAGCAAGTTCCACTCGAGGGAACATTATCAACAGCAAGATGCAGCTTGTACCGAACACTAACTGGCTACCCAGTACCGAGACGAGTTGAGATTTGGTGAATCGGTCGTAGAAGATTCCCGCGATAATGAGCGCCACAAACATGCCAGCCAGGAACGACGTCGAATAGATTGATGCCTGCGCCTCCGGAATTCCCAGAGTTTCGAATAGGTACAATGGAAGAAACGTCAGAAAATCGACCAAAACCGTTAAGCAACCAATGCCAGCGCACACCAACCAAACGCGTGCACTGCCAACAAAGGCCAAACATGCTTGGCCCAGCGTTGTCCCATCGAGCGGATGAGTGTGAGACTCGACGGTATCTTCGGTAAGCGGCGTGAGCCCGACGTCATGAGGACGTTCCTTCAACAGAAAGTACCCGGCCATCACAACGAGAAGTGTTATGCCCGCAGTGAGGAAGAATGCCACGCGCCAGGAGGCGATCACCAACAGACTGCCGACCAGAAAGAGGGCAGTCATCGTGCCCACGCGTGAACTGGTTGAGATGATACTCCACACGCGACCATGCTCGTCCGGTGAATACCAATGCCCGATGAGCTTCGCCATCGACGGCCAACCACCCGCTTTGCCGCACTGACCGGCGAAGTTGAATAGCTTGAACCAGGTCACCGTCGAGACGAGGCCGAACGCTATATTCGACGCGGCCGTGAACGCCAGCGCGGACAGGAACATGAGCCGTCCGCCGATGACATCGGCGCCTAACCCAGTGACGATTTTGCCAGCAATCGCGCCTGCGGAGTGCCAGCTCATAATCTGGCCGTAAGTCTCTTTATCGAGCCCTAGCGCCGGATCCGCGATCATCGCCGGGCTAGCCGCGATCAGCGTGTTGCGGCAGAGCATAAACGCCATGTAACCGCAGTACATGGTAAGCAGGATTGTCAGATTCCAGCGAGTGCGACGCGTTGCGGGCAGGTCCATGCGTCGCATGTTAGCACTCCAGAAGATGTTATCCAACCATGCGTGAATGCCCAATAAGAAACCGAGCCGCGCCCGTCAGGAAACGCTAACGATCCACAGCTGGACCCGTTTGCACTCCCAGACGGTCGCGGCTCCATTTGAACTTTGAGTGAGTCCGATTTACCGACTTGCTTGGCCCTTTGCCATCGCCAAGAACTCGCGAGCCATCTCGGGTCGCAAGCGATTGTGATACTGCAATCGGTTGAGCCACTGCGAGACTTCTTGCTGCGATGGTTGGCGGTTGGTAACCAGTTGGAACATGCGGCGCACGTATTCTGCGTCGTCGGCGTTCGATTGGTAGTAAAATTCCGGCGTGCTGAGGATTTGCAACTGTGCGTCGGTTAACGAACCGCCACGCGCCAGGTGTTGTTCCCAGACGTACCGCTCCTGAGCACGCGGTTCGCGCCTGAGGTATTCGCGGAACCAAGCCGCAATCTGTTCGATACCGCTGCCGGAGTAGCTGCCGCCCCCGCCTGGAAAGCCTGAAGTGGTTGATTCGACTAGCAGTTGGACATTCTGACTCGGGTTGCTCCCAAGTACGGGCGCGTCCTGCCGCATCGTATAAATCTGCCGTCCGCCTGAGGTGATATCGGCGTGCAGCACGTAATTGCGGCGCGAGTCAATTTGAGTTGGGTCGTAGTCCAGTTCGAATTGGATGGGCGGACGACCAGCCGTGTAGGATTGGCGAGTGAGGGTGACCGGTCGGGAGTTATAGCTTAGCACTTCTCGCAATTCGACGTTCAGGATTGCGTCGCGGGGTAGGGACGAACGATCGCGATACGACACCGTGCCCGTAATGCCTTGGTGTCGTGGGTCGAGCTGGATCGGCATGTTCATTAGTTGGCCGTTGCGGTTGTTCTGCACGAGGACGCGGACCCAGCCTTGCGAGTCAGCGTGACGCTCGAATTCCTGTCCGCAGTCGTAGAGCGTGCCATTGACATAGCCGACTTGATAGCCGTGCACCGCGACAATACGGTCGTTCACCTCTAAGCCCGCACGTTCGGCCGCCGAACCACGCACGACCTCGGTCACGCGGACGCCGGTGTCAGTGTCTTCGGGGTAGATGCCTAATCGCCACTTCTGCCACGTTGGGGTTGTGTCAGCGACGTTCGGTTGGATCGGGTTGCCGCTCTGCCAGGAATTATTCCGCAGCGGGTCGGTGTAGTACGAATTGTCTCGCAGCGGATCGTTCCAGTTGGGCGTTGCGACGCTCGTGCTGGAGCGGTCGCGAATCGCTGGGGCGGTCTGGCGATCGTAACCGAAGGACGGATCGTTGAAGTTGTTCGCCCCAGGGCGTGCCCACTCCGGAGCAGTCCGAGAGAGGTTGCTTGATTGGTTGGTGTTAACCGCTTCGACGTTTTGCACGCCGAGCAAGACGAAGAGCAATGTTGTGGCTGCAACCAACTTATGTCGTGACATTGATAGTGTTCCTGAAAAGGCGTTAATCGATTGAGTTACGAACTTCGAACATGGACGGGTGGAAGGTAACTGCTTCCGGCACCTCCCAATGGACAACTCAGTTAGCGTGCGAGACCCAGTCCGACCGCATCGAGTGCCACTCGCGCCGGTCGAGCTGGAATCGATTGAAACCCGGCCCGCACGACATCTTCTTGGCCAAGGCGGCTAAAAACGTACTTGATAAATTCCCGCTGTAGCGGCGGAAGGTTCGTCTGGGGGTCATGTTTCACAACGAACTGCAAGCGGCGGACAAGTGGGTACAAGCCGCGATCCGCTTCAGGGGAATCAATCTCGACGAAGCCCTCGGTTTCGGTGAATGCCAAAGGTACGGCGCGGACCTCAGGAGTGCCGTACGACAATCCTGCAAAGCCGATGGAGTTGGGGTCTGAGGCGATCGCCTTGATCAGATCGACGTTTGATTTGTGAGCGACCATATCATCGCGGAGCGGCGCGCCAAGCATGACGGCCTGCTGCATGAAGACCTGCGAACCCGTGTCTTTGGTCCTGCCGTGTGTAATGACCGATCGCTTGCCCCACTCGCCCGTCAGGCCGTAATAGGCCCAAGTCCCGCACGGCTTGTCACTGCCGCGGCGACATTCGGGTGAGTAGATCGAATCGAGTTGGGTCATCGTTAATCCCTTGATCGGGTTGTCCTTGTGGACAAAGATCGCCGTTCGTTCCATACATGGCGTCAACACGGTCGGCCCGTACCCAAAACGTTGCCGAAAAGCTTCGACTTCTTCGCGATAGACGGTCCGACTCAGCAAGCCGATGTGCGTTTTGCCTTCTTGCACGTCGTTGACGGCTTGCCGCGAGCCGTTGACCTCGATGGTGATCTGCACATCTGGGTAAAACTGCGTAAAGCTATCAATCCATCCGGCCGCAATGTGAGACATCGTGTTGGAACCACCTAGTCTCAACTCGCCCGAGAGCCGTTCGACGGGGCGGTAGTAAGGCAGATTCGGATCGAGTGCGATCCCGCCGTGCGGTACAACGACCTCTGCGGCGGTAGCCAGGGACGGGCCCATCGCCAGGGCCAAGAAAGCAATTATCGAAAGAGTGATTCGCATCCAATGACGTCGCATGTAGTAGCTCCTTCTGAGTCGCAGAACGAAGGTTCGTATTTCGAACCGTTGGCTGAATCGGCGAGTTTGTTCGATATAAGAGTTTCCGTAAAGACGAGTATTCGCAGCACGTGAGGCAGCAGCCTTCCGTTGTGCTAGCAAGGCAGACTCAAACTACCAGAGTCAGTCCAAGCGGGCGCAATGGTCAGGGAATCCCAGCGATTTTTCCCCACCACGATGGTGGTTGCGGCCCTATCTTGGCAGGGAAGCGAATGAGAGAGTAACATCAAAGCGTCCAGCATTGACCAATCCAATTCGCAGCAGCCTCATCGGAGTCACGCAGTGTCGAATCTGCCTGAACTAGCACGGCACATCGCAAGCGCTGCACACGAGGGGCAGTACCGACGTGACGGGTCGACCCCATATATCGAGCACCCGCGAGCGGTAGCGCGGAGAGTTGCAGGTGATGAGCGAGCGGAAGCCGTTGCGTGGCTACACGATGTACTGGAAGATACGGCGGAGACTTCGCAGAGTCTCGCTGAGAAAGGAATCCCAGACGACGTCATCGCGTCTGTTGAGGCGCTGACGAAGACAGACGGAATCGAATATGAACTGTACCTGGACGGCATCCTCGCCGATCCGCTTGCTAGGCGAGTTAAGATTGCTGATATGCTGACCAATCTCAGTGATCAGCCAACCAGTAAACAGATTCGCAAGTACGCCACAGGATTGCTAAAACTGGTCGACGAGTAGATTGGAGCACAAAGTGGAGTTAACAATCAAGTGTTTCACGAGCGCCACGTTGGCTTCTTTCGTCGCGCTTTGGGGTGGCGTTTGAGATTGTTTTCTTGCTTGTTGACCGGCTTGGCCACTACCTCGACGGCTTTGGCAAAGGGTTCCTTCGCGTTCTCCGGGTTCGGCTTGGGGATGAATCGGACGTAGTCGCCCACCTTCAGCTTGTCGAAGTTCTTGCCCTTCACAAAATCGGGCTCGAAATAGTATTCGTAGCCGCCGGCCGTCGAGGAGATGAATCCAATTGGATTCTTACGCGGCAGCTTGGTGATGTAGCCAAAGGCGTACTCGATTTCTTTCCGTGCGGGCCGTTTGCCTGACTGGCGATCGCGAGGCTTATGTGCGCCAGGGCCGCGCGAGCCAGCCGTCTGCCGCGGTTTCGTGCGTCGCTTGCCGCCGGTGATGACCTGTTTGGCCCGAGGTTTCTCAGACGACGCATCGGGCTCGTACTCGACGGGCTGTTCGAGCTTCAAATCGCTGAACTCGGCATCAACGGCCGAGCAATGGAAGAACAGATCGGCCTCACCAGTTGAAGGTTTGATGAAGCCGAAGCCTTTTTCGGCGTTCAGAGAGTGTATTTTTCCGCGAAGCATGCGGTTTAGCATAATTCTAGCTTGCCTAGCTGACAACGACCTGCTCAGCTGAGGGACCCTCCACCGCGTGAACCTTCGACGTAAGGTGAGCGTCCTGCTTGGCGTCGTAGTAGGAATCGTTTCGATCGCCGACCCGATGACGCCCTGGAACTATCGCCGCAAGTATGCGTTTCTCATGAGCCAAGACATTGCCCTTCAGCGAAATCCGACCGTGCCAGCCGCACGGACTGCCGGGATCGCATTCGTGGCGATTATGGTCGCGCACGCGGCGGTCGATGCGCTGTCGGCTTTGGTGCCGGCAAGTCTGGGGCTATTGGAGGCGCGTTTGCAGCTGACCGCGCAGCAGTCGGCCTGGCTGATGGGCGTGGGGCCGCTGTTTTCGGGTTTGGTCCAACCGATTTGTGCCTTAGTCAGCGATCGTTTCGAAACGCGGTCACCAGGCACATGGGGCGTGGTCCTCGGTGTGTTAGGAATCGGGTCGTTGGGGCTGGTCAGTAGTTTCTGGAGCCTGGCAGTCGTCTATGCAATTGGCGTCATTGGCATCGGCATGTTCCACCCAGTCGGCGTTGCGACAGCAGGGCACCTATGGTCGGAGCGGCGCTCGACCGCAGTAAGTTATTTCTTCGTCACCGGCATGATCGGCGGTGTGCTCGGCGCGATGCTGTGGCCGCGATTGTTGGCGACGTCTGGCGGCTTCCAGTTGCTGCCCTTGCTCGCAGCGCCGCTGCTGTTGCTGGCGCTGGTTCTGCAACGGTCTTTCGCCGGGCTGACGCCGATTCATCACCGCGACGCCACAAACGACGACGCGAGGGATTTGCCCGACGCCGAGTGGGGAATGGTTTGTGTGTTGTATGTGGCGGCGGTGCTCAGATTCTGTGTGAACATGGCGCTGGTGTATCTATTCGTCCGTTGGACTCAGAGCCATGTTGCTGCGCAGCATCCCGACTGGTCGCTGGAACAAGTTGCGAAGGGTGCAGCCCCGATCGTCGGAAACTTGAATGCTGCCACGCTGACAGGTATGGCGTTCGGAGGTCTCGCCGCTGGAGCATTCGTGCGTACTGGCAGGGAGAAGTGGCCGATGGTGCTCGTTCCGGTTCTGTTCTCACCAGTGATCGCGTTGTTCGCTTTCTTACCGATCCAAGCTGGCTATCTCCTGGCGGTGGCCACGGGAATTGGGTTCGCGTCGATGATCCCTGTGACGATCGCGCTCGCGCAGCGATTGCTCCCCAAACGCACCAATCTCGCATCGAGCCTGATGATGGGCGGCGCGTGGGCCTTGGCGCTGGTTGGGCCTAGTTGCGCGGAGTACGGCGTTACTCACTTCGGCCTGCAGACGACGTTCTTGCTAACAGCTGGTGCACTTGCCTTGTCGGGCTTGGTTTGTCTGCCGGTGCGAAATCGTCCTGCTTGATCCCGTACGCAAGCGAAGCCTGCTCCCACGTACGCGCAGGGTATCTGTCTAGGCTCGGCATTCGCGGATAGAATGCAGTGATGGACGGAACGCAACTCATCACGTTAGCCGGCCGTTTGGCGGCAGCCGAAATCTCTGCAGACGAATTCCTGCGGTTGGCAGCTAAAGAGGTCGGCCAAGCAGACATCGCCACCGTCGATCTCGACCGTGCCGACCGTTGTGGATTCCCTGAAGTGATTTACGGCACCGGGAAGACCGTGGAAGCTATCACCCAGATTGCCAAGCAGCTACTCGCAAAAGACCAACCTGTGTTGGTTACACGCGTGGAGCCGGAGAAAGCCGAGCCGCTGCTCAGCGAGTTCCCCGCGGCAAGGTACAACGAACTCGGACGCACGTTGCGCGTTGATCCAGCCTCCTATGTACCGCCGTCCGTAGGACACGTGGCGGTGATTACGGCTGGGACCAGCGATTTACCGGTTGCGGAAGAAGCACGTGAAACGCTGCACTGGATGGGCGTTCGCACGACGATGGTGCACGACGTAGGCGTGGCCGGTCCGCATCGGTTGCCGGAGCGACTAGCCGAGTTCGCCGACGCCGATGCGATCGTGGTCGTTGCCGGGATGGAAGGCGCGTTGCCGAGTGTGGTCGGCGGTTATGTGCCGTGCCCTGTGTTTGGTGTGCCTACGAGTGTGGGGTACGGCGCGAGTATGGGCGGGCTGTCGGCGCTACTCTCGATGCTGAACAGCTGCGCGAGCAACGTGGCGGTCGTCAACATCGATGCGGGATTCAAAGCGGGCTACCTGGCCGGATTGGTCGCGACCCGCCGACATGAGTGAGCCGTTCAATGCAAGATGTCACTTCTCAGTCGTTGCCCAAACTCCCTCCGAGGGAACTGCAGAGCCACAAAGGCGATTACGGTCGTGTGCTGATCATTGGAGGCTCGCGCGGCATGGCCGGCGCACCGGCGCTAGCAGGGATGGCGGCGCTGCGAAGCGGTGCGGGGCTGGTCACTCTGGCAGTGCCACGATCGATTCAGGCGACGGTCGCCCGTTTTGAGCCCAGCTATATGACGCTCGGCATTGGCAGCACGACCGACGATTGCTTGGTGGTCGACTGTGAAGCGGGACTTCTCGGAGCCGCAACGATTCGCGATGTGGTCGCATTAGGGCCTGGGTTGGGAACGGCGCAAAGCACAGCCAAGTTGGTCTGCAATCTCTACTCAACAGTCGAATGCCCAATGATCGTTGATGCGGACGCCCTCAACGCCCTGGCGCCGTCTCCGCAGCATCTGAAATCCCCAGGCGGAGTCCGCATTCTCACTCCGCATCCAGGCGAGTTTCAGCGACTTACAGGTGAGCAAGTCTCAAGCGAAACCGACGAGCGATGCCGGCAGGCGGCGAACTTGTGTACACGGGATGCGAGTGGACAGACAGTTGTGGTTCTCAAGGGGCATCAAACGGTGGTTTGCGATGGTGAGCAGTGCTCGGCAAATGCCACCGGTAATCCAGGCATGGCCACCGGAGGCACCGGCGATTGCCTGACGGGTATCGTCACCGCACTGGTTGCTCAAGGTATGCAGCCCTTCGACGCGGCCAGGCTTGGTGTTCACGTTCACGGACTCGCAGGTGACTTGGCAGCCAACGAGCTAGGCCAAGTTTCTCTGATCGCCAGTGATTTGATTCGGTTCCTGCCGACAGCGTTTCAGCAACTAACTTAACTCGCCGTTCCGCAATCATTTTGATCTCGCACAGGCGCGAAGACGCAAAGTACACACGTATGCAGCAACTTCTTCGCGCCTTCGCATCTCTGCGAGAGCCATCTTCGAGGCAATCACTGACCTAGTTCGTCAGCTAAGTGTCCCGCTCCGTAGATGTTTCGTATCGTTTCGCGGATGCCGCTACTGTGTACTGAGACGGCGCGGCATATTTGGTCGGTGTAAAAGTACGCGGCCGTGAGCGATTGGATGTTACCATCAAAGATGATGCCGACGAACTCGCCTGCGCGGTTGACCACCGGGCTACCTGAGTTGCCGCCGATGATGTCGGCCGTGCACACGAAGTTGAGCCCCGCCGATTTATCGATGTCGGCTTCGTGCTCGATCCAGGACTCGGGGAGTTTCCAGTCGCCCTCGGCATCGTGCGCGGCCTGATGTTCATACGCGCCGCCGAGTGTTGTCCAAGGCTTGATCCATTGGCCGGCCTCTTCATAACCTGCGACCGTCCCAAAAGCGAGCCGCAAGCTGAACGTCGCGTCGGGGTAGCCGCTGGCACCCTCCAGCGCGACCTTCGCGGCGGTGATTTTCGCGTAGGCTTGCCGCTCGATTTCCTGGTGTCGGTCTCGGATCTCGCGGAGGCGACGGTACTCGGGTTCCAGCATCTGAGCGAGTTGGATCATCGTGTCTTCGCAATTTGCTAGTGCGTCTGCACCGCCTTCGGCTAGCTTCTTTCTCACGTCGACGGACGAGAGCTTCGAGCCGCGAATCAGCTCGGTCGCGCGCTCCTGTGGGCTCTTGCCGTCCAAAACCTTGATCGCCAGCGGATGATCTCCGCCGCGGTCCTCGACGAATCGCGACAGCGAATCGGTCAGTTTGGCGATCTCCAGGTCTTCATACACGGGAGCCGGCGAAAACAGCCGCTGTTCGAGTGATTCGCGAGCAGAGTCGCGGAACTCACGGAGCCGTTCACCGCTCGGCTTTTGGTCTTCGGTAGCCATCAGGACGAGCTGATTGGCAAAGCGATAGAGCTTGCTGTCCATGTCGGTCCAGACACCGAGCAATTCGGCGCGCTCTTTCTGCACGCTGGCAATTTCCTTCCACGCCTGCTTGGTATCCTTCAGGTCTGCGCGGTTTTCGAGCTTCGCCAGCATAGCGCTTTCTTCCTGCTGTTTCCGGTCCATGAATGCCGGAGTTTGCAAGCCATGCAGCATGCCGATCGTGCGTTTGCGATTGTTCTGCACACTGGCGCGATCGCTGTTAGCGCGGCGGCGTTGTTCTGGCCCGCCCAAGCTGTATTGCTGGATCATGACTTCGTAGCGCTGCAGGTAGCTGAGCAAGCGGGGGAGTCGTTTGTCGCGCAGGTAGCGGAGGGCCTCGGTCGTGTAGATCCGCTGTGTGCGTCCGGGGTTGCCTGACACGAAGACCAGTTCCTCGTCTTCTGCACCGTTTTCTGACCAGCGGAGAAAGTGTCCGATCTTGGCTGGCTGACCGTCTTCGTAAACACGGAACAGTGTCACGTCGAGGCAGTAGCGCGGATACTCAAAGTTGTCGGCGTCGCCGCCGAAGTGCGCGATCGCCGCCTCGGGCGCCCAGACGAGTCGCACGTCGGTGTACTTCTTGAAGCGGTACAGGTGGTACTTCGCACCACCGTAGAGCGTGATCACATCGCTCCGCAGGTCGGTCGCGTCGAGCGATTCCTTTTCGATCTCCGCCATCACGGCGCGCCGCGCGGCGAATGCCGATTCGGCATCCATGTCGTTCGTAACGGCAGCGTTCACCCGGTCGGTCACATCATCGATCGACACGAGCTGATTCAATTCCAGGTCGGGTGCTTTCAACTCGTCGGCGATGGTTTTAGCGAGAAAACCGTCTTCGCGGTAGTTGTTCTCCGCGTCGGAGAGCTTTTGCAATGTGCCAGCACCGACGTGGTGGTTGGTGAGCACCAACCCTTTGCTCGAAACAAACGAAGCCGAGCCGCCCGTGTTGAAGCGGACCGAAGAGAGCATGAGGTGCTCCGCCCACTCGTCGGTGGGCGTGAAACCGTATTTCTCTTGAAGGTACTGCTTGGGCAGGTCGTTGAACAACCACATGCCTTCATCGGCGCACGCATGTGGATAGGCTAAACACAGGAGCCAGACAGCGGGCACGAGGTTCTTCAATCGAGCAAATTGCATAAGTGTGCGCTTTCGTGAATGTTGTGATTGAACAGGAGGTGACGGAGACAACCGAGTGACGATTGCAAACCTCTCCGCATCCTCTGTTTTCTCCTGTTCCCATTTGCGGGACTATCGAATTCAAATTGGGCAGTTCACCGGTAGCCGGGGCGGGTCTTACCAGGCTTTGGGTTTTGAAAGGTGTTCCGTTTTTCTTTTCAAAACCTCGCCTGCTGGCTGCGGGTGGATGTTCCTATCTCGTTGCCAGTAAAGGGCTTGCGTCACGGGCAGTCAGGCTCCAACGGTTGGTTTTGAGAGGTTTGGTGATACGACCTTTCAAAACACCCGCCGTCTCCTAGAACCGCCGCGCGACGGTATTCTCGGCAGTGTTGTTTTACCTGATCTCACCGCGGATTTCAGCAACTAATTTTGGCCGGGTGGAAGGGCTATTCGAACGGTCATTCGAAGACGTCGGAAAGACTCTTGGGTTTGCTAGAATTGCGACGTTACAAAAAGGGCTATACCACTTTGGTGACTTCCGATGAAGAAATGCTGGATCACTTACACAGATGCGTGGCAGCAAGGTCCGATGTCATATTGGGTTCACATAGAGACTGATGGCCGACCTTGGTGTAATGCAACAGAGTTTAGTCCGCCTCTGCCTGCGCCAGTTCCTGGAAAAGGATTTGCGACATTTCACGTCGAATATGATGGGTTTACCTTCTTGTTTGCGTCTATTGCGGAATTCGATGTCTGCATTGAAACGCTCGGAAACAAACTACTGCCAACATCTCTTCAACTAACCGCGGCGCGCGGGACTTCCGTCGGGCCAAACTCGCATTGGTTGAGTCGACTTCCGCGTCAAGTGAAGCCGTGGCGATACAGAGAAAAACTAGTTGCGTACCTTGCCAAAGCCAGAGGCACGTTGATTGAAGAAATCTCGAACAACTGATTTGCGAGGTACCATTGTCGTTGTCAGTGCTAGACGGAACCAATTTCGAGATGTGCGAACCCGCAGTTTCCATGCACGGAGAATTCGCGATTGAGCCGAGCCAGCCATGCGACTGTGGACATCGTGCGAAACTACCACTCACCAGTCTTCCATCGGTGTCGTACCGTTCATCCAGCTCCACTCGACCTCGGTCATAAACCAGGTGTAGGCCTCGATGTCTAGCACTCCCCAGTCTTGGAATTCTTGCACGCAGTGGAAGAACGGGCCGGCGGTTGCGGGACTGGGCTGTTCCAACAGTTCCTGCAGCAGCTGGAGGAAGTCGGCCGGTTTGTCGGGTGCCTGCTCGACCTCTTTGAGCAGCCATTTGTGGAACGGGAACAGGATGCGGTTGTGCGCCAGGAGGAGTCGACTGGAGAACAGTGAGAGCTGCGAGGCCGCGCGGAGGATGCCATGCCGATTGTCGTATCGCGACGCTTCGTGCATCAGCCAATTGCCCATGAAAGCCAGGCAGTAAAACGTCTTGACGCGTCGATCGCGATCAGCCTCGGGGTACTCCACGATGCGCTCCAGGAGCGGCCGCAGCTCGGACAGGCGAGAAAAACCGAGTATCACGTCCGAAAACGCCCACCGCGTGGCCTCGTTCCCTCGATCGGCCACGTTGTGCAAAAACGATGTGTTGATGACCTTTCCGTCGACGTAGCCACCGTCGTAGTCAGATAAGTCCGTCCGATTAATGAGCAGGTCGCGCGCGGCCGCACGTCGGGCATACTCCTCGTCGGTAGCGACGAGCAGAAAATCGATGTCTGAGTCCTCGCGCGCGTAACCCTTGATGACCGAGCCGCCAATAATCAGCGCCTCGAATTTAGGATCGTCACGATAGGCCTCGGTCAGCCGGTCGATGGTGCGCTGATGATGGGGGCGGATGTTCGCAGGCATGGTGTACTTTTTGAGGGGAATAAGTCAGACGCCTTCGACGTAGGACGGGTTTTCCGAATTGGACACCCAGGATGCGCTAGCGCGATCCGGGCTTTGGCGTCGAATCACTTGTCGATATCGTGCCGCGGCACTTCGGACCTCGTGGTGGTCCGGCTTTCGTTTTCGCATACGCTGTGGCGGTTCGGCGACTGTTTCGCTTACGATTCCGACGCGACGGTGGCTGGTTCGCCGGCCCATTGAATCGTCACTTCGCTGCCGAAGGCTTTTTCGAACATGCCGGTGCGGCGGCGGGCGGCCCAGAGGTTGACTTCAGGGTATTCTTGGGCCGAGACGAGCAATTCCACCTGTTTTTTGCCGCCGGTCACACGCACCGATTTGACCGTTTGGTTGTGTGTGCGGTCGAGTCCGCTGGCGATGCGGAGGACGGCGGCCATCGAGTGGACGCGGCGCTGGTCGGTTTTGTTGAGGCGCCGGAAGTTGTCGTGTTTTTGCTTGGGCTCGGCGCCGCGATGGTAGCGGGCGACGTTAGCGATGATCTCCAACTCTTCGGGGCGAAAACCCTCAATGCGGCTATGCAGAATCAGGTGATAGGAATGCTTGTGATGGCCTTCGTAGTTGATCAAGTAGCCGACGTCTTGCATTCGCGCGGCCGCATCGAGCAATCGGCTGTCTGCTCGATCGAGATCGAACAGGTCGCATAAGCCGTCGTACAATTCGGTCGAAAGCTTCGCTGAGTGCCGTGCGTGCGCGAGTTCCACACCGCAGGCGGAGGCGAAGCGTTCAATCTGGGCGATGTCGTCGGCCGGCGCGGTGGTTTCGCCGACTTGCATCCGCTCGATCATCGAGAGCAACAGACCGTCGCGCACGCCGTAGGCGTGCACCTGGATGAGATTCACTCGAAAGCGCTTCATGATCCGGTCGATCACCGCCAGGCCAGGGACGATGATGTCGGCCCGATCGGGGCTCAGCCCGGGAACTTCGCGGCGCTGTTTGACGGAGAGCTTGCGCAGTCGATCGATCAAATGGCGAAGTTCCGCGCGCGGGATCTGAGCACCGGCCACCGGCAGTCGCGACTTCCCTTTGGACGACATCACCATGTTTGCGAGTGACGTGAATGTGCCGCCAGAGCCGATGAGCAGGTGCGGTGGCAGCGAGACCTTGTCGGTGTGCTTTTTCAACTGGCGGTCGATCCACTCCTGCATCCGCACAAAGTCGTCGCCGGCCATCGCTTGTCCGCCGCCAAATTTCTGCGCGAGTCGCACCGCACCTAGATTCGTGCTATAGATTGCTTCGATGAGTTCGCCCGAGGCGAGGACGATTTCTGTACTTCCTCCGCCGATATCGGCGAGCAGCGTGTTCTTGCCTGCCAAGTCGAAACGTCGTTTGACACTGTGGAAGGCCAGGTCCGCTTCTTTCTCGGAACTGATGACTTCGATGGGCAGGCCGAGTTGCTCGGCGACGCGTTGGCAGAACTGTTCGCCGTTGGAGGCTTCACGCACCGCGCAGGTAGCGATGGCGTGGACGGATTCGACGCCGAGCCCAGCGGCGATGGATTGGAAGCGGCGTAAGGCAGCCATCGAGGCTTCGATCGACTCGTCGTCGAGCTTGCCGTCGGTGCTGAGCGAACGCCCCAGCCGCGTCGACTCGCGTTCTTCGTCAAGGATGCGATATTGCCCGCCCGGTTTGGCTTCGGCGACCACCAAGCGAATGCTGTTGCTGCCGATGTCGATGGCGGCAAGACGAGGCACGAGGTCGGGAGTCAGATAAGTTTGTTGCTCGGCCATCAAAGGAGGAGCCATTAAAGGAGGAGTTAGTGGGTAGCGGGCTCGGTAAGTTGACCTCGGTGCATAACTGCAGAATAATCGTGGCTACACCGACGCACAAGCGACGATGATTTTTTCTATCTTGTCAGTGAGGCATGAACTTGCCGATTATTCGCGACCTTGCTGAGTTACCCGCGACGGCACGCGGTGGAGCAGTTGCGATTGGCAACTTCGATGGCGTGCACCTGGGACATCTGCGCATTGTGCGTCGGCTGCTGCAGCGCGCGCAAGAGGTCGGTGGTCCGGCGATCGTCTTCACATTCGACCCGCACCCCGTGCGCATCCTGCGCCCTGAACAATGCCCACCGCCACTGACGTGGACGAAGCGTAAGGCGCAGCTGTTGGCTGCCGAGGGCGTCGACAAGATTGTTGCCTATCCAACGGATGAGTCATTGCTGCAGCTGTCGGCGCGAGAGTTTTTCGATCGAATCGTGCGTGAAACGCTTGATGCGAAAGCGATGGTCGAAGGACCAAACTTCTACTTCGGCCACAACCGCGAAGGCGATGTCACGCTGCTCGAGGAACTCACCAAGGAAGCGGGGATGACCTTAGATGTGGTCGAACCGTATGCGCTCGACGCAGAGACCTTGGTCTCCAGCTCGCTGATTCGCAGGCTGATTGCCGAGGGTGAAGTCGCCCGTGCTGCCGAGTTGCTCTCGGCACCTTATCGGATTCGCGGTATGGTGACGCACGGGGCAGGGCGGGGGGCAAAGCTTGGGTTTCCCACGGCGAACTTAGAAGCGGTGGATACGCTGCTACCGAGTGAGGGGGTCTACGCCGGTCGCGCGTGGATTGAGGCGGAACCACATGCGGCGGCCATTCATTTGGGACCTAATCCCACGTTTGGCGAGGGGCATCTCAAGGTCGAAGTGCACCTGATTGATTACACAGAAACGATCTACGGGTTGCCGCTGGAAGTAGAGTTCTTCAAACGTCTACGCGGGATTCAGAAGTTCGAGGATCAAGATTCCTTAGCAACACAGTTGCAACAGGACATCGCGCAGGCGCGGGAGATCGGCTTGCGAGAATGACGCAATCGATCTCTGTGATCTTTCAATGCAATGAAGTAACAGAATTCTGAGGATTTGATGGCAATTGATTGGCAACCACTTTGTGAGCTGATTGGCGCACACGATTCGTTTTTGCTCACCAGCCACTGCCGCGCGGATTGCGATGCCGTGGGAAGTGAGCTGGCGCTAGCGCAGATTTTGCAGTCGCTTGGCAAAAACGTGATCATCAGCAATGGCGACCCTGTGCCCGCACATATCGCATTTATTGATCCCGACAACGATGTGCGCGTATTAGGCCATTCGGTAGAGCCGAAGCAACTGTGGAAACAACAAGTGTTGATCATCGTCGATACCAGCGCGTGGGTGCAGCTGGGGCCGATGGCGGAAGTGGTGCGGGCATTTCCTGGCGAGCGCGTGATCATCGACCATCATGTGAGCCAGGACGACTTGGGTGCGATTGAATTCAAGGAAGAGACCGCAGAAGCCACGGGCCGATTGATTCTCGAACTGGGTGAAGCGCTGGGCGTAGAGATTACACCCGCGATGGCGATGCCACTGTTTGCGGCGATCGCGACCGATACAGGCTGGTTTCGCTTCTCGTCGGTCAAGGAAGAGACCTTTGCCGCGCTGTCTCGGTTGGTCGCGGCGGGGGCGGATCCTCAGCAGATCTTCTCGATGCTGTTCGAACAACATAGCCTGGCGAGGTTGCATCTCCGCGGGCGGATTTTGGAGAATATCGTTGCTGACATGGACGGACGATTGTTCTCGACCCACGTGACGCAGCACGACTTTCTGGAAACGGGCGCAAACTCGACGGACACCGAAGATGCCATCAACAACCTGCTGACGGTCAAGGGTAGCGAGATCGCCGTGTTGTTCGTTGAGTTAGAGCCCGAACGGACCAAAGTGAGTTTGCGCAGCCGTACAAATTTTGACGTGCAAAAAATTGCCGCACTGTTTGGTGGTGGCGGACACAAGAAAGCCGCGGGAGTTACGTTTTCCGGTTCGCTTGCACAAGCACAGCAGGCGGTGCTTGACGCGTTGCGCGCCGAGTTGGGATAATCTGGCCATGGCAAAGAAAAACAAGAGTAAGAAAATGTCGGAATCTGCGGCGGCAACTGAAACGAGTTCGGGCGCCGACCGTCGCTCGTTCGTTGCGATCGTTGCTGGCGGGCTGGCCATGATGGGACCAATCGGCGCGGGCGTATGGTCGTTTCTTTCGCCCTTGTTCCGCAAATCTAGTCCGCCGGAGGTTCGCGTGGCGCTGTTGGATCAGGTGCCCGCGGATGGCCGGCCGTATTTCTTTCCGGTGGTGTCTGACCGCAAAGACGCTTGGACGCAGTACAGCCAGCAGAAAGTCGGCGCCGTCTACCTCATTCGCCAGCCGGGTGAAGAAATCCCAACGGCGTTCACTGCCAAGTGTCCCCACGCAGGCTGCTCGATTGGGTACTCGGCGGACGAAGAGAAGTTCAAATGCCCTTGCCATACGAGTGCGTTTGCCCTCGATGGCAAGCGCGTCAATGGCGACGAGGAAGTTTCGCCGCGCGACATGGACACGCTGGAAGTCAAACTCAATCCGATCGAAGTGGCCGACGGCGAATCGGTGACTGAAGTGTTGGTAACATTCGTCGACTACCAAACCGGCCACAAAGAGAAACATCCCACCTCATGAAGAAACTGGCCACAGGCGTCGTCGACTGGCTCGACAGTCGGACGGGTATCAAAGGGATCCTGCACGAAGCGCTCTACGAACGCGTGCCGGGTGGCGCGCGTTGGCGCTACGTCTGGGGTAGCGCGCTGGTCGTTGCTTTCATGACTCAGGTGATCACCGGCATCTTTCTGTGGATGGCCTATAGCCCCAGCACGCAGACCGCCTGGGAAAGCGTGTACTTTATTCAGCATGAAATGAACGGCGGCTGGTTCCTGCGCGGCGTGCATCATTACATGTCTTCGATGATGGTCGTGTTGCTGGCGATTCACTTCGCTCAAGTCGTGTGGGACGGCGCGTATCGCGCTCCCCGTGAGTTGAACTTTGTGTTAGGCCTGATCTTGATGCTGATCGTGTTGGGGCTTTCGCTCACCGGGTATTTGCTGCCCTGGGATCAGAAGGGCTACTGGGCGACCAACGTTGGTACCGAACTGGCCAGCCAAGCTCCGGTTGCGGGCGGCGCGATCAAAAAGCTGGCGATCGGCGGTTCCAGCTACGGGCATCACACGCTGACGCGCTTCTTTGCTTTGCACGCAGGAATTCTGCCGGGATCGTTGGTGGCGTTTTTAGCGCTGCACTTGTGGCTGTTCCGTCGCCATGGCCTGACCCCCAAGCAGCCGATCAAGAATCCCGATGCGATGTTCTGGCCTGATCAGATGCTCAAGGATTGTGTTGCGGCGCTGGGCATCGTCGGTGCCGTGCTGGTCGTGACGGTGTACACGCAGGGCGCGGAACTCACGGCGCCCGCTGATCCAGCGAACAACTACGCAGCCGCACGACCGGAGTGGTACTTTCTGTTTCTGTTTCAGTTCTTGAAGTGGTTTCCAGGCGAACTTGAAATCTGGGGCGCGTTTGTCATCCCTGGGTTGATCGTGGCTTACATGTTCCTGATGCCATGGATCGGCCGCACGAAACCTGGGCACGTGCTCAATGTGTTGGTGTTGGCGGTGCTGCTGGGTGGTTCGGCGTGGTTGACGGTGGCAGCGGTGCAAGAGGACACGTTGGCGGGGTCGCCGGATGCAACGTTTGAGGAAAGCGGCCTGGCCGACACCGAAGCCAACAGAAATGCCTTCGCCGCGTCGCTAGATTTTTTGAAGGCCAAACGCGATGCCCACTTCGAAGCGGAACGCGTCGTTGATTTGGCAAAAGCGGTAGGAATTCCGCCGACGGGTGGGCTTGCACTGGTTTATGACGATCCGTATTTGCAAGGTCCCAAGCTGTTCAAGCAGCATTGTGCAAGTTGTCACAACTACGAGCCGTTAGGTAATGGGTTAGGTGACTATGCGGAGCAATTAAAGGAGGCCTTTCGACCTTTCTTAACTTCGGAGGAGCAAAGCGAATATGAACAGAAACTCAATAACTTGAAGTATCCTAAGTATTTTCGGGCTGATGCAATTATCAATCCAGCGCCCACAGCGCCAAATCTCTATGGGATTAGTAACGGAACCTGGATGAGCGCCTGGTTAGACCCCAAGTTGATTGCCTCCAAACACTTGTTGGGCTATGAGGGTTCTCCATTTGTAGACGGCGATATGATGACCTTTGTTGTCGAGGCCCATGAGAACGATCCGAATAACGAGAACTTGGACGACGATGTTGACGTCGCGTTCCGAAAGATCTCTCGTGCTTTGATGGAAGAAGCTGACTTTCCTAATTACTTGTTGGACGACTCGGAGGCATCAAAGAGCTTTCGCGAGGAAGGTCGTGAACTGATTATCGGCGGACTCGCCGATGTTCTCGATAGCGGCATGAGCTGCGTCGATTGCCACAAGTTTCACGACGAAGGTGATCTTGGCTCGGCACCCGATCTCACCGGCTACATGTCGCGACAGTGGTTGATTGACTTTATCCGCAATCCAGCCGATGACAGGTTCTACCCCGATACAAACGACCGTATGCCTGCATTCGCACCGCACGATAATGAGCAGCTCAACCAGCTGGACGACAAAACGCTCGGCCTGATCGTCGACTGGCTACGTGGCGATTGGGTGCGGCCCGAAGATACCGTGGAAGATTGACCGCAACGACACGTCGAGCACAACGTTGTGGTCGTCGCGTCGTTGTGGTTTACTTCTGCTAGCTTGAATAATCGCCAGAATCATCAAAGTTTGACATCGACGGTTGCCGATATTCGTCGACGAGTACCTTCCGTTCCCCTCGTCGAAATCGGTTTCTGTATGTGGTGTGTCGATTGCCAGCAAGATGTGCCAGCGGTCGCGCGGTCAGTGAACGAACCGCTGAGTTGTCCGCGTTGCCAGCGTGAACTCGCGCCGTCGGCTGCTGCTCCCAGCGATGCTGGCATCGCCTTGGATTCCTTCGACGAGCCTGTCGTCGACGATCTCGCAGCCCCGGTTACCTGGCTCGCGCAAGAGGACACGCAACAGCGATTGCGTGAGATTGACCGCAAGCTCAGCAAGACGTACCGACGCGATCTAGCTAGCCCCACCATATCGGGCATTCATCATCCGCGCTCGAACGTGCCTCCGGCGTCGTTTGTGACGACCGACGTGCCACTGCGCTCGATAAGTAAGCGTGCCGCAGTTGAATCGGCGGCGGATCGTCGGCCAACCGGGGCATCATGGCTGTTGACTCTCATGCTTGGATGCGGCGTGATCAATTTCTGCGTCGGTGTCGGGTTTCTTGCCTGGTCGGCAGCCTTTCAATTGCCGTGGCTTTGGCAACCGGCGATGACACTCACCATCGGCGCCGAAGGCTTGCTCATCCTCAGCCTGGCCTGGATGGCCACGCGCCTGTGGCGCAATAGCCGCAAAGTCAATCGCCAACTCGACGGCGTCGATCGGCAGCTGGAAGAAATCGAGCAGACCACCAGCGAACTCGCCGGCAGCCAGCAACCGTCCAGCCAGCACTTCTATCACCACTACGGCCAAGTGGCCAGTCCGCACATGCTGGTGGCAAATCTGCAAGGGCAAGTCGATCTGATGTCGGCGCGGTTGTCTTCTGAGCAGTAGCTGTGGACGGCCTCACGCAGAGGCGCGGAGACGCAGAGAACACGAGCGGAGAGAGGATGTCGCGGTATTTCAAATGATCGCTTGGACTACCTGTCGCAACAAGGCTCGTAACTGGCGACCGTGGAATGCTAAGTCCGTTCCTGCAGTCCCAGCGGTCGACTGGATCCAATCGCCGTCTTTGCGCACATACCCTGAGCTTTTTCTCTCTGCGTCTCCGCGCCTCTGCGTGAGGCCTATCACCCCTCAACTCACTCGCCCAGAAATCTCCTCGACTACGTCATCGATCTTCACACGCCATTGCTCGAGCGTGTCGCGGTCGCGGATGGTGACGGTTTGGTTGGTGAGGGTTTCGCCATCGACGGTGATGCAGTAGGGCGTGCCCACTTCGTCTTGGCGGCGGTAGCGGCGGCCGACGGCGCCACCTTCGTCGTAGAAGGCGGGGAACTCTTTTTTGAGCGCTCGGTAGATGTCTTTGGCGATCTCCGGCATACCGTCTTTTTTTACCAGCGGGAAGACGGCCGCCTTGATCGGCGCGATCCGCGGGTGGAACTTCATCACGACGCGCGACTGCATCTCGCCTTTTTCGTCGGGTTGCTCGTCCTCGGTGTAGGCTTCGCACAAGAATGCCAACGTCGCGCGGTCGGCGCCTGCGGAGGGCTCGATCACGTGCGGTGTGAACTTCTCGTTGCTGACCGGATCGCGATAGGTGAGGTCGCGTCCACTACCTTTGTACTTGGGTTTGCCTTTCTCGTTCCTCTCGACTTCCAACGGACAGCTATTGGGGTCGAGCTTGCCTTCCATATGGCTACGAAGATCGAAATCGCCACGATGGGCGATGCCTTCTAGTTCACCGTATTCACCCGCGGGCAAGAACGGGAATGCGTACTCGATATCAGCCGTGCCAGTGCTGTAGTGGCTTAGCTCATCGGGTTCGTGATCGCGAAGTTGGAGGCGTTGGCCGGCCAGTCCGAGTTCCTGATACCAGGCGAATCTACGATCGCGCCAGTACTTGTACCAATCGGCGGAAGTGTCCGGGTGGCAGAAGAACTCGATTTCCATCTGCTCGAACTCACGCGATCGGAAGGTGAAGTTGCGTGGCGTGATCTCATTGCGAAAACTCTTGCCGATCTGCGCGATGCCGAACGGGATCTTCACGCGCGTGCTATCGACGACGTTCTTGAAATTGACGAAGATGCCCTGAGCCGTCTCGGGACGGAGGAACGAGGCGTCTTCTTCGGTGCCCATTGCGCCTACGATTGTCTTGAACATCAGGTTGAACTCACGCGGATCGGTCAGCGTGCCCACTTCTTTGGCGTCGGGAGCCAACACTTCGCTCGTGTCGTCAAGCGTGTCGAGCGAAACGGCTTCTCCATCCCAAGTGAGCTGATCGGCGTCTTTGGCGCGAAGTTTAAAGGCCTTCATCGCGCGGCGGGTAAGTTCGGCTTCTTCTTCGTCAATCTCGGCAACGGTAGTCACGAAGATGCGTTTGCCCTTTGCTGCCGCCCAGCGACCACGAACTTGGTCGAAGCGATAGCGTTTGTTGGTCTCCTTGCAGTCGACCATCAGGTCGCAGAACAGGTCGAAGTGTCCCGAGCATTTCCACACCTGGGGGTGCATGATAATTGTGCAATCGAGGCCGGTCATTTCGTGCGTGCTGGGGGCGCCGTTGGCAGCTTCCAATTCGTCGTGGGCGGTGACCATGTCCTTCCACCAGGCAGCTTTGATGTTCCGCTTAAGTTCAACACCCAACGGTCCGTAGTCCCAGAAGCCATTGATGCCGCCGTAGATTTCGCTGGACTGAAAGAGGAACCCTCGACGTTTGCAGAGGGAGACGAGTTTTTCCATTTCCATGGGAGAACCAAAGAGTGAGAGTGCAGGAAGCGAACCACAACGACACGACGGGCACGACGAAGGCCGTACGGTGAAGTAACGTCGTGCCCGTTGTATCGTTGTGGTTAGTTTCTATCGGGGATAGCCAATAATTGAGGCAGCTATTCTACAAGCGGCGGGAGCAAGGCGTCTACGGCAGGCGGATTTCGCCGGTCGATCGATCTAGTTCTGGGACAAGATCGAGCCGATCAAGTTCGGCGCAGTCACGAAGATCTTCGTCGTAGCCCAGCGCCAGCAGGTTCTTGCCGCCGAGGGTGTCGCGGAGTTCCAGAGCGAACTGCTCGGTCGGCGAGCGATCGAGCGCGCGGGCGGTGGTGATGAGTTCTTGCCATTCGCGTCGGGCAGAATCGGCCCATTCGTTCGTGACGCGGGAGTTGTCGATCGCAAGCAACTCGGCGATCGCGCCGGCGGCGAGGATGTCCTCGCGGGTCACTTTGCCGCCTGTGCCGGCACAGAGGATGTCGACCTGCTCGGCTTCGGCTACTGTCTGGGCGACGGCTTGGCGATTGACGGCTGCTCCGATCAGCACGCGCTTGGCGAGTCGTGCGTGTTCGATGGCCTTGGTGCCGTTGGTGGTCGTGAACAGCACCGTCCGACCGAATACTTCGTCCGCCACATACTCCGCTGGCGAGTTGCCTAGATCGAAGCCTTCGATGATTGCGCCGCCCCGCTCGCCACCGAGGACGACCTCTGCGCGGCTGTAGTGCTGTGCTCGTGAGAATGTGGCATCCACTTCGACCGTTGGGACCACGCACTGCGCGCCGCTAGCGAGTGCCTGGCAGATTGTCGTCGAGGCGCGCAGCAGATCGACGACGACGACGGTGCTGCCGGCTAAATCGGCTTCCGCGACGAACTGCGGCAGGTAGTGGACGGAGAGCTCGGGCACAGGTTAACGGTCGATGGTGGGCTCGGTTAGCGCTAGCGAGGGGTACGTTCTCATGCGATATTGTAGGGATGGCAGGCGAAATGACCACGACCGCAGAAATACCCGCTCCGGCCCCGACGGTCGATAAGTCGGCGTCGCGGGTGCGGCAGATGTTCGGGGAAATCGCTGGTCGGTATGATTTTCTCAACCATCTGTTGTCGCTCAACATCGATCGCTACTGGAGGTGGCGGACGGTGCGGATGGTGCCGCCCGAGCCGGGCATGAAGATCCTCGACATGTGCACCGGCACGGGCGACCTAGCGTTGGCCTACAACAAGGCCGCATCAGGTGAGGCGGAAATCGTCGGGGCGGACTTCTGTCACGAGATGTTGGCGATCGGCCATGACAAAGGCAGAAAAGTCGGCGCGGAGAGTACGATTACGTTCGTCGAAGCCGACGCGATGCGGATTCCCTTGGGTGACGATCAATTCGACATCGTCTGCGTTGCGTTCGGTCTGCGGAATGTGGCCGATACCGACACAGGCCTTCGCGAGATGACACGCGTATGCAAGCCTGGGGGCAAGGTGGCGGTGTTGGAGTTTTCCACCCCGCAGTGGCAGCCGTTCAAGTCGATCTACGGCTGGTACTTCCGCAACGTACTGCCGAAGATCGGCCAATTGCTCGCGCGGAATACGAAGAGTGCTTACAACTACCTGCCGGAGAGCGTGGGCGAATTTGCTCAAGGTGAGCAGTTGGCTGGAATGATGCAAGCGGCTGGGCTCACCGACGTGCGTCACACAGCGCTAACCCTCGGAGTGGCAACACTCTACGTCGGAGAGAAACAAGCGTCGACAAACTAGCGCCGGGTAACTATCGCCTACCACCACCATGAAAAAGAATGTTTGCGTTGGAGTCACCGGAGCGAGTGGCGCGGTTTACGCGGTCCGGCTGATCGAAGTGTTGCTTGCCACTGGGCACGACGTGCATCTGTCGATTAGCCCCAGCGGTGCGCAAGTGATCGACGAAGAGATGGACTTGCGGGTCGATTTGAAAGACTTCAAACCGTCTGACTTGATGGTCGACGAAGAGACCGCCGCCGAGGACAGCAAGATACGGATGCTCCAGGCGAGCGCTGGGGTGGGCTCAGCTGATAGCAATGTGCTCTCGACGGAATCGATTCCGCGCGGCGAACTGCACTATCATCACTTTCAGAATTTCAACGCACCAATCGCTAGTGGTTCGTTCTTGACCACTGGGATGGTCGTCTGTCCGTGCTCGGGGACGACACTCAGCGCGATTGCTCACGGCGCGGCGAGCAATCTAATTCAGCGCGCCGCCGAAGTGCATTTGAAGGAGCGAAGGAGACTGATCGTCGTGCCACGCGAGACGCCACTCTCGGTGCCGCACATCGAGAACATGCGTTTGGTTACGCAAGCGGGAGCCGTGGTCATGCCGGCCTCGCCCGGCTGGTACCACGGTGTGACAACGCTGCGTGACTTGGTCGACTTTATGGTCGCGCGGATTTGTGATCAGCTCGGTGTTGATAACTGCCTCATGAAGCGTTGGGGAGCAGAATGAACAGCAAGTATCACGCAGAGACGCAGAGACGCGGAGAGGAAGCGGGCCGGTTGGCTCTGCGTCTCTGCGCCTCTGCGTGAGACTTTCGCATGCTCAAGACGATCAAGCATCTGCTGTCGCTCATTCGATTTAGTCACACCATTTTTGCATTGCCGTTTGCTCTGTTGGGGGCGATGATGGCTTGGCGGTGGCAGTTCTTACAGAGCTTTGTAGAAGATTACATCAGTAATCGCAGAGCCATCGGCGAGTCTCAAGAAGTGGCGGAGTTGCGTTTGCTATTGAGTTCCATAAAGAAGCAAACCACCAATTTTTATGGAGGTGCCGAATCATTGTGGCCGCGTGGTTTCGGCATTCGCTGGCAAGAACTGCTCGGCATACTGCTCTGCATGGTTACTGCGCGTAGCGCCGCGATGGCGTTTAATCGCCTGGCTGATCGCGACATCGATGCCGAAAATCCGCGCACAGCCAAGCGGCACATCCCCGCGGGGATCCTCAGCGCGAGCCAAGTGACCATCTTCGCCATTGCTTGTGCTTTGGGTTTCGTCGCTAGCACGTTGCTGTTCTTGCCGAATCGCTTGCCGCTGTACCTTTCGGTACCAGTGCTCGCGTTTCTGTGTGGATACAGCTACACCAAGCGTTTCACATCGCTCGCGCATTTTTGGCTGGGTACGGCATTGGCGCTCTCGCCGGTCGCGGCTTGGATTGCTATTCGCGGGGAGGCGGTTATGGCGAATCCGTGGGACCTGCTGCCCGCCGTGGTTCTCGGCGGGGCCGTCGCGTTTTGGGTGGCCGGGTTTGACATAATTTACGCCTGCCAAGACTTCGAATTCGACCGAGAGGCCAAACTCAACAGCGTACCGACGCGGCTGGGAATTGCCGGGGCGCTGCGGCTGGCGGCCGCCTGTCACGCGGTGACGGTTGTGCTGCTGGTCGTGCTGCCGCTGGTTTATCCGCCGTTTGGTACGTTATATTGGGTCGCCGTGCTGGCGGTCGCCGGGTTGCTTGTCTACGAGCATGTGCTGGTACGGCCAGACGACCTGGATCGCGTGAACACGGCGTTTTTCAACGTCAACGCCGTGATCAGCATCGGCCTGCTTGCGGTTGGAACCCTAGACCTGTGGCTTGGTGAATCATTCTTCTGAAAGTGAAATGCTACGAACTTCCTCTGAAATCCTGAAACCGATCCGCGAGAAAGTTGAAGCCGGCGAGCGGCTCAACCTGGAAGATGGCGTGTTGCTGTACAGCGACGAGGTGCCGCTACCAGAGCTGGGCGAGTTGGCGAACCTGGTTCGTGAGCGGAAGAATGGCAACTTCGCCTATTACAACATCAATACGCATCTCAATCCGACGAACGTCTGCGTCTATCGGTGCACGTTTTGCGCGTTCCGTGCCGATCTGCGCGATGAGAAGGGCTACTGGATGTCGGACGAGCAAGTCCTCGCACGTGGGCAGGAGGCGGTCAACGCGGGTTCGACCGAGATGCACATCGTCGGAGGGCTGCACCATCAGGCCAAGTACGATTGGTATCGCAAGGTCATCAGCCTGTTGCACGAGAATTTCCCCTCGTTGCATCTGAAGGCGTGGACGCCGGTAGAAATCGACTGGTTTGCGCGGCTTACGGGCAAGTCGATTCGGTGGGTGCTGGAAGACATGGTCGATGCCGGGCTAGGTAGTTTGCCGGGCGGCGGGGCGGAAATTTTCCACCCCGAGGTGCGAAACAAGATCTGTGAGCACAAGGCCGACAGCAACCGCTGGTTTGAAACGCATCGCACCGCGCACGAGTTAGGTTTGCGCACCAACTGCACGATGCTCTACGGACACATCGAGGAGGCGTATCACCGCATCGACCATCTGTTGCGTCTGCGGGAACTGCAGGACGTTGTGTTGCAGGAAGGCTGGGGTGGTTTCCAGACGTTTATCCCATTGGCGTTCCATCCCGACAATACGGGGCTGGATCACATTACCAAACCTTCGGGTCCGATGGATCTGCGGACGATGGCGATCAGCCGGTTGATGCTGGACAACGTGCCGCACATGAAGGCGTACTGGATCATGCTCGGTGTGGGTACGGCGCAGATCGCGCTGTCGTACGGCGCCGACGACATCGACGGCACCGTTCGTCACGAGCTGATCTATCACGACGCGGGTGCCGAGACCCCCGAGATTCTGAGCGTCGATGAGATCCGCCGCATCATCGAAGAGACCGGTCGCGAACCGGTCGAGCGCGACACCCTGTACCACCGTGTACAACGCGATGAGTCCGGCTGGCGAGCGGGCGAGGCGATTGCTGTGGCGAATTAGCTGTTTTCCGCAATCAGTCGAAAAATTTGGCAAGATTGTCGTCGAAGGCTCGACTTGCACCAAGTGTGAACCGAGCGGTAGTATTCTGCGTAGAAAAGCAAGTCTACCGTTCTATCGCGAGTTCAGGGCGTTGAGCACAACCTGCTGTCTATCGCGAACCAACAGAGAGAGAAAGCGAGATGATTGGTTTTAATTTTGAATTGCTGCTGTGGATTGCGCCGGCGATCTTATTGGGCCTATGGGCTCAAATGAGAGTGAAGTCAACATTCGCGCAGGCACAACAGGTGCCAGCGTCACTGAGTGGTGCTGCAGCAGCACGACATATCTTGGATGCTGCTGGTCTCCAGGACGTGGGGATTGAGCAAATTGGCGGACAACTATCCGATCACTATGATCCGCGCGACAAAGTGCTGCGCCTCAGCCAGGATGTCTACAACACACGGTCGACAGCCGCAGTGGGCATCGCGGCGCACGAAGCAGGGCATGCGCTGCAAGACGCGAAGAACTACGCACCCTTGGTGGTGCGAAATGCCGCGGTACCGGTGGCAAGCTTCGGCGGCAATTTCAGTACGATGCTGATATTCGGTGGTATCTTCTGCATGTACGCAAGCCTACCCATCGGCAGGCCCTTGTTGCTACTTGGGATCGCAGCGTTGGCAGGTGTCGCGTTCTTCCAAGTTGTGAACCTGCCAGTTGAGTTTGACGCCAGTGCGCGAGCCAAGCGGCTCTTGGTCGATCACGGAATTGTGGCCGATCAGGACATGGTGTACGTCAATCGCGTACTGAACGCGGCAGCTTGGACCTACGTTGCAGCGACGCTGCAAACGCTGATCACGCTGGCGTACTACATCATTCGATTCACAGGAGGTAGCCGCGAGTAACTCGCGGCTGCCCTGCAATGTCGCTTTGCTCAGTCACGCGACATGAACAGCTGGATGATGTACCAGAACAGTAGGGCAACCGATGCAAACAGCGCCAATGACGCTGCCACGTATTGCGTTGTGCGATAGTGGTGCAGCACGTTTGAGGTGTCGTACAGAATGTAGGCACACGCGAAGACGATCATCGCGTACGTGAAGATCGGCCCGAGCGTCAGACCGAACGCTGCGTTCAGGAAGATCAGTCCAAACGCCGCTATCCCACAAAAGATCAGAGCGGAACGCAGGAACGAAAAGTCCTTTCGCGTGATGAAGACGATGGTCGTCAGTACGCCGAATAACCCGAGAGTCGTCACACCGGCAGTCGGCAGGATGTTAGGGTCTCTGAGCGCCGCAAGGTACATCAGCGGTGTCATGAAGATTGCCTCGGCGACGACGTAAACGGCAAGCCCCGTGTATTGCATCGCGAGCGAAGTGGAGTTCCGTGCCCAGCTGTCAGCAATCCAACTGACAAACATGAACCCGCCGAGCAGTATCAGGTAGCCGTAACGCGTGCCCAGCACTGACTGGATGAGTGGTTCGGCCAGCGGCGAGTTGATCAAGACCGTTACCAACAGCACAAACGCGCCAATGGCACCGGCGAGGTGCAAATAGGTCTTGGTGATAAACGATGCTCGTTCCTCGTCAGAAGCTTCGGCAGCGGCAAGGAAATTGGCGGCCAAGTATGGATTGTCGGCTTGGTTCATGGTCATCTCCAGGCTTCGATGAAAGGAACGGGCAGTGGCGAGGCGCCAATCCTGACCACAGGAATCAACTACTAAAGAGTCTAGCGTTTTCCAAGTCGATATCAAATTGCGTTTAGGGCGTTTCGGCGGCTTTCAACGCCTGGAAGATAGGGCCGATAGTCGCTAGAATTTGGACTGTAAGGGCTTTTCCAGGCTTACCGGCAGTGTCAGACGGGTGTCGCTCGTGTCGGTGCCCAGCAGTTTCGCAGCGGGAGAGGAGCGATGGTACAGCGAATTTTGAATCATGCGGCGGTCTTGGTGCTGGGGCTGTTTATGGGAGCGGTGCTCACTGCCGCCTGGGTCGGCTTGGGGCAGGGTACGCAAGTGCAAGCGACCGCAACCCACGGCGAGTCTAACTTCGCGATCGCGACCGGCTTTGTTGACGATAGTGTGGAGGCGTTTTACTTTCTCGACTTCTTGACCGGCGATTTACGAGCGGCCGTCGTCAGTCGGCGGAACGGTGAGTTTGTGGCGCTGTTTGAACGCAACATCCAACAGGATTTCTCCGGCGGAGCGAAGAATCCGAAGTATCTGATGGTGACGGGCATGGCACACATACCGCCCGGACGTGGACAGAAAATCGGCAACAGCCTGATTTACATTGCAGAAGCGGCGAGCGGCGAGGTTGCCGCTTACGCGCTACCTTGGAATTCGAGCTTGCATGCCAAAGGACAAGCTCAGCGCGGAGAGTTCATTCCGCTAGCCAAGGGATCCTTCCGAACCACTTTTGTTCGCGACGAATAATCAGCAAGCGATCGACTGCGTGAAGATTCAAGTCAACGGCGAAGAACGCGAGGTGCCGGCCGAATCGACGGTCGCCGATTTGCTCGCGCAGCTCCAACTAGAGCCGCGTGGTTTGGCGGTGGAGCGGAACATGGAACTCGTGCCCCGTGCATCGCACGCCGAAACCATGCTGGCGGAAGGCGATCGCCTAGAAGTCGTGACGCTTGTCGGCGGCGGCTAATCGGACCCCGAAACGATCATCAATAACCGCGATGCAATGCATCGCCGGAGCACATTCTGAAACTCATGGCCACCGACCTCTCCACCGCCGACTGCCTGACCATCGGCACTCACACACTTCAAAGCCGACTGATCGTCGGTACCGGCAAATACGCGAGTCACCAGCTGATGCAGGAGTCGCTCGAGCGTTCGGGTACGGATTGCATCACGGTCGCGGTGCGACGAGAACGACTGATCGACGCGGATGGCAACAACCTGCTCGACTTCATTGATACCGATCGTTACACGCTGCTGCCGAACACAGCCGGCTGTTTCAACGCCGATGATGCGGTGCGCGTCGCGCGCTTGGGACGCGAGATTTTGCTGGGTTTGGAGAATCCCGGTGCCGACTGGGTGAAGCTGGAAGTGCTGGCCGACACCAAGACGTTGCTCCCCGATCCGGTAGCGACGATCGAGGCGACCGAGCGACTGGTCGCCGACGGCTTTCAGGTATTGTGCTACTCCAACGACGACCCGATCGTCGCGCGTCGCTTAAAGGAAGCCGGCGCATCGAGCGTGATGCCTGCAGGCAGCCCGATTGGCTCTGGTCAGGGTGTGCTTAATCCCAACAACATTCGTATCTGCATGGAGTACCTCAAGGAAGGCGACCCCGACTATCCGGTCATCGTCGACGCCGGCGTTGGCACCGCCAGCGACGTGACGGCCGCCATGGAACTGGGCATCGACGGTGTGTTGCTCAACACAGCCATCGCCCACGCCGCCGATCCCCTGCGCATGGCCGACGCGATGCGACTGGGGCTAGAGGCAGGAAGACTAGCTTATCTGTCGGGACGAATTCCCAAAAAGCTCTACGCGACAGCGAGCAGCCCCGAGGAGGGTGTCATTACCGGCAAGCCGCGCTAGTGGGCGGTTTGAGGTGATGACTCAATGTCTGATCCATCCTCGACGATTACCGCTGCCGATATTCTCGGCCCCGAAGGTTCGATCGCCCGGCGGCTGCAAAACTATGAGCAGCGGCCTCAGCAGCTGGCCATGGCCGATGCGGTGGCGAAGGCGATAGCAGAGAACAAGCATCTCGTTGTCGAAGCAGGGACAGGAGTCGGTAAGAGCTTCGCGTATCTCGTGCCCGCAATTCTCGCTGCGACGCGACCGGCGCCTGAGGGCGAGCAGCCGGAGAAGCCGATACGAGTTGTCATCTCAACGCACACCATCAGTCTGCAAGAGCAGCTGATTGGCAAAGATATTCCGCTGCTGAACAGCGTCATTCCGCGTGAGTTTTCCGCGGTGCTAGTGAAAGGACGACGCAACTACATCAGTCTGCGACGGCTCAACAGCGCGTTAGCGCGTAGCGGTAGCCTGTTCGATAAGTTCGATGCGGTTGATCAGCTACGCGATCTGCGCAGCTGGAGCGAGCGGACGACTGACGGTTCGTTGAGCGATCTGCGTTACGAGCCATTCCCGCAAGTGTGGGACGAGGTTGCCAGCGATCATGGCAATTGCCTGGGGCGGCGATGCCCAACGTATCAAAAGTGCTTCTACTACCAAGATCGTCGTCGCGTGCAGCATGCGCAGCTGATGATTGTGAATCACGCGTTATTCTTCAGCGATCTGGCTCTGCGACGTAGCGGCGTAAGCATTTTGCCCGACTACGACGTCGTCGTGCTCGACGAAGCACACACCGTCGAGGCAGTAGCGGCAGATCATCTGGGGATACGGTTGACCAACGGACAAATCGAGTACGTGCTCAGTCGGCTCTACAACGACCGCACCCAAAAGGGATTGCTCGTGCATCACGAGATGCGCGACTTGCAGCAAATGGTTGATGGCTGCCGGGTGATGGCCGACGAGTTTTTCGCCGACCTGATGGACTGGAAGGAAGCCAAGGCTCCACCCAACGGACGGCTGAGCCAACCGCTCAATGTGTCGAATCGTCTTAGCGGCGAGTTGCAGGCCCTCGCACGTGAGGTCAAGCGTGCCGGCGACGCGCAGGATGAAGAGACCGAGCGGCAAGACTTCATCGCATCGCACGACCGTCTGGTCGCGCTGGCTGGTGAGCTAAATGCTTGGCATCGACAACAAGTGGACGCGGCGGTGTATTGGATGGAATCATTCCACACGCGTCGCGGTCTGCCCCGGTTGACGCTTTCAGCCGCACCGATCGACGTGGGGCCCGAGCTTCGCGAGCAACTTTTCAACGAGGTTCCCACGGCGATTCTTACCAGCGCAACACTTGCCGTCGGACAGGACGACTCGTTCGACTTCTTTTGCGATCGCGTGGGTTTGATCAAATGCGAAACGCTGCGACTTGATAGCCCATTTGAATATCAAGAGCAGGCAGAGCTGGTGACTATGCGCGGCATGCCTGACCCCAGTGGTGAGCGAGAAGCGTACGAACGGGCGTGCGTCGAGATGATTCAGCGGTTCGTCAGCGAGTCGGATGGGCGCGCGTTCGTATTGTTCACGAGTTACGACCTGATGCGCCGCGTCGGGTCGCGGCTGTCGTCCTGGCTGCGCGCTAACAACTTGAATCTGCTCAACCAAGCTGATGGAACTCCAAGAACACAGATGATCGAGCTGTTCAAAAAAGATCCGCGATCGGTGCTGTTGGGCACCGATAGTTTTTGGCAGGGCGTCGACGTTCCCGGCGACGCGCTACAGACGGTGATCATCACCAAACTGCCATTCAGCGTCCCCGATCGACCGCTCCTGGAGGCGCGGTTGGACGCGATCCGTGCGGCCGGCGGCGAGCCGTTTCGTGAGTACCAACTTCCCGAAGCAATTATCAAACTCAAGCAGGGATTTGGTCGGTTGATCCGCAGCCGCAGTGATCGGGGCAAAGTCGTGATTCTCGATCCGCGGATCCATACGAAGTCTTATGGACGGATGTTCCTGGAGTCGTTGCCTGAGTGCCGGTTGGCTGAGGTGGACTACGCGACCGCAAATTCGAGGATTACATGAGCCACGTGTGGCAGTTCCAAGATTTTTCCTTCAGTCCATCGGTCTGGGCTCTCTTCATCGGCGTTGGTGTGCTACTCCTCTTGGTGGTGCTGCGGGCATTCTCCGGCTCAAAGGATTAGGCCTCCCAGGGCTTCCGTCGCCGCTAGTTGACCACCCCTTCAAGCCTACTTAAAATGTACAGTTTACGGGGTTTCCGGCGATTGCTGGGTAGCGTCTGCTGAGACGGGCTCGCGCGATGCCGACCACCTGCACCCGCATAGTCGGTGCCCGATCGCGCCTAATCCGCAGTCTGAAATCCACACTCCGAAATCCTCGCATGCTCGCTAAACGTGTGATTCCCTGTCTTGATGTCGATCGTGGGCGGGTCGTGAAGGGGACGAATTTCGTCAACCTGCGCGACGCGGGTGATCCGGTTGAGGTGGCGGCTCGTTATGAGCGCGAAGGAGCCGACGAGTTGGTGTTCCTCGACATCTGCGCTAGCCACGAAGGGCGTGAAACCATGCTCGACATCGTCCGACGCGTGGCCGAGCAAGTGTTCATGCCGTTTACCATCGGCGGAGGTATTCGCACGCTGGAAGACGTGCGACGGTTGATTCAAGCGGGCGCTGAGAAAGTAAGCATTAACTCTGCGGCGGTGAAGACGCCTGAACTGATTACCGAAGTCAGTCGAGCGTTCGGCGCGTGCGCGACCGTTGTAAACATCGATCCCAAGCGGGTTCAACGCGACGGCCGCGAGATATGGGACGTGCATATTAACGGCGGCCGAATTGCCACCGGTCTGGAGGCCGTGTCGTGGGCGCAGCGAGTTGAGGAACTTGGTGCTGGAGAGATCGTGCTGACCTGCATGGATGCCGACGGCACGAAGGACGGCTACGATTTAGAGATCACTGCGGCGGTGAGCGAGGCAGTCTCGATCCCGGTAGTCGCGAGCGGCGGAGCGGGCTGCCCGATGCATTTGGCCGACGCCGTGACCAAAGGCAAGGCGGACGCGGCGTTAGCAGCGAGCATTTTCCACTTCAGCGAGTATACGATTGAAGAGACCAAACGCATCATGGCCGAACAAGGCGTATCCGTGCGCCTGGCGGCGTAAGGACGAATTTACCAACTCCAAACGCGCAAGAGATTTTCAGCATGAATGACTGAGAACGTCGACCGATGGCAATTTGGCATTGGGTACCTCGTCATTCGCTATTGCCAAACGCACCGAGACACACGCACGCAAACAAGTCATTAGATTCCCAACAGCCCTCATCCCCCGGAGGTTTCCTCCATGCCATCGAAATCTGGAATCAAAGAATCTGACTACGATAGTTTTGTTGCCAAGCACCAGGATGATCTGGAGATCAACAAGCTATTTAAGGCTTGCGTGAAACTGGAAGGTTCTGACTTGCACCTTAAAGTTGGGCGCCCGCCAATGATTCGCGTTGATGGGACGTTGCGCCCAATGAATCGTGGTCCCATCGACGACGAAGAGATGGTACGTCTGTGTTTTCCGCTGATGAACGAACGAAATCGCAAGATCTTCGATCACGATGGCGGTGCCGACTTTGCCCACATGCTCAACGTTGATGGCACGAATTGGCGCTTCCGTGTGAATTTACTCCAGCAACTAGGGCACATCGGAATGGTCGCCCGGCGCGTGAGCAGTTGGATTCCGGATTTTGAAGGGCTAAACTTGCCGCCCTCGATCGGAAGGTTGTGCACTTACGACCAAGGCATGATCTTGCTTGCCGGTGTGACCGGTTCCGGTAAGAGTACGACCATCGCGTCCATGCTCAATTGGATTAACGCCAACTACCGCAAGCACATTCTTACGCTCGAAGATCCGATCGAGTTCGTCTTTACTGAGAACAAGTGCTTGATCAATCAACGCGAAATCGGCTTGGACGTGATCGATTTTGAGATCGGCATGAAGCACGCCGTGCGTGAAGATCCCGACGTGATGCTGGTGGGCGAAATGCGTGACAAAGAGACCTTTATGACGGCGATTCACGCCGCGGAGACCGGTCACTTGGTGTTTGGGACGATTCACGCTAGTACGGCCGCCTCGACGATTGGACGTATTCTCGACCTCTTCCCGCAGGAAATGCACGGCGCGTTACGTAGCGCGATCGGCATGAATATGAAGGGTATCATCGCGCAGAAGTTGCTGAAGTCGATCAAGCCGGGTGTCGGCCGCGTACCTACCTGCGAGATCATGACCTTCACGCCTACGGTGCGAAAACTGATTCTCGAAGAGCAGGATCACAAACTGGGCGACGCGATTCGCGTGGGTGCGGAAGACGGGATGCAGGACTTCACCCAGAGTTTGAAGAAACTGGTCGATGACGAGTTGATCGACCGTGAGGTAGCGTTGGAGGTCGCCCCCAATCGCGAAGCATTGAAGATGGCACTCAAAGGAATCGACGTATCGCAAGGCGGTATTCTCTAATGAAGCAGGTTTTAGATTTTCGTTTTGCGATGGCTTTGTTGCTGTCGTTGGCGGTGTTGTCCGTTGTCGGCAACTCGGCGTTAGGGCAAGTTGGCCTTGCCGAGCAGGCGGGCGTAGCCGCAGCGCAGCAGGAACTGGCGGGCAACCGGGGCAGACGCGTCGGCGATGCAGACGACCAGGCCGACGAAGCAGTCGCCGAGGACGATGTTGCGGAGGAGGAGGGTGGCGAAGAGGCGGAGGCAACAGCGAACGGCGGAAAGTCGTTTGACCAGATTGCAGCTGGCATGCCGCTGCAGATCGCACCGCTGCTGAACTTGTTTGGTATCGCCCTGGTGTTTCTGATGTGGGTGCGAGGAAACGACTGGGTCAATCAAGATTCGCAGATCTACCGACTGGGTTGGTACAAGTGGAATCACCTGATCTTTGCACCTTTTGCGATTGCTGCGATTGCCTTGTTCTTCGTCCCCATAGCAAGCGTCATCAAATTGGCGATCTTGTTCGTGCTGTTTCTTGTGACTTGGGTGCCCTATGTGATCACGCACAACAAGAACGTGCAGCCCCATCAGACGGTGCTCACCGGCTCCTGGTGGCGCCACGTAATGGCGACGGCCGCCGGTAGTGTCGGTATCAAGATGAGTTCCGATCGGGTCGCTGATTACGAAAAGGGTGTGAAGGTCGAGCTTTCGGCGATGGGCGCGGAAGATGCGACCGTCGACAATGCGAACTTACTTTCGGCGCGGAATTCGCCAGGATATCTGTACGTGAAGGAGGCGGTTGCCGAAATGGTTGACCGCCGATGCGAGCGGATGATGCTCGACTACACCAAGCAGGCGGTGAATGTGCGGCACGAAATCGATGGTATGTGGCACAACGGCGAAGCGCGCGAGCGCGAGGCTGCCGACGTGATGCTCGCCGTGATGAAAACGCTGGCGAACCTTGACGTAGGCGACCGACGCAAGAAACAGGCGGGGCAGTTCGGCGCCAAGTACGAAGGTCAGAACTATCTGTGCTCGATCGTGAGTCAGGGGGTCTCGACGGGCGAGCGCGTGATTCTTACGCGCAGCGGCAAGAAACAGTCGTTTGAGTCGTATGCCGACTTGGGCATGCGGGAAGGCTTGCAGGAAAAGTGGAGCGAGCTGATGGCGTGCGATCAGGGTCTGTTGATCCTCTCGTCGATGCCCGGTGGCGGACTGACCACGATGACCAACGTCTCGTTGGAAGAAACCGACCGCCTGATGCGCGACTTTGCTGCGATCGAGGATATCAACCAGCGCGAGCAAGAGATTCAGAATATCAGCGTGACCACCTACGATTCGGAGGCGGGTGAGACGCCAGCAACGATTCTTCCCAAGCTGGTACGAAGCTACCCCGACGTGTACGTCTGTCGCGACATGGTCAACGCGGATACCGCCGAGATTCTGTTCAACGAAGTGAAAGACGAAGACGTTGTGATCACGACGGTTCGCGCGCGGGAGGCAGGCGAGGCACTGCTGAGAATTCTGCAGATGAAGGTCTCGGCCAAAGACTTTGCGTCCGTAGTGAAGGCCGTCCTCTACCAGCGCCTCGTTCGGTTGCTCTGCCCCGATTGCAAAGTAGGCTATACGCCACCGCCCGAGACGCTGCGCAAGCTTGGCATTCCCGCCGGCAAAATCGAGCAATTGTATCGCCCGCCCAAGGGCGAAGAGCTCGACAAACCGTGCAAGTCGTGTCAAGGCTTGGGCTACCAAGGTCGGACAGGGATCTTCGAGTTGTTGGTCGTGAACGACCAAATACGAGAGATTCTTGTCAAGCAGCCCAAGTTAGAGTTGATCAAGAAAGCGACGCGTGCTTCGCGGCAGCGATCGCTGCAAGAAGAAGGCGTCTTGCTCGTTGCGAAGGGCGAGACGTCGCTGCAAGAACTAATGCGGGTACTCAAAGGATAGAGGCAACCATGAACCATGCCTCATTCTCGTGAGCACTCAGCGGCGTCTAAACACGGAATGAATTCAAACCACGACAAGTTTGAGTCTTTTTGCAACGGATCCCAACTTCCTCATTCATTCGATTAGCCGGGTAAGCCCTTGCGTTCACCCCGATCCCAACTGAAGCACTAGTTATGTCCTACCTGTTGGTCCTTTTGATTTTCTTGTCCTTCGCCGGCATTGCCATGACCGTCAATGAGGGGTTGTGGAGCAATACTATTACCTACATATGTTTGATAATTAGTGGACTTGCTGGGGCTGTTGGTGGCGTTCCGGTGGGGATGATGGTCTTTGACAAGACGGGCAAAGGCGCGGAATTCGCCTGGTATTTTGTTTTCGCAGGGATGTGGCTGGTCTTTACCCTCACGATGCTGATTTTGCGTATTCTCACCGATAAGGCCTCACAGGTCCGCGTTCGATTCTTGCCGATCGTGGACAAAATCGGAGGTTGGGTCATGTGTCTACTAGTGGCCGGCATGCTAGAGGGTTTCGCAGCTTACACTCTGCTTTCGGCGCCGGTACAAGCTGGTGAATGGAAGGCTGATACTGTGCAACAGACGCGGATGGAAAGGGCGGCGAGCCCCTTTACCAACGTGCTGGTAAGATTTGTCGATGCAGATAAAATCGACTTGCCTTTGCTTTAATCCAGTTCTTGGCATTTTCGATAAGGTTTCGTTGGATCGCTTTCCACGAGCCGAGTGCTTCGTGACGACGCTGACAATCTGAAAGTTGCCAAAGCCCACGAGTCTCAGTAAATTGCTAGGTGTGATGGCCACGACTGAATCCCGCCCAACCGACTCGCCCATGGATCACTTCGACGCTGACGAACTTGGTCAATATCGTTCGTTGAGTTCGTTGGCAGTGGTGTCGGTCGTGCTGGGAGCTTTTTCAGCGCTGACATTCGCTTCTCCCATGCTGATCGTCGTGCCCCTGGCTGCTGCGGGGACTGCGTTGCTCGCTCTGAGGAGTATCGCTACTTCCGGGGGTGGGCTCAGCGGGACGCGACTGGCACTGGTCGGACTGACCTTGGCCGTGATGTTTGGAGTTGCGGCCTTCGCCCGAGTCGTAGTCCGCGATTCTCTGCTGGAGCGTCAAGTCGATCAGGTCTGTCAGCAGTGGCTTGGTTTGGCGAGCGATGGCCAGGTGGACGAAATGCTCGTGCTGATGAGCAAACAGGCCGCAGATCGTCTCAAGCCGGCCGTCGAGGTGGCTCAGCCCGACTCGATCTTCGGTGGCATGCTCACCTCCGCGCTGATGAGACAGGATCCGCTCGTGGTCGCCCTGACCACCATTAGCGAGTCTGGGGAGCTGAAATTCGAGATCCGTGATTCGCAAATCCTCGCCACGATCAGCCCCGCCCAGGCGCAGGTGCGATATGCGGTGTCCACCGCGGAATCTGATACCAGCGCTACTTGCCAGATCGTACTCAAACGCTTTCGAACTGGTGACAATGAATTCGAGTGGTTTGTTGATGGGTGGACCCTGGAGAACTAGCTCAGGCGCTCAGCTGGGGACGTGAGCACAGTGCGATATCCACGGACTCCCTCGTCGCGGAGCTCGGCGTCACTCGATATCTCTCGTCCGAAAGTGACGGCAATTGGCGATTCTCATTGGTAATTGAGTGAGCTCTGGTAGAGTTTGCGGCCTGGTGAATCTGTGTCACGGCCCTCGGTGAGAATCTCAGCCGCGTAATCTGTCCATGCGGAAAATCTTGCCACAATGAGTGGCAGTGAGCCTGAAATCCCGGTCTTTTGCGGTCGCACGACTTGATCTGCTAACGCAAGTGGGTCGATGAATTGTTCCGAGGCGGAGGAACAATTCCGCAAACGCAGGTCCTGGAGTGCCCAAAGCTTGGGACCATGGGTTTGCAAAACGATCCGTGTCTTGGCGTTTTCTGGTTGGAACTGGATGACACGTCAAGGCAACATAAGAAGGAGCTTCGAGGTGATATTCAAAACATGGACAGCTGGAATCGCTGTGCTGACGCTAGCTACGGCACCCGTCTTTGCCGAAGATAGCTTGGCTCAGTGGTCTTACGATCAGATGGTAACGCCCGTCGGCTGCTGCGACGATGACTGCTGCGGCGATGGATGCGACTGCGGGGACGGCTGCGGTTGCGGTGCAGGTGTCGGAGGCGGCGCTTTGCTGAGCGGCATCGGCCCTGGATGGATTGAAGGTTTCTCGATTGCCGGCCTTCTCGGCATCGACAACTGGGACGTTGGTGGCTGGACACAGTACGGTGTCACTAGTGAGCCAACCCTGCTGGCTTCGCTAAGCGATTACGATGGAAATCCCGCAACGTCCGCCCGCGATGGTGGTTCGTTCAACAACATCGAAGATCGCTTCAATCTGCATCAGCAGTATTTCTACATTGGCAAGGCTGCTGACGGGTCGAATGGGTTCGACGTCGGCTTCCGTGCGGACTTCGTCTACGGTATCGATGGACCGGACACTCAGTCCTTTGGCAACCCAGCGAACTCGTTTGACAATGGTGGTGACTTCACTCGCGGTGATGGCAGCCACGGTTGGGCGATCCCTCAGCTGTACGGTGAACTTGCGTTGGGCGATTTCTCGGTCATCGTTGGTCACTTCTACACGCTGGTAGGCTACGAAGTCGTTACCGCTCCGGACAACTTCTTCTTCAGCCACGCGTTGACTCAGTACAACAGCGAGCCGTTCACTCACACTGGTGTTTTGGGAACCTACTCGGGCTTCGAGAATCTCACCCTATACGGTGGTTGGACGCTTGGTTGGGACACTGGCTTTGATCAGTGGAACGACGGCGTTGGTGGCCCAAGTCACGGCAATAGCTTCTTGGGTGGTTTCAGCGCTAGCCTAAGCGACGCGATTACGCTGACTTATATCAACACCTTCGGTAACTTTGGTGCGATCTCGCGTCCCGGTAACGATGACGACTACGGTCACAGCGTTGTGCTGGACGTCGCGCTTACGGACAGCCTGAACTACGTGTTCCAGTCCGACTACAAGCGTGTCAAGCAAGCCGATCTCGATGAAGATCTCGGTATCAACCAGTACTTGATCTACAGCTTCAACGACATCCTGTCGTTCGGCTCACGTATCGAGTGGTGGCGTGACAACGGTACTTCGTTCTACGGCTACACCAGTGGCGTGAATGTACAGTTGCTCGACAACTTCATCATTCGTCCTGAGTGGCGTACCGACTGGTCGCCTGGCACTGTTGTCCAGGGATCGAGCTTCGACGAGAACATCTTTGGTTGCGACATGATCCTGACTTACTAGGTCAGGCTCAAAAATCTCGAAGATTCCCCTCAGCCGGGGGTCAGCCTTCTCGAAGGTTGATCCCCGGTTTTTTTCGTGTAGCGACGAGCTATGAATGATGAGCGTTGAATGGGATCTCTCGCGTTCAATCGAACGCTCCGAGAGACGGGTAGAGAAGCAGCGGAAGGAGTAGACGAGTGGCGCAGTGTGCCGTGCAGCGCTTATCGTTCAGGGGTCATCATCTCAGACGGTTCGGTTCGCACCGCCGAGGATGTCGAACACGATATAGAGTAGGAAGCTGCCACAGCCAATGATCATCGGAGGGGTAAACATGAGACTCTCCCTTTCCATGGGACGAGTGAAAATCGATCCAGAAGAAGCGACCGCCGTGGTGGCGAATCAGAGAGCCACATGACTGCCGCCTTCATGGCAACGGCCTTCAGCGTGCGTGGCTTTGTCGCTGTTAAACAATAATCAGTGCAATTCTTATGCCGCATGCGATCGGTTTCATGCGGACGCGTGTCTCACCGAATCTTCGGCCACTTTTCCGCCGGCGCCAAACGCATCGCGAGGACTTGAGCCTGCAATCCGCAGGGTTGATTGTTGCCATCTCGTTAGAAGTCTTACAACCAAGGTTCAAGATTTACATTCTGTGAAGAATTGCTTCGTTGCTGCGAGCGACCGTCTGCGATCGGTTCGAAGCTGGGGCCCAACTTGATGAGTGGTCGCGAATTCAGGCGCTTGCCAGGTTCCTCCTTTCGCGAGATAATCCGGGATTCTCGACCCCACGCTAGCGGAGACCTACGATGCAGGACAAGCTGACTACCACGGGGCTGACCTTCGACGACGTGCTGATTCAGCCGCGTTACAGCACGATCGTCCCTGCCGAAGTTGATGTGACGACGCGATTGACAGCGTCGATCAATTTGAATCTGCCGGTGCTCAGCTCGCCGATGGACACCGTGACGGAAAGTCGCATGGCGATCGCGCTGGCTCAGCAGGGCGGTCTCGGCGTCATCCACAAGAACATGTCGATCGAAGCGCAAACTGAAGAGGTCGACAAGGTCAAACGCAGCGCGAACGGCATCATCATCGATCCCGTGACGCTGCCTCCCGATGCTAGCGTTGCCACAGCACGCAAAACGATGGACGAGTCAAAGGTGTCGGGGATCCCGATCATCGAAGGTCGTAAGCTCGTAGGCATCCTCACACGCCGCGATCTGCGTTTTCTCGAAGACAACAGCCTGCCGATCGCTCAGGTAATGACGCGCGAGGGCCTGGTGACAGCAACCGTGTCCGCGTCGTCGACCGTGACGCTTGGGGAAGCTGAGAAGATTTTGATGGCAAAAAAGGTCGAGAAACTTCTGCTGGTTGACGAAGATTATCAACTGACGGGCCTGATTACGATCAAAGACATCGACATGATGCGGCGATTCCCTCAGGCTTGCAAAGATGACCAAGGGAGATTGCGTGTGGGTGCTGCGTGCGGGGTCTTCGATCTCGAACGAGCGGCGAGTCTGATCGAGAAGGACGTTGATTTCCTTGTCGTGGACAGCGCCCACGGGCACTCATCCAACGTCATCGAAACCGTCAAGAAGATAAAGCAACAATGGGACCTCGAAGTCGTCGCGGGTAACGTCGCCACTAGCGAAGGGTGCCGCGATCTGATCAAGGCAGGTGCCGATGCGGTGAAAGTTGGTATCGGTCCCGGTTCGATTTGCACGACGCGAATTATTTCCGGGATCGGAGTCCCACAAATCACGGCTGTGTACGAAGCAGCCCAGGCAGCGAGAGGGTCAAACACGACAATTATCGCCGACGGCGGTATTCGCTATTCCGGAGACATCACCAAAGCCATCGCGGCCGGAGCTCACGTTGTGATGCTTGGCGGTTTGTTGGCAGGCTTGGACGAGAGTCCCGGTGACCGAGTGCTGTACCAAGGAAGAACTTACAAAGCTTATCGAGGAATGGGATCGTTGGGAGCAATGGTCCATGGGTCGAGCGAACGTTACCGCCAGTCTGACCAGGACGATGGCGTCAGAAACGGCAAACTCGTCCCCGAAGGAGTCGAAGGGCGAGTGCCCTACAAGGGCGAACTGAACGAGTACTTGTATCAGCTTGTCGGTGGCCTGCGGGCCGGTATGGGTTATTGTGGCACGAAAACTATTGAGGAGCTGCGCACGGACGCGCGATTCATTCAAGTATCGCCGGCTAGTGTGCGGGAGAATCATCCGCATGACATCGCAATTACGCAAGAAGCGCCCAACTACACCGCCGAGTACTCGATCGGCGACAAGTCGTAATCGAAACTGCGCGGGTGGACGACGCCTCGGTGGTCGAGCGTTCTTCTGTCTTACTGTTGCCAGCCTTGCTTTGGCTGGGAATGTACACGCGGAGTCCAGCGTATCCTCGCTTCAATGGGGCCGTCCGAAGTTCGTCCCTCGATCCGCTAAGCCAGCGATCGGGGACCGGGCGGGTGCAAATCAGTCGCGTTCTACGAACGTTCGAGATGCGCATATCGTTTCGGCAGCGTGGGAGCAAGAGGAATCGTCAGGCGTTCAGCAGACTGCCGGCCAGCACCAGAGTATTGTCGTCGAGCGTACCGCGCCGCGTGGTCGTGGAGGCTCAAGCGATACTCTCGCCTATGATCCGTTCGACGAAGATGATCGCCTGGCTCAGTTGCCCAACAGTCTGAGTGACGATCCGTTCGATGAGCCCGAAGGTGAGACAATCCCAGTGCCGGACGCTGACGAGATGCCGGTCGATGATCTCGAAGACGCTCAAGAAGCGGTCGAGGGCGAGATCGAGCGACGTCGTTCTGCGAGCGATCTGCTCGAGGAAGGCATGGACGAGGCATTTGAGCCAGAACTACCCGAGATCGAACCACTGGATGAGGATGACTACGAGGAGGAAGGTCCCCTCAGCGACAATCCTGTAGACGAAGATGAAAACCTATTACCGCGAGATGATGAGGAAGATTGGCGGACGCCGGACTTCGATCTCGACGAAAACGACGAATTGGAGTTGACTCCCGAGGAACTTCAGCAGCGCAGTGAGGAATTGCAGCGCGAGCGAGAGGAGAGCGAAGAGAACTGCCGCGAGGAGCTTCGCCAAGTCGCGTCGGATACGATCAGCACGATTGATCTGAGCATTCGTGTCGAGGGCAACGCCGGTGAAGATTTTCCGTACGAGTGCCCGGTCAGCCAAGGTAGCCATCAGCCTCGACAGTGGCCCCAAATCACTTACAACTGGAAAGCCTCGGCGATTTGCCACAAGCCACTCTACTTCGAACAGGTTCAGCTAGAGCGCTATGGACATTCGTGGGGACCGTTTGTGCAGCCAGTCATGTCTGGTGCTCACTTCTTCGGCACGCTTCCGATCCTGCCCTACAAAATGGGCATCCGAACTCCGACCGAATGCGTTTACACGCTTGGTTACTATCGTCCCGGCAGCTGTGCACCATACATGATCGATCCGATCCCATTCACATGGCGAGCCGCACTGTTTGAAACCGGAGCTGTGACCGGGATTTCGTTCGCGGTTCCGTAGATCTTCGATCGCAGCGAACGCTCTCCAAGGTTTCGTGAGTCACGCTATACTGTCGGGCATGCTCACGCTTACTCGCCAGCAATCTCGTGAGGTTGATCGCATCGCGGTCGAGCGATACGGCTTGTCGGGTCTGGTGCTGATGGAAAACGCCGGACGTGGTGTTGTCGAGGTTCTGCTCACGCTCGATCCCACTCTCGTCGGCAACGCCGATCGCGTAGTGACGGTTCTCTGTGGCAAAGGCAACAACGCCGGCGACGGGTTTGTAATAGCCCGCCACCTTGAGATTCGGAACGTGCGGTCGCAGGTCATTCTCCTGGCGGCAGCTGAGCAGCTCCAGGGCGACGCGAGATCGAACTTTGAGATTCTGCAGCACACGAACGTCCCCATTCTGGAACAAGCGGAGACCATCGCTTCCCTCGATCGTGCCGTTCCGGGGGGCACGCAGTCGTGGATCATCGACGCACTGCTAGGTACTGGGGCTCAAGGTGAGCCACGCGAGCCGTTCGCCGCAGCAATCCAGTGGATGAACTCACAACCAAGTCGCCGTCTAGCGGTCGACGTACCCAGCGGGCTGGATTGCGACACGGGCGCCCCCGCCGCGTCAACCGTGCGTGCTGACCACACCTGCACCTTTGTGGCGGCGAAGCGCGGGTTTGCAACTCCCTCAGCCAGCGAATTCCTCGGGCAGCTGCATGTCGTTTCGATAGGCACGCCGCCTGCGCTGCTGAACGAAGTTTCTAGCCACCGCGCTGAATTGTAGCGGTTCTTCGTGAGTTAGTGTCGCTACAACTGTTATCACCGCTGTTTGCGGCCGATCGTCCGCGGTAAGAACACCTCCGCCGAGGTACGTTATTCTGCTCGCAACCGTTCCCAGAGCTACTCTTCATTGACGAAGTCTGTACGCTCAGGATCGCTTTCCTTTTATGGCAGATTTGCACCAATGTCTCAATCGGTCGCCACTAGCGCTACTGCCAGTGAGTTTGTTCGCATTCCTAACTGCATCTTGCGAACGTTGGACAGAACATCCGTCGATCTGTTCTTGCAGCACGACGACGTTGAGGTGCCCGTTCTCTATCGAGACGCAGGGTATCCGTTGTCGGAGGATCGAGCCAAGGGATTGGTAGAAAAGTGTGGAGACACACTGTTCGTGCGTGCCCGCGACTATGCCGACTTTAGCAGTGATCTCGTCGATTCGTTGGAGCACATGCTCGAGGAGGAAATGGTCCCCACGGGTGAGCGATTCGAGTTGCTCCAATGTGCTGTGTCGATGGAAGTAGAACAATCGTTGCGAATGGTCAACAGCGACAACTATGTCGCACAGACGAAGGTTATCGGTCGCCAGATTGTTGGATTGATCAACCACAGCGAACTGCTTCCTGCGGACCTATTTGATATCGTACGGCACGATCACCATACCTTTGTTCACGTCACGAACGTCGCCGGTTACCTGACGTTACTCGCGAAAGCGCTTGGCTTCAGCGATTCCAGAGAACTCGAACAATTGGCAATCGGTGGCTTGCTGCATGACTTGGGCAAACGCAAGATCGCTGCTGAAATTCTAAATAAGACGGCCGCACTTTCGCCTCGCGAATGGGAAATCATTCGACAGCATCCGCAGACAGGCTACGAAGAGCTGTGTATGCGGGACAACGTGATGCACGAACAATTGATGATGGTTTATCAGCATCATGAGCATCTTGACGGAAATGGGTACCCGGTTGGCATTACTGCGGAGGAGATTCACCCTTGGTCGAAGATGTTGGCGGTCGTTGACGTCTTCGACGCGCTAACCGGTGAGCGACCCTACCGAAGTCCGCTCAGCTGCGACGAGGCGCTCGAGTTTCTCGCCAGCAAGGCTGGGACTCAGTTCGACAAGGAGATCGTGGCATGCTGGACGTCAGCCATGCGTCAGACATAAGTGAGTTGTGGGAGGAGCTTTCACTCAAGGCCGTGTTGCCAGGCTCGCACGAAGAATTCTTCAACAAGTCCGGGTCCAAGACCGATCATGGGCAGCGAGAGTTTGATAGGCACTACCTCCGCTGTCAGGCAATCGTGCGGCGTGAGTTGGAAACATTCGGTGTCTACATGAAGGACTGCTCACGCGCTGGGATGGGGCTTGTATCACCTGTTCAGTTGTTTCCCCGCGAGCGCATTCAGCTCTGGCTCAAAACAGAACGTAGTTACACACTGGAAGTGATTCGCTGTCGGCGACTGCGCGCGAATTGCTACGAGTGTGGAGCAATCTTTATTCTGAAGTAGCTGTCCGAGAAATTGATCCTTGTATTCGGGCAGATCATCGGAGAACATGGCTCTTGTGGTCCGCTTGGCGTTAGATTACGTGGTCCAAGCTAAGTTCAATTTCCGATGGAGTTCCCGATGCGACACCTAGTTGCTGTCTTGTTCTGTTTCGCTGTATCCGCAAACGCCTTCGGGCAGAAAATCATTGATGCGGACGAAGGCATAATGTCGATTCATTGGCGCGACGCAGTCGACGCGATCGGCGATGTCGCATTTGTCTGCGGCAAAGTGATCAATGTCCGTGACATCGGGACGATTACATTCATCAACTTCGACGAGGAACGACCAGCTCGATTCGCAGGCGTCGTGTTCGATGACAACTACGGTAAGTTTCCCGATCAAATCAAGAAAATGTATGAAGGCAAGCTGGTGAAGCTACGCGGTCAGATCTCCACGCACCGCGATCGGCCGCAGATTATTGTGACCGATCCCGCACAAATTGAGGTCGTCGACGAGCTGCCCAAGACAGCGAAACCGAAGCAAATGACGCGACAGGCTTCCAAAGATCAATTGGTGGTCGCGACGTTCAATATGCTGAATCTGTTCGACGAAGTCGACAGCCCATACTTTGCCGATGAGACCACGCCCGCTAAGCCACGCGATCAGATGGAGAACGCCGCTCGTACAATTCGCGAGCTCAATGCCGACATCCTAGCGTTGCAAGAGGTCGAGTCTCGGGGCTATCTGAAGCGATTCCGAGATGTCTTTCTCCGTGATATGGGCTACGAGCATGTCGTGCATTACGAGGGAAACGATCTTCGCGGCATTGATGTGTGCCTGCTATCTCGCATTCCTGTTGGTCCCGTGCAGTCGCACCGCCACGTGGAGTTCTCCGGTCCGGACGGGCGAGAGCGGAAGATGCAGCGTGATTTGCTTAGCATTACACTACACCCCCCCGGGAAATCACCACTGGAAGTGTGGCCCTTGCACCTCAAGAGCAACTCGGGCGGACGTGAATTCGCCGAACCGATCCGGCTGGCCGAGGCGCAGTATCTGCGTCAGCAACTCGACCAGCGGCTGTCAGCCGATCCGGATGCCCAGATTTTGCTGATGGGCGACTTTAACGACACCTGGGAGAGTCCAACGCTCAAGACCATTGTGGGCAGCGGCCCGTCCGCGCTCGCACTGCCACTATCAGAGGCGGCCAGCAAATCGTTGATCACCTACAATGAGGAGCCCCACCGATCGATGATCGACTTCATTCTCTGCTCGCCCGCCATGGCTAAGCAGTTCGTACCGGGGAGTTATCGCACGATTCCTGGCGGCGTGAAGACGTCGGGCTCCGATCACAACCCAGTTGTAGCTTGGTTTCAGCTAAATTGATCGTTCAGCAGAGCTGATTACAGCCGCAACGAGTTATTGATGTTGCTGGCATCTTGATCGACGCGGCGAATGTTGGCCCAATCGTCTTTGTATGAGATGGGCAAGAACTGCTTCGTTTCGCCGCCACCCATTTCTTCGGCCAGCTTGGTTTCCGACCAATCGAGTTCCAGCAAGGCGGTCTTGATCGCGTCTCGAACTTCCGACGGGAGATTGTGAGCACAGCCGAACGCAAACGGCGGGAATCGCTCAGATTCATAAATAGTGCGGTAGCTGTCAGCATCAATTTCCCCCTTGGCCAGCAACCGGTCGAGGATGTCGCTCGCTGTGGGCGCAGCGTCGGCTTCGCCAGAGAGCACCGCCTGGATCGAAGCGTCATGACTGTAGGAGTAGTAGAAGTCGTAATCGCGTTGAGGGAGCAGGGCGTGTTGGTTCTTGAGTAGGACCATTGCCGCTTTGCATCCGGAGTTGGAACTGGGACGTACGATGGCGATCTTCTTTTTCCGCACATCATTCAAGTCTTGGATTGCGCTATCGGCTTTGACGATGAACTGCATGGTGTAGCCAAACTTCGCAGCTTCCTCGCCTTCGGCGGGCATGCCGATCGTGCAAATCGGAGTGAAGCCAGCTCGGTTCACCGCGGTCGGTACCGTACCAGAACTGAAGGCTGTGACGTGCAACTGACCACTACGAAGCGCGGCCAACTGAGCCTGCGAGTCGTCGAGCCTCAGATAGCTGACTGGTAGCTCTGTGCCTTCGCTGATCGCATCGGTGGCCGCTTTCCAGACGTCGGCGTTGTTCTCGACTCCCTCGGAAGCAATGAAGGAAAAAATCAGAGTCGTCGGCTTGGCCAACAGCGCTTCTTGCTCAGGTGCGTCGGCGACCAGGTCGCCATCGGTATCCTGGTAAACATCGTCCAGCGACGCAGCAACAGCCATGTTGGCAAACACATTGCTTGCGGTCCGCTGTTCGAGCGCGCGTTGCTCCTGTGCTTCCCAAGACGAAGTGATGTAGAACGTCCAAGAGGCCGCGATCGCCGCGACAGCTACGAGTGCTGCAATGACGCGTTTACGAATAAAGCCACCCGAGCCCATGCTTACCGTGCATTTCATCAAACGATTTCTCCCCAATTCGTTTCAAGTTCCTAAGCGAGGCGGCGTAGACCGCTATCGCTCGTTATTGACGGTTTCGCCGCCGTTGCGGGAGCCCATCGCACGCCAGACGAGTAGATCGATCGAGTCGCTGATCGTCTCGGTATGGCCATCGCCGAAGGCTACGTTCACAGTGCCTGGGTGGTCGCTACGTGCCGCGACGATGGCATGTTCAGCGATTGTATCTGGGATGCCGCGCGAGAGAGCGCAGTCGATACTGTTCCAGTTTGGTGGGGCGACGTGGTTGTACTGCGTAGAATCATACCCGGCAAACGGCCACCCATTCGAAAAGTCGGTCCCTGGAAGCCACCTGCCTGCTGCCCCAAGTACGTGAGATTGCGCAGTCGGCGTGTAGTTGGACATCCCATTGAAGACTACCGAGAAGTCGGCCGTTGGGCCTCCCTCCGGCTGGCAAGTGATCATATCGCCCCTGGTTGGTATGGCCGACTCGGGGTAGACAATCCCGCTACCTTTAATTCGTTCTGAGAAGAACGCCGTGTTTGACAGGCCATCCTCGTACTGACCGGCCTTGAGTCCTCTGACGCCTGCAGTGAACGCGCCGTTGCCGCCACAATGCCAAGCGTCGCGTGACGTTGGTTCGAGTATGTGCTCTTGACCGCGTTGGCGTGCGCCGGCACCTGGTGTGCTACCGCCAAAGTTCGAACGGTAGTTGTTTGCGGTAATCGTCTCGACAGTGTTGCCATCGCTTGGGCAGACGAAGAGCTGATTTGCTGTGGCGTAAGCCTGGTAATGGGGGTTGGTGGGGGTGCCGCCGCTGGTCATTTGCTTGACTTGCGGGAGGCTGAAATCAATTAGGTTGTAAACATTGGTGGCTTCCATGAACGGCAGCAACCAGATGTGCACTGAATAGAAGCCGCCTCGGTCGTTCGGGCTAAGTGATGATGGATAGGTGGTATACCCTCTCTGGATCTCGCCGCCAATTTCTAAGTCCGGAAACTGGCGACCTGGAGGAAAAACGCCACGGGCACTTTCGTAGTTCGCAGAGCCCAGCCCCATCTGTTTGAGATTGTTGATGCATTGGGTGCGACGGGCCGCTTCACGGGCAGCCTGGACGGCCGGGAGTAGTAGCGCAACGAGAACGCCGATGATCGCGATCACGACCAACAATTCGACTAGCGTGAAAGCGCGGACCCGCTTCGGAATGCGAAAATGCTCTTGAGCCATGGCTCTTCCCTTTTTTCTTTCTGGCGCGCAGCCATCAGCAAGCTCGCTCTGCTTGGTTCGCCAGTAGATCACACACGATCTACCGGCTGCTGACTATTGACCGCTAACCACTGGCAACACAATATCAATCCATACGAGGCGGTGATCCGAACTGGGGAACGGGTAGGTGCCGACCAGCGAAAACAGCCGTTTTTTATTTTCGGGCCAAAACACGCCTGATGCAAGTGTCGTGAGCGACGTTGCGGGGATTACATAGTCAACTCGCAAGTTGCCGGGGCCGTCAGCGTCTGCCGCATCGAGCGTGTCGTATTTCGGTTTGCCGACATGGGTCGCGTTGGCTCCGCCCTGCAGCCGGGCTTGTTCTGCGCCACCTGCACTCTCCGGGATCGGGATAGGATTCACATGCGGCGAATTGAGCAGGCGTTGGATCCCTTCGGCACCGTCGCCGTCAGCGGGGTCGCCGTTGAGGTCGCCCATTACGACAAACTTCTCTCCCAAGGGCAGGCCGCCTCGCTGGCCTTGGTCGTCATAAATGTATCCTGATGAGTCCGGATCGATGTAGTCGACCCAGAAGCGGATCTCATCGTGGTTGCGGCGACCGTTGCGATCTTCTGGGCCATCATAGGTCGGTGGCGTGGGGTGCGATGCGAGGACGTGCAGCGTTTGCCCCGTGATCCGAATCGGTACATCCCAGTGCGATTTGGAGGAAAGTGGGAATTGTTCCAAGATCTTTCCAGAATACCAATCGCGCGGTGCGGCTGTTTCTAGGTCGTCTGGCAATCGCGCTGCGGGCATGTCGCGCCAACGGAAACGCTGAAATGTCCTAACTGCCTTGGAATCAATGGGATACTGAGAAAGCAGCACCATTGCATACTTGCCTGGATACTCGCCATAGCCCCAACAGTCACCACCGTATTGGCTATCGCCTGGCGTTTGCTGCGCAGTGCCATCACGATCGAGATCGAAGCCAGACGAGACGCCGGTGTTGGAAGCGGCTCTGAATCTATGGGCGTACTCGATCGGCTGGGCAGGTCCGTCGGGCGATTGCGAGACGTGCTGGCCGACAGCCAGATAGTTGGTGAGGAAATCCTGGATGGCCGAGTCGTGTGGCTCGTAGTCGAACTCGTTGAGCAGCAGCACATCGGGGCGGACTCGTTGGATGATTTCCGCGATGGTACGAGCCTGTACATCGTCGCGAGTTGCCAATCGCTGGGCGAGTCTGCCAGGAGACTTGTCATAGAGCGAGACGTTGAATGTGGCAAATCTCACAGTTTCCGCACTGGCCAAGCTGGCCAAAACGAGGGTGATCTGAGCAACGCAGATGCCAATGTGGGATAACGGATTCCGTTGACACATCTTGGAGCTCCGGCTGTCGGTAAGAAAATTTGTTTCAACACGTGAACGATTGTGAACTGCTGAACTACTTCTCGTAAGATCTGTCACGCTAAGAACTTCTGAGCACCCCGGACAAGTCAGGCCGCAATGTGGCAGAATAGCTGGCCCAGGCCCAATCGCTTCCGATGTGGGTAGTTGCCGTAAATCGGCAGAAAATCTCTATTTCTTCTTCCCATTGTTCGCCTAATCGTCACAATCGCTGTATATCATAGGTTGAAGTGCGGATGGTTCTATCACGCCCGAAGGGTGGAGATTCCGGCCGTCTGTCGAGTTCCGTCGAGTTTCATGCTCAGGTTGCTTTTGGCGGGTGACTCTTGACCGCGAATCGCTCTGAGATTGTGTCCACGCATGGGTTTTTTGTTTTGGGAGAAGTTCTAATGAGATGTACCAGTTTGTTTTCTGCTGCCATCGCGATGGTGGTGTTCGCCGCTGCATCTGCTCAGGCAGCGACTTTTTTTAGCGACACATTTAGCTACGCGGATGGTGATCTGACAGCTTACGATCCAACCAACGGCCCCGACGGTACCGGTGATAACGTGTCGGGAGGACTTTGGCGTTCGCACAATACCCCGAACTTCTTTCCGATTCCGATTGGCGTCGAGTCTGAGCAAGCAGTCATCAAATCTGGCAATCCCGCTTACGAGGATTCAAGTCTGGCAGTTACTGGACCTGAGATTGGCCTCGGTGAGACATGGTACTACGCGGCGTTGGTAACGGTGAATGATGAGCGGGCCAACCCACAGGTGGATGGCCTAAACAATGATTACTTCATGCACTTCAAAGACGATGGCTTCGGCTTCCGTGGCAGAGCGTATGTCGATGATCCTAACGCGGGTGTTGGTGGAGCTGGGTTTACGTTTGGCTTGTCGGCCACTTCCGGCGGGCAGGCTGTTGCTTGGGGTTCTGATCTCAGCTTCGGCGAGCAATACAAGATCGTTGTCTCCTACGCAGTCGACTCCGGTGAATCGAATCTGTGGGTGAATCCGACCGACATCAATAGTACCAAGATCACTGACATAAACTCCGCGGGCGCGTTCACATTGATCAACAATCTAGCGCTCCGTCAGGATTTCAGTTCCGGCGGTGGCGATCACGAAATCTTGGTCGATTCGGTGGCTTTCGGTGACGATTTCGATAGCGTTCTACGGAATGCAATGAACGGATCGAATATTCGAATTCCAGAGCCAACCACCGCAGCCATGTCACTGCTCGCGTTGGCTGGGGTTGCCGCTTCGCGACGTCGCGTAGCTTAGTTGCCTTGGCCTGAGACACGCAGTGATGCGTTCTGCAGGCAATTGATTGAATAGTTTTGCGGGCCGCCGTCGGTCTTTCAGGCGGCGGCTCGCTTTGTCGTTTTATCCCCACATCTCGCCACAAGGAAATCGACGGAACTTCGAGATGTGCTGTCAGGGCATCGAGAGGCACGCGAGCTGCAATGCTCGCCACAGAGAAGATTCCGCCCCAGCTAGGAGTATTTGATATGACCACGCGACTCGCAAGCACGATTTGGTTCGCGTCGCTACTTTCCATGGTACTGAGTCCGGCTTTCGTTCACGCCATGCCGCAAAAAATCATGGCGATTTCTCAGGTGCAACCCAACGGAGTCGGCGAGATCGCCGGTGCCCCTTCGGATTCGATCCTGTTCTACGATGTCACCGACATTGGCAACGGAGCCACGTCAGGGGTCTTTGATAACGATCCCTTGTTCGCGGTCTGGATGGGGTTCGAGATTTTTCAAGGGGAACTGAACAATTTGCCAGAGGGTTTGCCTTTCGGTAACCGCGAGGAGTTCTCAGCACTCACTGTTAACCCGGCCAACGGAACGATCTATGCGGCGGCATTCGACAGTGGCACCCCACCGGCTGTCGATCCGGTAGGCGACTCACAAGGCGATTTCGATTTGTATCGCATCGACTACCAAGAGATCTTGGCGGATTTCGTCACCAATGAACGAGAAAAGGGGACGATCTACGCACCAACTGCCCTTACGACCGAGGTTATCACTGAACAGATTCTACAGGACATCGGCAGTCCGCTGTTCGATGGTGTGGCAGATGGCCTGGCGAACAACATTCCGCATCCGTCGGGCGTGACAACGATTCATCTCGACGGAGCCTTTCAGAAGGTTGGCGAGCCGGGGCGGGCCCAATCACCGGCATCGTTTTTCGATTACCAGCTAGAGTTTGTCAATCCTGAGACCTTGGTGTTGATGGATGCCAACATCGGTACGACGACTCCAGCCGATGAAGACTTCGCAATCAAGATTCTTAGTCGCGTTAGCGACACACAAGGGAATGCGACGACGCCGACCCCACCGTTCCCAGCTCCTCCAAATCAAGAGGGTGGCTACAACAGTGTATCCAACACTGAGTCTTGGGAATCAACTGTTGCCGGTCGATTGGAACTGGATCCCGGTACAGAAACCAATCCTGCGGGCTTTACACTCGTCAATCATGATGGTGTTTTGGGCGTATGGGCGGCCGACTCGGATGGCGGGGGTGATGATATCGCGTTCTACGAAATCGATTTGAACGCTGTCGGAGGGCCGACCGCGACCAAGAGGGAACTCGCCAATACGCTGGAAGGTGGAACTGGTCCCGCACTGGCAACACAGTTCGGATTAGCCGAAGACCCGACGGTCGATCCATTGTCTAACGACGCCGAAGTCGATGCGTTGTTCGTGGACAAAGACGGCAATCTAGTGATCGTTGAGAATGGCTTCTTCGACGTAACAATTGGCAGTACCGTCCCTCCGACGGGCGCCGGCGGCGAGACGGCCCAAGAGGCTCGCGTCATTACCGTGGGCATCGAAAGCTATGACAGCCCTGATTCCGATAGCAGTGGCGAGAATGAGGTGTTGGCTGCTGGTCCTGCGGGGACAGGCTTTGACGACACCGATCCGTACACGGTGTCGGCTTTCCTCCCGATATCCGCTGAGGAAGGGAATGACAATGACGATGCCGTCACGAACACGACGCGCGTTACCTATGACAAGAGCACAGGCTACCTTTACATCATTGATCAGGACACTGGATTCGCCGAAGACATTTACGTCTTTGACCCAGCTACTGGCACGATCGTCTACCACGAGTTGAATCCCTTTGATATCGGCATCTTTAACGAAGGCACATCGCTTGTCTTTACGCGTGGCGATATCAATAACGACGGCATGGTCGATAGCGGCGACCTCACGGCGCTTGGTGATGCAGTCGCTGCCCCGACTGCGTTGTTGGACGAGTGGTATGACCTCACCGGCGATGGCGTGATCGACAACGACGATATCGTCGAGTTGCAAAGCATCATCGGCACCACGCCTGGTGATTTTGACGGCGACGGCGATGTCGACGGCGCTGACTTCTTGGCATGGCAGCGCGATGATGGAACCCCAGGTGGCCTGACGGCTTGGCAGAGTAACTATGGCACAGGGGTCGGCTCGTTGGCGGCCGCCAATGCGGCGGTTCCAGAGCCGAGCACTTTGTTGCTGTGCTGCGGTCTGGGCACGATGTATTTCATTAGCAGACGGAATAGGGCTTAGAAGTATATTTTTCTTGTAAGGAATTATCATGAGCAAACGACCGCGAAGATTCTCATTGGGCGTGACGAAAGGGATAGGCGTGACGCTAGCTGCGTTGAGCATGCTGGCCATGACACCTCTGACACACGCACAACTTGAGATCACCGAAATCATGTTCAATCCCAACAACGATGGTGTTTGGGAATGGATCGAAGTTCGCAATACCGGCGGATCGGCTGTCGACCTAGATGGGTACTTGGGCTTCAACCTTATGGATGCAGAGGTAGCAAGCCCTAACCCAACGATTGACAGCGTTAATGCCGCAAACACCGTGATCGGTGCTGGCGAAGTGGCCGTCATCTACGACGGGTTTATCCAAACCGGCAATGCGCAGAACTACGTTGATGAGAATTTTCGGGCCGCTTGGGGACTAGCTCCCTCGGTTCCGGTGATTTCGGCCAGCTTCTGGCCGGGCTTAAGTAACTCGACAGGGTCCGACGGCCAGTCGATTGCGTTCTGGGCAAATGCGTCTGACTATGCCGCAGACATCTCGCCGGTCGAAGACGATCCAATCAACGAACCTGGGGTGTTTACCAACCGCGTGACTAGCTTCGCCAACGCGGCGTTCAGCATCAATTATTCGACGGACTTTCCCGCCGATGATGGCGCCGGATCGATTGAATGGAGCGGCAACGGTAGCAATCAGGTGGGCAGCAATTGGTCGTTGAACGAAGCCGGTCCAAACACGGTAACGAGCGTCGAGGTTCAGGTTCCCGGCATCATCAATAGTACCAGCGACATTGGCAATCCAGGTATCGCGCCTGCCGGCACGGCACCCGCTAATGCTCCTGACCTGATGATCACGGAAATTCTCTACGATTCGGGAGCCAGTCCCGAACGTCCTTGGGAATGGATCGAAATCTACAACACGACAGATGCCACGATCAATCTGGCTGGCTATGTGGTGGACGATATCAACAACACGGCACACGAGAGTGCCAACATTGCGTCCGGGATGATTGCAGCCGGTGAGACGGCAGTTTTGTTCAATGCAGACGAAACTTTGCAGGACGACTTTGAGACTGCCTGGGGCGATACGCTGAACTTGATCCCCGTCACGAACTGGGGTGCGATGGCACTGAATAACGGTAGCGATACCGTTGGACTGTGGAACAGCTTCGCCAGCTACAGTGACGACCACAATGTGCACAGCAATACGATCGTCTCGCAGGCGTATGACGAGGCCGCAGGCTTCCCAGCGTTGTCGCAAGGACCTTCGATCACGCTCGGTGGCCTTGATCTGGACACAACGGACGGAGTGAACTGGGACAATGCGGCTCAAGGTGATTTGATCGGCTCGTTCAATGCTGCCGAGGTATCCGGCGGGACGGGAATGGTCGTTTTCCATGCGGGAGGCGATGTTGGTACGCCTGGCACCTTCACAGTCGATACTCTAGCCGACGTGGATCTCGACAACGATGGTGACGTCGACGGCGCCGACTTCCTACTGATTCAGCAGACCAATCCTGCGCTCATTCCAGATTGGCAGGCTCAGTATCCAGCCAGCGGCGGTCTCTCAGCGGCCGCGGTCCCCGAGCCAACGTCGGTCGCATTGATGGGTGTTGCTCTGGCATGTTTGCCGTTCGCACGTCGAAAGTAATTTTCGGATTGCTTCGACTGCTTGTATGTCCTGAACATTGGCCGTGCTCCAATTTGGAGCATGGCCAATTTTTTCTTTATCGGAACAGAAGCTGAAGGTGCTTGATTGTTGGTGAACGGTTGGCGGATGATGCGGCTAATCCTTACGGTACTGCAAGTGGCATTGGTGCCGGCCATTGCTGTGCGAGTGGCACCCTGCGTCGCCGGTCCGTATGATCCTCCGCCGACGTATTATAGTTCGGCAACCGGCAGCGGCGTCACGCTAAAGAGCCAGTTGCACAACATCATCGACGCCCACACGGTATTCTCGTACTCAGCGACAAGAAATATTCTGAAGGTCACTGACCGTGATCCTTCGAACCCTAGCCGGATTCTTCTCGTCTACGACCGCGTTTCGCAGACGGCTTCGAATCACAGCGCATGGAATCGTGAGCACACTTGGCCGCGCTCGCGGGGCGTTGATTCCTCCGGGCCGGATAACAGCGACCTCCATCAGCTCCGGCCCTCGACGATCAGCGTGAACAGTGACCGTGGGCACCTGAACTTTGGGGGAGCTTTTGGAGCTCAAGGATACGGCACCGTATCGGATGGCGGCCTCAAGTGGTACCCCGGCGATGCCGATGCGGGAATGATTGCTCGGCAGCAGTTTTACACGGCGACGCGCTACGACAATTCTGATAGTGCAACCGACGACCTCGAGCTGGTGGCCGGAAATCCTGGCATCAACGGCACCACGATGGGCGATCTGAATCGGCTCATCGAATGGCACTTCGCCGCGCCTCCCGACGAGTTCGAACTGCGGCGGAACGATGTGATCTACGATAGCTATCAACGGAATCGGAATCCGTACGTCGATCGCCCCGAATTCGTTTGGAGTGTGTTTGTCGATCAGCAGAACGACAGCCAGATCGCGATTGCTGGTACGACGCCGCAGGGAAATGGCGGCTCGACGGCGCATGTGGATCTTGGTCGGGTCTTCGTAGGGGCTCCGACGCCCTCGAATCAGCCGATCACGCTCGACAAGACGGGCAACGACGGCACGTACTACCGTGTGATGACTTCCGGTTTGGGGACAAGCAACAAGGTAGACTCCTACAATGCGTTCCGCACTGGCGGAGTCGACACTGCTTCGCTGAGCGTCGGGCTCGACACCGACACGTCTTCGGCCGGGCAACTTGTTGGCAGCGTGACGATCGACAACCTGGACATCACCACAGACGGCGGGGCAGGGCGGGGCGCAAATGACGCGGACGACGTGATCGACATCACGCTCGACGTGATTGATCACGCGAATCCGTCGTTCGCCAGTGATATCGATCTCGACGTGCTGACGCACGACTTTGGTACCGTTACGCTCGGTGAAGTGGCCCCAACCTGGACATTCGACCTCTTCAATTTAGAAGCAACAACGGATTTCACTGCTGCATTGGAACTCGATGAGATCTTCGCGAGCGGAGATAGCGCAACACTGACGACCGACCTGAGTGCTTTCGCGGGTGACGATGCCTTGGAAGTTGACGCCAATCGTGAATTTACGGCGATGCTAGATACGTCTGTCGCAGGTGATTTTCTAACCACCTTCACTTTGAGCTTCTCCGACGAAGATCTTCCGGGTGCCGCGAACTTGGAGCAGCTACAGCTTACTTTGGTTGGCAGTGTGGAGCCCGCGGGCGAGGCGGCCGATTTTGATTCCGATTTGGACATCGACGGCGGCGACTATTTGACGTGGCAGCAAGGTTTCATGCAGGGAACTGGGCAAGATCAGGGCGATGCCAATGCGGACATGATCGTCGACGACCTCGATTTGACGATTTGGCGGCAACAGTATGCCACCCAGTCCGCGTTGTTGACCTCCGAGATTGTGCCTGAGCCAACGACGATCACGTCGGTAGTTGTATCACTTGTGTTCTGGTCGCCGTGCACGTCGCGAATCCGATCATGTCGATAAAGTTGCGCTAAGTTGGCACATATCTCTGATCCAACCGGTATAAATCGTTGCCTCGTTTTTTGTGGCATAGTCTAATGGAAGATTAGGGCAAGAGTTTATCGCCTGTCGGAGCAGAGTCTATGAAGTTTTTTTCGCCACATCTGTGGTTCTTGGGATTGCTGATTTGCCTGTGGTGGGCATGCGCAGTCTCGAATGCGCGAGCACAACTGCGCATCGTTACGTACAACACCGCGACGGCGAACACGGACTTCGACGCATTTACCGCCCGCCCGGGCTCTGACACGGTGTTGGAGGCCATCGGCAACGAAAACGTCGGTGGGATTGCTAAGCCGATCGATGTCTTGCTGCTGCAAGAGCAACACTTCATGGCGACTTCGACACAATCGTTTGTCGATGTGCTCAACGACATTTATGACCCGATCAATCGTACGATGTACGCGCGGTCAAACATCAACGGAGCCGCATCAGCAGATTTCTTCTTCGAAGGATCGGGAGGTCGGCCAGGACTAGTGTACAACACGCAGACGGTTGAATTAGTCAATGAGGTCGCGTTTGGGACGGCAAACGGGAGCAATCAGGCGCGCCAGACCCTGCGGTATCAGCTGCGCCCCGCTGGCTACGATTCTGCCGCTGACTTTTTTGTGTTCAACAATCATTATAAGGCCGGGACTTCCTCGAGTGATCGGGATCGCCGATTGATTGAGGCTCAAGGCGTACGGACGAGTGCCGATGCGTTGGGAGAGGGGACGCATATCATCTACGCTGGCGATTTCAATGTGCGGAGCTCGTTTGAAAGCAGCTATGCAGAGCTCTTGTCTGCTGGCAACGGACAAGCCTTCGACCCGATTGACACTCCCGGCTCTTGGAACAACAGCAGCAATCCTACGATCAAGCGTACTCATACGCAGAGTCCGGCGAGTTCGTCGCAGTTTCCGGGTCAAGTAACCGGCGGGGTGGACGATCGATTTGATTTTCAGCTGGTTACTGATGAGTTCCTGGACGACGAAGGGCTCAGCTATATTCCGGGCAGCTACCGCGCGTTCGGAAACAACGGTACCCACGGCAATTTCAACCAGGCGATTACGACAGGCACTGGCGCAGCCGCCAACGTACTAGCTGCACTCACGACCGCCAGCGACCACCTGCCGGTAGTGGCAGACTATCAAGTGCCTGCGATACTCAGCGCACAACTGGCGGAGATTCCTCCGAGTATTCCGGTGGGCGCGAGTTTTAGTGCTGATCTAATGATTGAAAACGCGGCCAGCGCGCTTCTAGCTGCGGGTGCCGACGAATTGGATTACAGTTTCAGCGTGAGCGGCGATCTGGTCGGCAGCGGCAGTGGTACAAAGCTCGCGTTGAGCGGTGCGACGACGCATTCGATTATGTTCGACACCTCAGTTGAAGGACTTCGGACCGGCACGATCACCGTCACTACAACCAGCCAGGGAGCGGCGAACTCGACGATCAACATTCCTGTGAGCTATGCCGTCGGCGATGTGAACCAAGTGCCGTTTTTGGCGCGAGACGATTTTGACGACCCGATCGGACTGAATAGTTTCACTCAATCGCCACTGCCAGGTGCGTTTTCCAGTAGTGGCGATGGCTTTGAGCGTTTTGAAGTAGGCGTGAGTTCCTCGATACCAGCGTCGCTGGTGGACGCTTCTGGCAATGGCAGTCCCATCGACAATCAGGGAATCGTCGACGAAGCTTCCAAGACGGATGGTTGGTTCGGGATTACGGACATCGTCAATGGCGACAATCCCTCCGGCATGGGAACGGCCACTTGGGAGTTTGACATCGCCGGAGCGAGTAATTTGTCAATCTCGATCGACATGGCGGCGATGGGCGATTTCGAAGGTAGTTCCGACTCGTTCGAGTGGACTTATGCCGTCGATGAAGGTCCAGCGATGGCGCTGTTCACGTCTTCTGTTGATGAGGCAGGATCGGCTACCTACACGCTCGCTGATGGTGATAGTTTTCTGCTGAACGATCCACTGGTGATGAACGATATTGATGGCAATGCCACGCAGCTATCGAATCTATTTCAGACGCTTAGTGCTTCAATCGATGAAATCGGCGACACGCTCACGATCCAGTTGGTTGCCTCGACAGACGGTGGTAGCGAAGCTTTCGCCTTTGATGATATTGTGATCGAGGGCGTTACCCTGGTCGCTGGCGATGACGCTGACTTCGATCAGGATGGTGACGTTGATGGTGATGACTTCCTCGCCTGGCAACGCGGACTGGGCACCGGCACGACGCTCGCCGAAGGCGATGCTAACCGCGACGGGCAGGTCGACTCAGAAGACTTGGCCATCTGGCAGTCGATGTACGCTGGCAACGCGCTCGCCACACAACAGTCACTGGCAGCGGTTCCGGAGCCAAACTCGATCTTACTGTTAATGGGCGGGTTGCTGGGTTTCGTCTTGTCCGTGTCACGTTCCACTAAGAGTCGGTAGTGGGCTCTGCTGCAAGACTTCATTCGGCACTGTGGCTACGTGAAATCTGATCTAGCTCCTCCCAGGCCATTATCATCGGCCGTTGGTAGGTTAATGAAACGCTGATGCCTTGATGCCAAAAGCCCTTGCATCGCAGCGTTTGTGTCGCGAACAGGCCCTTCCTGCAACCGGCGCTATGAATCGACATTGACTCGGTGATTGACTATACTTTTTGCTGATGTGGACCCGATCTCTTCGATACCGTCGGAGGCAAAAACTGCCATGAAGTCTGTGAATCGACGCAATTTTTTGCAAAGTGCGGTGGCTGTCGGCACTGCAGTTTCGCTTCCCACGCGTTCCTTGTTAGCCAACAACGCCAATGAGCAGATCAACGTGGGCGTAGTCGGGTGCGGATGGCGCGGCGGGCAATTGGCAGGGCTTTTTCAGGGTTTGCCTGGAGTGAAGGTGGCCGGACTGTGCGATGTCGATCGGGCATTAGTCGATGAGCTTGGCAAGAAGTACCCAACTGCGCAGAAGTGTACGGACTTACGTCAGATGTTCGATTCGCTCGACATCGACGCGGTGGCGATCGCCACTTGCAACCACTGGCACTGCCTGGCTGCGATTTGGGCAATGGAGTCGGGCAAGCACGTCTATGTCGAGAAGCCGCTGGGTCACAACGAGTGGGAAGGTCGGCAAGTCGTCCTCGCTCAACAGCGAACCCAACGCATCTGCCAACTCGGTACGCAACAACGCAGTGATCCCATGCAGGCGGAAATTAAGAACTTTCTGCACGAGGATAAAACGCTCGGCGAAGTTGAGTCCGTCCGCGTAAATCGATTCGGTGTGCGCGAGCCGATTGGCAAGAGATCGGAACCGCTCATCCCACCCGCGAGCGTCGACTACAACCTATGGCTGGGCCCGGCACAAGACACGCCGCTGTATCGCGACAAATTGCATTATGATTGGCATTGGGACTGGAATACCGGTTCTGGTGAGATGGGTAACTGGGGCATCCACATTCTGGACGACGTGAGGAACAACGTGTTTCTTGACTCGGTTGCCGCCCCCAACTCGATCACAGCTGCCGGTGTTCGCGCTGTCTGGAGTGACGCTGGTAACACTCCCAACGTTCACATTGCTGTGTTGGACGCTGGCGGAGTCCCTGTGGTAGTGACGCTATCGAATCTGCCGTTCAAGAACACCCCAGCTAAAGTCCCCGGCCCCCGTAGCGGCTATATCGCCTATTGTTCGGCTGGGAGATTGGAAGGCCAACGTGGTAAGGCAGTTGCGTTCGATGCCGATGGAAAGCAGATCAAGGAATTCAAAGGCAACAACGGAAACGTCGACCATCAGCAGAATTTCGTTGACGCGATTCGCGCCGACAGCCAGGAAATGCTGATGGCACCGATTAGCGTGGGGAACGACTCGACGACTTGGTGTAACCTGATCAACGTTGCCTCGCGCGTACCAACTTCGCAGGGACATCACGCAGCGGAGCAGATCGCGATCGAGTTCGGTACGACATCAGCGGAGCAGATTCTGAGGCAGATGAACGGCATTATCGAAGCCAATGGCGGTTCTCAGACGTTGCACTTGGGCGCGAGCTTGCAGTTTGATGCGAAGCAACAGCAGTTTGTTGGCACGCATTCGAGTGCGACAAATCAATTCTTGCGCCGTCAGTATCGCGAGGGTTTTGCCGTGCCTGATTACACGGAATCCATCAAGCTCGGCGCGCGATGAGACACACGCGATACGAAACGAAGCTGCAACCAATGCGAGATCGACTTTACTACTTGTTGTGTTGCATCGTTCTGGCGATAGCTCCGGTTGAGTGGGCCAGTGGCGCCGAAGACCCGAAGCCCACCACGCCGAATTTCGTCGTCTTTCTCGTCGACGATTTGGGCTATATGGATATTGGCGCGAACAATCCTAACTGCTTCTACGAGACGCCCAATATCGACGGTCTGGCAGCGTCCGGTATGCGCTTCACCGATGGTTATGCCGCCAATCCGGTCTGTTCGCCGACCCGTTACAGTCTCATGACTGGCAAGTACCCGTCACGGGTGGACGCGACCAATTGGTTTTCGGGTAAGCGAATTGGCAACTTCAGAAATGCGGTGCTGAGAGATGAGATGCCACTTGAGGAAATCACGCTCGCGCAAATGCTGAAAGAGCAGGGCTACGCGACGTTTTTCGCCGGCAAGTGGCACTTGGGCAAGGGCGAAGAGTTCTATCCACAAAACCGCGGCTTCGACATCAACATCGGCGGCTTTTTTCGAGGTGGACCTTACACCGGGAATAAGTACTTCTCGCCGTTCAAAAATCCACAAATGAAAGTCGACAGTCCGCCTGGCGATCATTTGCCTGACCGACTGGCTCGCGAGACAGCAAACTTCATCAAGGAAAACAAAGATCGGCCGTTCCTCGCTTACTTGTCATTTTACTCGGTGCATACGCCACTGATGGGTCGACCAGATCTCGTCGAAAAGTACAAGACGAGAGCCGAGGCGATCGATGGCGAGGAGTTCGCCGACGAGGAACAAGTCTACGGCGACAAGCCGCGACGGGTGCGTATACTGCAGAAGCACGCCGTCTACGCGGCGATGGTCGAAGCGATGGACCAGGCGGTGGGCAAGGTGCTAAACCAACTTGAAGACTCGGGTGTCGCGGACAACACGGTCGTATTTTTCACATCCGATAACGGTGGGTTGTCGACGTCAGAAGGTTCGCCGACTAGCAATCTTCCGCTCCGTGGCGGCAAAGGATGGGTGTACGAGGGAGGTATTCGTGAGCCGTGGCTAGTCCGTTACCCCGGCGCCACGCGACCAGGATCGGTTAGCAGCGAGCCGATCTCTTCCATTGATCTTTACGCGACGGTCGCCGCTGCGGCGAAGATAGAGCTGCAGCACAAGATCGATGGGGTTGATTTGATGCCGGCGCTCCGCGGTGAGCAACTTGGTCGAGACGCTCTCTATTGGCATTATCCGCACTACAGCAATCAGGGGGGAATCCCCGGCGGCGCGATTCGCGTTGGTGATTATAAGCTGATTGAGCGCTACGAAGATGGGCGCGTCCATCTGTACAACTTGGCAGACGATGTCGGCGAGGCCAACGATCTGGCCAGCGAGCAGCCCCAGCGCGTCAATCGGATGCGGCGTCAACTGCACGATTGGTACCAGAAGGTCGATGCCAAGTTTCTGCGTGAGAAAGACGGGCGAACGCCGTGGCGACCCTAAGCCACAGGCGAGTTTAGCCCTTTACTTCGTTGGGCAAAAAGCCACAATATTTTCTATGCTTACCCGCCCCGTGCGGGCCGGCCCGCATCCGTAGTTCAATTGGATAGAATATCGGTCTTCGAAACCGAGGGTTGTAGGTTCGAGTCCTACCGGATGCGCTCGCTTTTCCTCTCGATGCCACCCGGCTGCCCGAGTTCTCTTCGCACGGGCGTGAGGTGCCAATCTGTCATTGGCCTGTTCTTTCGCATCCCCTCGAATTGGGGACGAAATGACTATGTCACGTTGTAGCCAATCGGTTAGACTGTAGCTCGATGTCTGCTGGCTCGACAGTAGCATTCGCGACGACGATCCATTAGCTTTCAATGTTCGTAGGGGAATCGAATGCAGTACCAAATCAAAGAGCTGAGTTTGGGTGAGATTCTCGACCATGCTGTGCAGCTAACCAAGAATCACTTCGGTTTGTTCTTTGGAATCGTAGCCGTCGGCTACTTGCCCTTTGTGCTGATCCAGGGATTTGCGACCGATGCGATGATGCCAGCGCCGCCGGCAGGCCAAGACATGGAAGACTTTCGGGCTTATCAGGAAGCCGCAGCCCAGGCTGCGATGATGACCCTGCCGCTGACTCTCATCTTTGCATTCATTGTCGTTCCCATTTGCAATGCGGCGGTAATTGATGCAGTGTCTCGATGTTATTTGAGCAAATCAACTAGCGTTGGAAACTCATACTCGCATGCTCTACGTATCTTGTTCCCTCTGTTGGGTACCTGGATATTGCAAACATTGGCAATTATTGGCGGATTCATTCTGTTTATTGTTCCTGGGATCATTTTCACGTTTTGGTTTGCACTTTCCAGTCACGCGGTAGTGATTGGTGGAGAGAGTGGTAGAGCAGCTCTATCGCGGAGTAAGAAGTTGATGAAAGGCAATATCGGCACGTTCTTTGCGCTGAGCCTTGTTGTCGGCGTCATTCAGTGGGGCATAGGAATCGGTGGGGCCGTAATCCCGCAGCCCCAGGTGGCAATAACCGTCCAAGCCGTTCTGGGTTCGGTTGCGTTCGTCTTTTCGGCAGTGGCAATTGTCGTATTCTACTTTTCTTGTCGTTGCAAGAACGAGAACTTCGACCTGACCCTGCTTGCTGAGAACATTGGAACGCAGGAGCCTACTGAATCAGAGCCCGCGATGTAGCCAAACCGCTGTTCTGGCAGGTTACTTGCAATGGCGAACCTTCAACCTCCTCCTGATACTGAGACGATTCGCCGGACGGCGGCGGAGATTCTGCAGCGGCGAGAATACCAGCTCGACCGCGACACAAGGATGGGCGACACGATCGTCGATATCTTTGTCTGGCTATTCGAGTGGTTGATCTACCCGTTCAGATGGCTGTTCAACGCGATGGATGGCTTGCCAGAGGGGTTTCGTTGGGTCGTGGTGATCGGTCTAGTGCTGCTACTGATCGTCTTGGTGGGGCACCTCTTGTATACTCTCGTGACGGTCCTCCGCCCGGTCGCGCGGACAGTACAATTCTCTTCCGCAATGGATTCGAAGCGCAAGCTCAGCGCAAAGGAATATGAGGACCTGGCGCAGCAGGCGTTTGCGCAGCAAGACTATATTGTCGCGGTGAGGTTCTTGTTTCGGGCCAGTCTGGTGCATCTGCAGGTGTTGGAAGGGCGACCCTTCAGTCCGGGCCTAACCAATCGGCAGTATGTGCGTCGGTATCGCAAATCACCGTTTGTGGGGGCGTTGCAGTCGTTTGTCGAGGTGATCGACCAGGGCTGGTACGGCAACGGCATCTGCCGGGAAGAGGAGTTTTACCGTTGTCGCGAAGCGTACGCGGAGATCCGTCGTCAGACGAAAGCAGGGTTCCATGCTAACGGCGCGTAGCGTTATCTTTGCAATTATCGCCGTCGCTCTGCTTTCAGTGGTGAGTGCGCTCATCTCGCTGTTTTGGGGCGATGACGAAAGGGATATCATCGGTGGCAACACTTACGGCGTACGCACCAACGGCTATCGAGCAGTCTACGAGCTGTTGGATGAGTTGGATTATCAGACTGATCGCAGTCTGATTCCTAACGTCAACGGTGATCCAAATTCTATCAGCTACGTACTGTGGAATCCGAAAGCACGTCTCGTGCAAACCGAACCAGCGTATTTCACCTCGCTCGCACAGTGGGTCCGGGAAGGGGGCCGACTGGTGGTAGCGCCGAATGTGACCGGCCGTTTTTCAGAAGAGGGTTTCTGTTATCAGTGTTCGCAACGAAACTGCGATTGCGTCCCGGTCGTCCTGCTGCGGGAACTAGGATTGGACGAGGTTACGATCGCGGAAGTTTCGCATGGCGGGGTCAATGCGAACAAGGGCCGAGCTGGCAGCAGAACGCAGAACCAGAACAACGGACCTGAAGACTTTGGTGACGCGCTTCGCGAAGTCTTCGAACTCAAGGAAAGGCCCACCGACCGCTATGCGATTGAGGGCGTCGGCGAGTGGGATTCCATGGAGGCCTTCGCGTCCCAAGTTCAACTTCCCAGTGATCGATTCTGGTCCGTGAGCACGGACGAGTTGCAACCGACGGCCCAAATCTCCGTCACCTCATCAGCGAATGAAGATCCTCACGTCTTGGCGGCGAAGTTCCCGCTTGGAAAAGGCGAGGTCGTCGTGGTGAGCAATCCGTATTTGGCAGCAAATGCGAACCTAGGGGCTGCTGACAATAGCGTGCTGCTGGTGCACCTGATTTCTGGAGGCCGTTCGGAGGTGGTCTTCGATGAGTTCTATCACGGCCTCACGGTGCGCGGCAACGCGCTTTGGCTCCTGTCGAAGCCACCGTACGCGGTGATTACGGTGTGCATGCTCACAGTGGTCGGCCTATGGATTTGGCGACAAGCCATTTTCTTGGGGCCCAGCCGCGTAGACATGCCGAGTTCGCGCCGCTCGATCGGCGAGTACGTCGAGGCGATGTCGCGGTTCATGCTCAATGGCCGGGGCAGCGCCCATTTCATGTTGCGTCAGGTGCGTGAAGGTGTGCTGTGGCAGTTAAGCAAGATTCTAGGGTTGCCGCCGCAACAACAAAACACCGAGATCATATTGGGTCTCCTTGCGCGTCGGCAGCCGCAGAAGGCGACTCAACTTGAAGCGGCTCTGAAGTTTGCTGACGGCGTGCTCAGCGATCCGCGTGCGCGTCACGAAGATATTCTCCAAGCAACACGAAAGGTAAGCGATTGTCTCTCAACTTGATTTACCAGCAGATTCGCGATGAGATTGGCAAAGTCATCTACGGTCAGGACGAAGTGATCGAGTTCGCACTGGCTGCACTGTTCAGCAGCGGGCACGTCCTGCTGGAAGGTCCTCCTGGAACGGCAAAGACATTGCTCGTCCGCACAATCGCCGCGACGCTCGATTTGGAGTTTCGCCGCATTCAGATGACACCTGATCTCTTGCCCAACGACGTGACCGGTTCGTCGATCTATCGCGAAGATACGGGGCAATTCGAGTTTCGTCATGGGCCGGTGTTCACGAACTTCCTGCTGGCGGACGAAATCAATCGTGCCTCGGCAAGGACCCAATCGGCACTGTTGGAGGCGATGCAGGAACTGCACGTCACCTACGACGGCGTTTCACACAGTCTGCCCGAGCCGTTTATGACCTTCGCCACGCAGAACCCGGTCGAGCAGGAGGGCACCTATCCACTGCCGCTGGCTCAGCTGGATCGCTTTATGTTCAAGGTGCTCGTTACGTATCCCGAGACGGAAGAAGAAAAACGTGTCTTGACCGAACACCACGCGACCGGTGGCCAATCGGATCCGGCGAAAATGAATGTGCAACGGATCTTAAAGCCGGAAGACATTCTGGGAGCGCGTACGGCTATTCGAGAAACGCAGATTCGCGAAGAGGTCGTAGGCTACGTATGCGAGCTGCTGCAGGCGACGCGGGAGGATGACCTGCTGTCGGTGGGTGCCAGTCCCCGTTCGGGGTTGATGTTGCTGATGGCGGCCAAGAGCCTAGCTTGTTTTGAAGGTCGCGATTACGTGACTCCCGACGACGTTCAGCGGGCGCTGCCGCCGGTGATGCGGCACCGGGTCGTACTGAGCCCGTCGGCCGAGTTGGAAGGGATCTCTACCGACGATGTCCTGGCAAACATGCTGGAAGTGGTCGAGGTTCCGCGGTGAAAATTCGCCCAGGTCGGAATCTGATTCGCGCGATCGTCGTGCTCGCCGCCTGCTCGCCGCTTACCTTTGCCGCTACCCAGGTAGGCTGGATCTTGTTACTGGCCCTGGTTCCGTTGTCCCTTGCATCGCGCCGCGAGTATCGCGCGCTACGCGAGATGCACGCGAAAATCAAGATTACACGAACACAGCCGCAGGTCGTTGGTCGCGACCTTTCGTTCTCGTGTGAAGTCGGGATTGCCAACGAAGGCTCCGAGGCCGTTGTTGGTACCGTGCGTGATATCTTGCCGGTCGAAGCAATCCCCGATCATCGACCGCATCCGGTCAGGGTGCCGGCAGAGAGCAACATCGTCACCACGACGGAGTTGCGAATTCCTGAACGCGGACAATACGAACTCGGCCCGGTTTGGTTGCGATTGCGGGGTCCGTGGCAACTACTCGAGGCACAGAAATCGTATGATTGCCGTGCGATGCTAAAAGTGCTCCCCGAAACGTTCGTCTCGCAAGAGGGGTTGAGCGAGGATCAACGTGCCCAACTGCTGATGCTCGATAAACTGACCAAGGCTCGTCAGAGCGGTGCCGGCACTGAGTTCGAATCGCTGTCGGAGTTTCGACAGGGTGACGATCCCAGACGCATTGATTGGCGAACGACGGCGCGGTTAGGGCATCCGATCGTGCGCCGCTACCAGGTCGAACGACATCGTGACGTGATGATTATCGTCGACTGCGGCCGGCTGATGGGTGCCGAAACCGACGCGGGCTCGAAGCTCGACTGTGCGGTTGATTCGACGCTGCTGCTCGCTGAAGTGGCGCTGAAGCACGGTGATCGCTGCGGGGTAGGCTTCTTCGATGACCGCGTCCGTGGGTTTCGCACACCCGTGTCGGGGATCAATTCCGTGCACATCATCGCGGAGAGCATCTACAACCTACAGTCCGAGTGGCGCGAATCGGACTTCGGTGCCATGTTCGCCGAGCTGCAGATTCGTCAGCCGCGACGATCGCTGATCGTGGTGATTTCCGATATTGTCGATGTAGAGACGACATCGCGTTTTCGCACGTCGCTTGCTCGCTTGGCAAAGAGTCATGTATTGTTGTTCGCGGCGCTGCGAACACCACTGCTGGAGAAGATCGTGCACGCCCCGATGTCATCGCTCCTGGACGGGTCGCGCAAGTCGGTGGCTTTCCAGCTCCTCCAACAGCGGCAGAAAGCGTTGCACACGCTACGGCACAGTGGGGTGCACATTCTGGATGTCGAACCAAGTGAACTGACGGTCCCGCTGATCAACGAGTTCATCGACCTCCGCTCCCAGAACTTACTCTAGAGAACCTGCGGCTTGATCGAGTTCGGCAGCGAGTTCAGCCTTGCGCTGTTGATCGACCTTTTCACGTGCAAAACCGCCATACACGTAAATGCCCCAAAACAGTGCGGTCGCAGCGGCAAACATCATTCTCGCGGATGTCGAAAGGTGGCTTTGTCGCAGATAGCTTTCGATGATCGCAGCGGCGATCAGCATCAGCGCGACGCCAAGGCAGATAATGCCTGCCTCAATGCCTGCACGTCGGAGGGATTCGGTCCGCGAGATGATTCCAGGACTGACGACCGCTTTGCCAAGCATCAGTCCGCACCCACCGCACAGGACAATTGCACCAAGTTCGGTTACGCCGTGTGGGAGAATCCAGGCCCAAAACTCGGTCGTGATGCCGGCCTGATGATGAATAGCCGCAAACGAGCCCAGGATCATGCCGTTAAACACCATCAGCAAAACAGTGGGAATCGCCGCGAGCACACCCAAGCCTAGGGCCAAGATCCCGACTTTGAGGTTATGACTGAACAAGAAAGACGCGAAGATAAACTTTTCACCGCCACCCTGGTTGCGGCCCGACCGCAGCACCTGCAACAGTTGTTCTTTGCTTGCTCCTGGCTGCCGCACATCACCCTGCGGCATCAATGCGTAAGCGGCTTCCGGGTCTTGGACTGAGGTGATATAGGCGAGCAGTGCGCCAAACGTCATCAGCGCGGCGGAGATGCAATGGAATTTCCAATTGCGAGCGATCGAGCGGGCGAAGCCTTCGCGCAAGAAAGTGACCAAGCCCAACCACATCGAGCGACGCGGTGGCAAATAAATGAGCCCGTGCGCGGCCGAAACGAGGCTGTTGAGGTAGTCTTCGAGCTGTTTATCGGAGCTGCGTGTCGAAACTTGTGAGAGGTGGATGGTCGTTTGCCGATAGAGAACGTCCAGCTGCCGCAGTTCTTCGGGCGACAAACCGCGGCTCGATTTGCGATAGCGCTGGATAAGGTGTTCCAACTGGTCCCACACTGGCTTGTTGCGAGATACGAAACCACTCATACTGGTTGTTTCTCCAAGATCGCTGAAAGTACCGGCGTAATTATCGCATAGTCCGGTTACCGTCACCACCAGGCAATAGAGCCCTTCGAGATCGAAGACGATGGACCAACGCGTTAAGTTTGAAACCCCCGAAAACGTGAAGATATCCTACCAGGTCGCGGGTCCAGGGACTCGGTTCTTGGCTTGGTTCGCTGACAATATCTTCTTGACAATCTTCTGTATCATCTTGTTGGTGGCTTTCATCGCTGTCGGTGTATCAACAGGTGAAGTTTTCGAAGACATGTTTGAACAGGCCGGTGGGAATGGCGGCTTCGTGGACGGATCGCAGTTTTCAATGGTCTTCATGGGAATCTGGCTGATGATCTGGTCGTTAGGCAGCTTTTTTTACTTTGGCCTCAGCGAACTCGTTCTGCATGGTCAAACCATTGGCAAGCGGATGTCAAAAATACGTGTCGTCAAGGCAGACGGTTTCTCGCTCGACCCGGTTAGCATCTTGATTCGCACATTGTTTCGAGTTGTCGATCAGCTGCCACCGTTGTGGGTGGTACCGGTGCTCTCGAAATCATCGCAGCGATTCGGAGACATGGTCGCCGGTACGGTCGTTGTGTCGGACGAGCCGCCTGAGATTAGCTCGGTACGCCAGATTCTAAGCAGTCGTCAGGCAAGCGAGAGCAAGTTCAGAATCACGGGGGCGATGCTCAAACGCGCGCAGCCTAGCGACTTCGCCACCATCGAATCGATCCTGGATCGCTGGGCTCAACTCTCGATCGGTGAACAAGCCGCACTGACGGAGAAAATCGTGCCCGTTCTTGCGCAGCGGTTACAGACCGAAGTCCCAGCGCTGCCTGATCATCAGCAATACTTGGAAGATCTACTCGCTGCTGAATACCGCCGGCAGAGTCGCAGCTTGGGTTAGAAAAAACAACCAACTTGCATCGACTCGGCGCACACCGACTTGATTAACCGGGCGGCCAACTGAGTGCTCTGCCGCCAAGCAGATGGAAGTGCAGGTGATCGACCGTCTGACCGCCGTCGGCGCCGCAATTGACAACAACTCGATAACCGTCGGCCAGCTTGAGCTCCTGGGCCAAATTGCGAATCACAATCCACAGATGACCTAGCAACTCAGCGTCTTCGTTGGCCAGTTGGTCGATCGATTCGACAGGCTTCTTGGGGATCACCAACACATGCGTAGGTGCCTGTGGCGAGACGTCTCGGAACGCCAAGCAATGATCGTCCTCGAATACGATGTCGGCTGGGATTTCTCGATCGATGATCTTCTGGAAAATGGTATCTGCCATAGGGTCCTCGCAATCAGTCCAGCTGTGAAAGATCAATCGCTTCGTCAGGAAGCATGACCGGGATTGCATCGACCACCGGATACATCAGATCACCGGCCGCGCGAACGAGTCCGCCGTCGACTTGCCGTTTGAGTTTCTGCCCCGCCAAGTTGCAAAGCTGCCCGGCGGCGATCGCGCGATTCGCTTGCTCGACCAATTCTGGTTCCGCCCGCGTGAGTGAGGACTGGTCATGAGGACAGCGCAGAATCTCCAAGAGTTGGTCTTTGATCAATGGATCGCTCGCAGCTTGTGGTTCGACATAAATGGGACCACTTATTCTACGCTGATGCGGAATTCCCTGCTAGCAGCCCCCCAACAGGACGTCAGCAAAACTCACAGAATGCCCAACTTGTGCTGTGATAGCTGAACGTAGTTGCTGGTGCGGCTGATGCGTCGGCCGAAGCGTTGCCGATGAAATAGGATGATGTCGTATGTTGGCCGCATGGAAGCGCGCTCAAGCTTTTCGCATCGCGCTGGCGGTCTTTTCTTAGGAACAAAGAAAAGAAATGTCGCCGAGGTAATCTCATGATGAATCAAACTCGACGAGTGACCGCCGCTATGTTGGCGTTGGTCTGTGGAATGTGTGAAGGAACATCTTTCGGCCAGCAAGTACGCGAAGTCGTACAGAACGGCGTGCGGTACCAAGAAACCAAACAAGTGACACAGCGGCAGGTCCCCGTTACGATCATGCAGGATCGGCAACAGACCGTGTACACGCAGCAGCTCACGACGAACACACTCAACCACCAACAACTCTACTGCGTGCCGACGACGACCTATCAGTGGGACTCGCAACTTCGAGGTCGTTGGAATCCGTTTTCCACCCCGTATTGGACGTATAACCTGCGTCCTGTGACGACCTGGAGTACGCAGGTCGCGAACGTGCAGATTCCGGTCAACCAGGTTGCTTGGGTACCGCAGACGCGAACCGTACAGGTGCCGGTGACTTCGTATCAGACCGCGGAAGTGGAAACGACGACGCGCGTCGCGATGAATCCCTCCGCTGGATCGACGACTTTGGCAAGCGCCCAGCCGCTGAGTAGCCCTTCGGCTACGATTGCCGCACGGCCGGGCGCCGCCCTTGGCGGTCGAGCCTTGGAGAACGATCCGCCGCGCCAAGGTTCGGGTGGCTGGCAAACACCAGCGGGTTACCGATAAGCTCTGACGACTTATCAAGCTGAAAAGAAAAAAGGGCCGGGAACAAATCTGTTCCCGGCCCTTTTGTGTTGGAGTTTGCAGGTTTGGCACATTCTCGCGGTCTAAGTCTTGCTCGTTCGACGTCGTGACTTTCGGGTGGGGGTTGCGCCCCACTCTTTCGTGAGACTCTCGAAGACTTCAGGTGCCTCATATCTGACGATTCCTTTCGCTTCGGGCATGGGGCCAATCAAACCCCGAAACACCGGCATGCCACGAAGACTCAGATCCGTGCTGCAATCGTCGATGCCAATCTGTGTGTGCATCTTCATTACTGTCTCTTCGTGTTTGTAGTCGTGAGTGCGAAGCTCACCATTCTTGCCTCGCGTCACGATACGGATTGTCTTGGGGCTTGCCATGCGATGCCTCGCTGCGGAACGGGGGAGGGGGAGATACTGCAGGATAAACCTAGATATCGGCCCCGCTGCTAGCACGCGAAGAAGAAAATGTTGGTCCCTGACAAACATGGAACAGCGTGCGGAACCGCTAAATCTGTTTCCGCTGTGCACTTCGGCACATTGTGCGACAGCTTGAGGCAAGTAGTACGGTTGGCGCTCCGCTGAGGCATGCGAGGTAAACGGTAACGATTCTAAGGGACCACTACTGGGAACTGCCACATGTCAAAGCTTGTCAAGCGCGGTCGTTCTCCTTGCCAAGTCATAACAATCAACTACCGGCCGCTCGGTTCGACAGGGACGCAGCAACACCGGAAATCACCGCAATTGGGGCAGTTTTTCAACGTTAACCGCACCTGTTAAAATGTAAGCCTACTAGCCTGTGAGTTTCTACCGATTATTTGCGTTGGTTCGCCAACGACTTCCTCGACCGCCATGCAATCGATCGCCGTTCGTCTCGTCAGCCTGAGCCTATGCCTGGCGTGCTCCGCGCCTCAACGGGCGATCGGGAGCGAACCGATTAACTTCAATCGCGATATTCGCCCGTTGCTTTCCGATCGATGTTACCATTGCCACGGTCCAGACCCAGAGCATCGGCAAGCCAATCTGCGACTCGATGACGCTTCGGCAGCGTACCAAACGGCCGTCACGCCGGGGCAGCCTGAGGCAAGCGAACTTGTCGCCCGCATCACCAGTGACGATCCAGATCTGCGCATGCCGCCTACCGACTCGGGCAAGACGCTCAGTGGTGCGGAGGTCAAGCTGCTGAAGCAGTGGATTCAACAAGGAGCCAAGTACGAGCAACACTGGTCGTTTCAAACACCCCAGCGGATTGGTCCTCCGCAGGTTGCGGGTCAGCTGATGCATTGGATTCGTAATCCCGTCGATGCATTCGTAGCGGCCCGTCTCCAGCGTGAAGGTCTGCAGCCCTCGTTGCCCGCCGAGCGAACGACGTGGATTCGCCGCGTGACACTCGATCTGACTGGGCTACCGCCGACTCCGGCGGAGGTTGATGCGTTCGTCGAGGATGTCTCGTCAGATGCCTACGAGAAAGTCGTGGATCGGCTGCTTGCCTCGCCTCGATACGGCGAACGGATGGCACAGGAATGGCTCGATGCGGCACGCTACGCCGACACGATGGGCTACCAGGCCGACTGGGAACGCTACCAGTGGCGTTGGCGCAGCTGGGTCATCGATGCCTACAACCAAAACATGCCTTTCGATCAGTTCACTATTGAGCAGCTCGCTGGCGACCTGTTGCCGAATCCGTCGACCGAGCAACTAATCGCAACCGGTTTCAACCGAAATCACCGGATCAACGATGAGGCAGGAATCATCCCGCAAGAGTATCTTGTCGAGTACATCGTCGATCGTGTCGAAACCACTTCGGCCACTTGGATGGGTCTCACCATGGGCTGCGCGCGATGTCACGATCACAAGTACGATCCGTTCTCTCAACGAGACTTCTATAGCATGTTTGCGTTCTTCAACGGTGTGCCTGAGAAGGGCAAGGAGGGACGCAAAGGCTTTGCCGAACCCTACATGCGCGTAGCGGTGCGTGGCAAGGAGCAAGAGTTCTTCGCCCATCAGCAAGCAGTGACCGATGCCGAAGCGGAACTGACTGCCGCGAGTAGCGAGCTTGATGACGAGCAGCTCGAGTGGGAGCAGCAGGCGATGGAGCAAATCGCTCGGGCCGAATCGTCGTGGCAGGTCGCGACGGCAGATAGAGTGGCAGCCGACTCGGATCTTCGTTTCGACCGACTTGACGACCATTCGTACTTGGTAAGCGGAGCCGGCGACGCACGGCCCACGTATGAATTTGAAGTCGAGTCAAGCGATATCACGCAACTGACAGCCGTGCGACTTGAAGCACTGACGCACGAGACGCTGTCTGGTGGTAAACTCTCGTCGGGTGGCGGCAACATCGTGCTCACTGATTTCGTGGTGGAGTTACTGCGTGCCGGCAACAAACAGCCTGAGTCCGTCGAGATTGCCTCAGCGTCGGCCGACTATGAGCAACCGAACTACGGGATTGCACAGGCGATCGACGACAAACCAAAGACCGGCTGGGCCGTTGATGGGAACAATCGACGTCAGAATCGCACGGCTGTTTTCTCACTTGCGAAAGCTGCCACACTGCAAGCGGGCGACAAGCTGCGAGTTCGCATGGCTTACAAGTCGCAGTTCCCGAAGCACGGCATCGGTCGGTTTCGAATATCCTCGTCGAACGCTGAGCCAGCGGTCCTTTCGGCTGCGGCGATGCCCACGGAGATCCGACAGATTCTCAAGGAGCCACGCGAACAGCGCGAACACAAAGCACACGAACGACTCGCCGAATACTTCGCTACCGTCGCCCCGTCGACTGCCGATCAGCGACGTGCCGTCACCGTCGCGCGCAAGGCACTTTCACAATTCGAGAAACAGTTCACAACCTATGTCATGGTCATGCGCGAGATGCCCGAGCCACGACCGACACATATCCTGAAACGCGGCGTCTACAATGCACCCGGCGACCGCGTCGAGCCTACCGTACCGAGCGCCATCCTCGGCGATTTGCCACCCGCTGCGCCGTCAAACCGCTTGGGGTTCGCCCAATGGCTGGTCAGCGGCAAACATCCGCTCACCGCTCGCGTGATGGTGAATCGCTACTGGAATATGCTGTTTGGTCGCGGCCTGGTTTCCACGGTCGAGGACTTCGGTATGCAGGGCAGCTACCCCAGTCATCCAGAGTTGCTCGATTGGTTGGCAACTGAGTATGCCCGCAACGGTTGGGACACCAAGGCGCTGCTGCGCCTGCTAGTCACTAGCAACACCTATCGGCAGGCGTCGATAGTCAATCCACATCACTACGCGGTAGATCCAGACAACGTCCTGCTCGCCCGCATGTCACGGCTGCGATTGCCCGCCGAGGCGATTCGCGATCAGGCGTTGGCTGTCTCGGGGTTGCTGGTCGAACAAATTGGCGGCCGTTCGGTGAAACCGTATCAACCCGCAGGACTCTGGAAAGAGATCTCGTTTCAGAGCAAGGAACGTACGACCGACTTCTACGTCCAAGGTTCCGGCGAAGATCTCTACCGTCGTAGCCTGTACACATTTTGGAAGCGTAGCGTGCCGCCTCCGACGATGGAGACGTTCGACGCGCCCAGCCGCGAAGCGTGCGTATTGAGCCGTTCGCGAACCAACACACCCCTCCAGGCGCTCGCGCTAATGAACGATGTGACCTACGTCGAAGCAAGTCGCAAGCTTGCTGAACGCGCCATGCTCGCTAGCGATGGGCCCGCACAACAGATTGAATTTGCGTTTCGAACTCTGTTGGCCCGTGAGCCCAATGATTTTGAGCGGTCGACGCTACTGACCGGTTATCAGAAGCGGCTTGATTACTACCGCGCCGAGCCCGAGTCTGCTGAAGAGCTGCTGCAGCAGGGCGCGTCCGCAGTCGACGAGACACTTGACCGACCTCGGTTAGCGGCGCTCTCCACGTGCGTCATGAACATTCTGAATCTCGACGAAACCGTAAATCGCGAGTAGCCGCATGGACCCACAGTTTGAACATTTGCTGATCGAAAACCGTCGCCACTTCTTCTCTCGCTCCGCACGAGGCATTGGTGCGGCGGCACTGGGATCGTTGATTGGTGCTTCGACGACGAGTGCTTCGGCTGCCAGCCTGCCGACGCCGCACTTCGCGCCACGCGCGAAACGTGTGATTTACATGTTCCAGTCGGGCGGACCCTCGCAGCTGGACCTGTTCGATTTCAAACCCGCGATGGACAAGATGCGCGGCGTCGACCTGCCCGAGTCAATTCGCATGGGACAACGGCTGACCGGCATGACCAGCGGGCAGAAATCGTTTCCGGTTGCCAACTCCATCTACAAGTTTCGTCGACACGGCCAAAGTGGGGCCGAGATCAGCGAGTTATTCCCCCATCTGAGCAAAGTGGCCGACAAGTTGTGCATCGTCCGATCGATGCACACCGAGCAGATCAATCACGATCCAGCAATCACCTTCTTTCAGACTGGCTTCCAACTTGCCGGTCGTCCCAGCATCGGAGCTTGGATGAGCTACGGACTGGGCAGCGAGAACCGCGACCTGCCCGCCTTCATCGCGCTGGCCTCGCGCGGCACCGGGCGACCTTCGTGCCAGCCACTATACAACCGCCTGTGGGGTTCGGGTTTCATGCCCACCACGCATGCGGGCGTGAAGTTGCGTTCGGCGGCGGATCCTGTGCTCTATCTCAACGACCCAGCCGGACTGCCGCGCGAGATGCGGCGGGGCATGCTGGATGAACTGGCAGCACTGAATCAAGACAGTTTTGACCAGAAGGGCGACCACGAAATCCAAAGTCGTATCGCGCAGTACGAAATGGCCTATCGTATGCAGACGAGTGTGCCGACGCTGACCGACATCTCCGACGAACCTGAACATATTCTCGATTTGTATGGCCCCGAGGTCCGCAAACCGGGTACTTACGCCGCGAATGCGCTGCTTGCGCGGCGGCTTGCCGAGCGCGACGTCAGATTCATTCAGTTGTTTCACATGGGTTGGGATCAACATGGTTCCTTGCCTCAGCAACTCCCGGGTCAGTGCTACGACACCGACCAGGCCTCGGCCGCACTGCTCATCGATTTGGAGCAACGCGGCATGCTCGACGACACGCTCGTCGTGTGGGGCGGCGAGTTCGGCCGCACGGTGTATTCTCAGGGTGCGCTCACGCCAACGACCTACGGTCGCGACCATCATCCCCGCTGCTTCACGATTTGGATGGCGGGCGGCGGGATCAAACCCGGCGTCACCTACGGGGCGACCGACGACTTTTCGTACAACATCGTCGACAACCCTGTTTCGGTACACGACCTGCACGCGACGATCCTGCATCTGGTCGGCATCAACCACGAACGGCTGACCTACCGCTACCAAGGCCGCGACTACCGCCTGACCGACGTCCACGGCGAAGTGCTGTCGTCGCTGCTGGCGTGAGCCCAGCTCGGGCGATGTGTGTCTTACATTCCAGGAAGCCCGTCCCAGGCGGTCCAGCACCGTCTTGCCCAGCCGTGCCAGGAACACTAAATTGAGGGAGCCCGGAGGATACGCGAATTGGCTAGCAGCCTGACTCGAAATCAGGTGCCCCGCAAGGGGTTGGGGGTTCGAGTCCCCTGTCCTCCGCTCCGTTAAACTCTTCTGCCGTAACGGCTTGCGACGTTTCTTGAGCGATCAGGGCGAACTTGCCTAATTTGCCCGAACTCCCGCCGGAATGACTCAAGATGACTTGCTGCGCGCAACCGGCCAACCGACCTAAGCAAAATCGCGACTTCGTCAGCGTGTCTTAAGCTAGAGAAGCCTGGAACCCATCCGAATTCTGATCAAGGTCGGAGTCATGGTAATCACTAGGATCAAGCTATCAGGCTCAGGGACGGTCGCTGCTAACGTCGAGACGACAGGACTGGAAGTTCCTTGATTGCGTTGCCAAAGCAGGAAGTCACTGCCCGTGACAACACCATCCGCGTCGCCATCGGCGCGTAGGTCAGACGTCGATGCGTAGGTCGACTCCCAAACAGCGAGATCGCCACCGTCAATGCTGCCGTCGAGATTATAGTCTAACAGGATCTCGTCAATTGATGCCAATGGCCTGGCGACTGATACGGAGTCGAGCACCAACCCGCCACCAACTGCAGGATCGGCAGTGAGTGAGAGTACCGTCCCGGCAGTGAGAAAAATCTCGTCCTGGCTAAGTGTGCCGAACTCCAGGAGAAACTCGCTGCTGGAAGCACTACTGGCACCAAAAGTGAGTGAGTCGGCACCCAACGTGAAACCGCCAGTATCGTATCCAAACAACCCGCTGAAGGGATTGTCGCCCGAGACGAAGCGAAGCACAACGGATTCAGATCCCCCAATACTCAAGCCACCCAGCGCAAGAGACTTGAGCATGACATCCTTATCAAAGGAAAACTCGATGGCCTCAGTAATAGCAAGTGATCCGTTCACACGCTGTCGTTGAGCTGCTCCGCCCGTATCAAGACCTGACGCTATGCCGAGACCAGCAGCATCGTAGTCGAACAACGCATTGGAGCCAACTGCGTCGAGCGACATTGTGACGCCTAACTTATCGACCTGTCCTGCTGTAAGCCCGTCCAAATCCGGCCCCATCGAGAACGTCATTGCTGGAACGTGTTGGGGAGGTGGCACGGCAGTGCCATCAGCACGAACTGTTGGGTATATCGATCCACTATCATCGAGCCAATTACGAAGTGAGCGAATTGCACGCGCGGCCATTTTGTACTCAAATACGGTCATGTCGCGATTAGCAAGGTTAGTTGTCTCACCGATGTCTGTCTCCAGATTGTAGAACTCGAAGGAACGATTCTCGTACAAGTAGAAGAGTTTGTATCGAGTTGTACCAGCATCGAGGACTACGCTTGATAGGGGCCCAGGATTGGCATTTGCATAGCCGGGATAGTGAAAATAGACTCCGTCGCGGGAAAGTTGCTCTTCAGCCCCCGAAAGTAATCCCACCAGAGACTCGCCATCAAGTGGCTGCGCAACTGGGTCTGGCAACGAGGCGGAACCCAACTCGGCGAAGGTGGGATAGAAGTCGACCGGCTGCACAGGCTCGTCGCTAGATGAACCCGCAGCCACCGTTCCCGGCATCCAGGCAATCAGGGGCACACGCGTGCCACCTTCATAGCTGGAGCCCTTGTTGCTTCGCAACGGTGCGCTACTTGTCGCTTGGCCGGCACCACCGTTGTCGCCATAGAATATCACCAGTGTGTTATTCGCTATATTATCCGAGGAGTTCCCGTCACCGTCAGGGTCTTGCAAATAATTCATTAATCTACCGATGGACTGGTCTATGCCTTCCAGTAAACCGGCGTAGCCCGCGTTGTTGTGTCGTGGATCGGGCGAGGTACCACCATTGTTTGCAATGATTTGATTGAACTTGGCTTCCAGATCGGGCCTGGATTCGATGGGTGTGTGAACAGCATGTAATGCAAGGTTCATATAGAAGGGACTGCCGGCTCCGAGTTGCCCGTCGATGAAGTCGATTGCCGCATCCATGGTCGCGTCCGTGAGGTGTTTGGGCGTACCGACCAGCGAGTCAACGTCGGCACCGTTGGCGTACGGCTTGAGGTTGTCGTCAACGTAGGCCTGCGTGTACGGGTCAGCATAGGCATCCAGACCTGGGCCGACCGGATTACGATAGGTCCAATTTGGTCCTTGTTGATCGGGAAAAAAGCTGCCAGGCGCTCCGGAAGTGCCACCGCCGAAGTCGAAGTCGAATCCATGCTGGTCGGTAATATCGGCGGCCGATTGGGCGATGTGGAACTTGCCGAAGTGTGCCGTCGTGTAGCCAGCAGATTGGAGCGTTTCGGCCATTGTCGTTGTAGCGGTCTGCAACTTATTTACGTTGACGGCACCCAACAACAGATCGTTTCCATTGCCCTCGATGCTCTCCACAGAATAGGACTGAGTTCGAGCACCCGACTGACCAGTGAATAAAGCCATCCGAGTTGGAACGCAAGTGGGCATGGCATAAGCGCTGGTGAAAACCATACCCTCACTGGCCAGCTGATCTAGGTTGGGCGTTTGATAGAAATCCGAGCCGTTACCCATGTTGGTCAGATCGGTACTCAAATCCGTCCAGCCCAAGTCGTCGGCAATGACGTGTATGATATTCGGCTGCCCAGACGCAGAATGGACTGTGCTGACGACGAGTATCCCTATGATCAGAGCAAAACGGGAACTACTCCGAGTAACAGCTACCACAATTTTCTCCAAGCATTGAGACGCTTCGAAATCCTCTACGTTCAAGACCCCGCAACAAACGAGTCTCGTAGAATGTAGCTAGAGCATTGCGTGAAAAGACACCTATGCTATCTATGTTGATTGACGCCATGTCGTGATCTTTGGTGTTGTTTAGCAACACATTTGTAGGCGATTGAGTTCACGTCGGCTAAAACACTGCTAACATTGTCAATTGCTGACTTGGGGCTTGTGCCGCTCGTTTCATCAAACAGTTTCCAAGAACTGATGCGGATATCTGTCGTGTCGCCTGAAGAACGTGCCTGCAACTCTTCTGTGGCGACAACCCCGACCCCGGTGTCCTCCGATTTTGCTTAGGCCAATTGCCCATGGGAACAGAGTCTTCGTGCCCTTAGTGGGCGACCTCATCATTCGACCCAAGCGAAAGTGAGAGAAGTGCAAGCAAGACGAGAAGAGCAGTGAAACGCGCACCTAGGGTCCCCCAGAACACAGTGGACAATCAACTTCTATGAGATAAACAGCGCTGCGAGCAAAAGGTTTCGCGACTATTCCTGTTCTCTTCAGAAAAAGCAGAAACTCTTCCGCGACGTGATTATTGCCTGAACAACAATTTCTGTTTGTCCGAAACTGGTTGTACTTTCTAGGGTTATCGAAGAGGAATTTTCATCACGACTCTTCTGTCGCCATTCCAATTAACTCCAATCAATGGAGACCTTCTTGACTCAGATAGCACCATCCAGTCAATCGTACGCCACCTGAGTTGTGGGTCGGTTTCTTTGTCCATGGAGATTGGCGCTGGTAGAAAACCTGTTTGTGCAACGTAGCTGCCGAAACTGTTGACGCGACGCAATAGGAGAATCTTGCCTAACGAATTCCAAGGCAATCGTCCTAATGAGCGACGATGACTATCTTGGACGTCGTCCGTCTGGCTCGCCAACAGATCATCGGCGAGCAAATCGCCGCCAAAACTAGACCACTCGGCTCTGGCACAATGGTCGAACTCGCGGAGAGTGGCGATGCGGCACCGTAGTTGGTCTGCCAGGCAAGCAGATCGGACGGGCTGAGCGGGTTGGGCGATTCGCCCCTTTGCCACATTAGAAAGTCGAATCCATCGACATCGCCGTCATCGTCGAAATCGCCGGGCGCGCTGGAAAATAACACCACGTCGTTTCCATCACCGCCCACGTAGGTAATAAAGAAGTCCACGCCCGCGAAGTTGCCTACCAGGGCTCCCTCGGCAAGGCCCACAAACGTTCCCGACGCCGATCCCGCGGTGTCAATGATCACGAATGAATCGCCCAGCGCCGGCATGAAGTCGCGAACGAGAGATACCTGCAACAACCCGTCGAGGTTGGTGGAGCCGCTGACCACAAGCTGATCGAAATCGCGGATTGCGGTGCCTCCCAGGTCGACGTAGAACACCCCGTCGGCGGTCTGCTCGAAACCGTCAATGTCGAGGCTTCCCGACTCGGGCACGGGAAAATTCCCGTCCAGGTAGAATTCACCAGCGTTGACGAACTGCACGTCCGACAACTGAAGGCTGGCGTTGATGTCGGCTAACAGGTTGCTGCGAATCGTTCCGCCTCCGGTCATTTTTGCAGCGGAGAAGACCACCAGCTCACCCGTCACGTTGAGGACTGTCGATGGATCGGTCTCGAGGATTGCACGAGTGCTGAGAAAGAGGTCCGCAGCGATTTCCGCGTTGGCCCCCGTCACGACCAGATGCGTTTCAGGTGTCCCCAACGGATATTCCGCCGGCGTATAACCAACACGCAACTGAGCACCTTCCACCAGCACATCGTCGGCCGTGGCGTCGATGAACATTTCCCTGCTGAGTATCCAAGGCTCGTCGGTGGCAACTTCCAACACCACCGGCCTGCCTGGTTCGCTGTTGAGGTTGAGCACGCCGCCGAAGTCGTTTCTGTCGGGGATCTCGTCGATAGTGCCGCCCAGTGTGTCGATTTGTGGAGAGAGAATGCGAAGCGTTCCGCCCTGAACGGTGGTCGTGTGAGCCTGCGGGCGCGCGTCCCAGTCGAACGGATCGGTGCGGACGGTGAGGCTGCCCGACACAATCAGATCGTAGCCGACGTCGTTGCCCGACGTGATGACAAGATTCTCGCCCAACTCGACATCGCCGATGATTTCGATCGTCGAATCGTCGGCAATCGCCCAACTGCCGCCAGTAAAGGTGGTATCGCCGACGAACTGAATGCCCGTCTCGTTGGCCATGGTTAGCGTCGCATGCTGAATATCCATCGGCGCTTCAAAGCGGGCGGTACCTGATTCGACGTCGATGAACGTGTCGCCGCCTTTGACCGTGACCGCAGCACCCGCGACCGTTGCCGTCCCCGTACGACCACGCATTCTTAGTGCGGCGCTGCCGGGAATTCCCGGTTGGTCGGTCTGCCCTAGTTGCCAGGGCAACTCAAAATCGATGGTATCCCCGCGCCCGATACGAATGGCGCCGTCGAAGGCCGTCAGTTGCGGGCCTTCGATGCGGAGTGTTCGCGAGCCGCTGATACCGAAAAACTCTCCGTCGTCGACTTCCAGAATGCCATCGTCGCCCAGCGATCCGTCGAGATCGAGAATGCCGCCGTTCTCGGCACGGATCGTCAAGTCGCCGCGCCAGACGTCGATGAGTCCCGCGTGGTCGAACACCACCTGGGAGGTTCCCGGCGTGTTGGTAAATGTGATGGTTCCGTTGCCGCGTATGGTAGTGGCGGGCCCGGCACTACTCATGCCAGAAGCCGAAGTGACGATCGCGCTTGCGTCGTCCAGTTGCAGCGTGGCACCGGCAGCAAAGAGTTCAAAGCGGCTGGTGATCAGATCGAGATCAGGACCTCCGTCGCCTTCGACGAGTAGTCGTGATTCGCTTCCGTTGATTTCAATATACGAGGCAGACGACGCGGAATCTGGGGTGGTTTGAAGCTGATGACCGTTGGTATCCACCGTGAATCCGTTGCGGATTCTAACGCCATCGACCAACACGTCGGCGCTCAGCTCCACGCGGTTGCCGTTGGTCGTGTCGCTGAGAAAGGCAATGTCGTTTTCGCCGGGCGGCACAAAAGCGCAGAAGATTCCGTTACAGATTGTGAGATCCCAGTTGACGCCCCAGTTCCAATTATCGTCGTCCTCACCATCCCACTGTACGTTGACGGCGCTAACGTTTAACGATGCCGAAAACATGAAACAGAAGGTAGCGCACCACAGACAGAATTGCATCAGCAACCGAGGCTGGATCCACATAAGACACGCGCTCAAAGATTGGCTATTGCGGTAGAAAAGCATACATTCTGACGGACCTCATGATACCTTCGCGACGTTGGTCATGCCAGAATTATCACTTTCGGACTACCCCTGCGGCACAGTGTTGCAGCACAATTCGGCCGACGTCCTCCTCCGTCACACGGGACAACGCTCGCCATCCCCGTACGGCATGGACCTCGATCTGTTAGAGTTTGCCATCTCTGCATGGCAGACAACCGATGCCGCAATTTGGGTACTGATAGCCTCGCTGGTGCTCAGGACCAACGCTTCTAAACCGGATGTGACCTCTTTCAACCAGCACGGAGGTGTTTTCAATGGCTCGGCTGGCTCCACAGGATTCCGTCTGGCAGCCTAGCTGTTGACACAAGCGAGGTTCCCATCCGCAAGATGCTCTATTTGCCTTTGAAGAAAAAATACTCGTGATACTTCAGCTTGAGCCGGGATTTGTCTGCGTTGCCGTCAACAAGGCACTGGTCGACTTCTGCCTTTAGTTGCTTTAGGTTTTCAGCGTGCAGCAGAGGATCGCTTGTCCGTTTTCGCCAACTGTTTAGGCTCGCCTTCAACTTCTCGAGCGTTGCTGCGTGTTTCACGTCACTAGCCAGATTATGAAACTCGTGCGGGTCGGTCTGTAGGTCGTAGAGTTCAAATGCGGGTGGAAACTCCATACGGTGGTAGGAATCTCGTATGTGAGCGGCGCTGGTCTCGATGGTCTTGGGCAGATTAACGTAGAATCGGTTAATCGTAAATTTGTAGCCAGGATTGCTTTGACCGGGAATCAGATTCTGAATCAACTTGTAGCGAGTATTTCGAATCGTTCGTTGTGGGTAGAAGTTGTGTGCTGAATGCAGATGGAATTCAGTAAAGAGGTACTCTCGCCATTGCGCTCTTTTGCCTTGCAGCAAGGGAACCAGCGACTTTCCCGGAACGTCAGCAGCTGGTTTCTCGTCTGCAGCGGCCAGTAAGGTCGGCAGTAAGTCTATCGTCGAAACAAGTTCATGGCAGACTAGGTTTGCCTTCGCGCGTTCCGGCCAGCGGATAATCAGTGGAACTCGGACTCCGCCTTCGTACGAGGTCCGTTTGCCTCGCAACATGTCCGCACCATGATCCCCCATGTAGACGACAAGCGTGTCGTCGGCCTTGCCTGATCGAATCAGTGAATCGAGTAATTCGCCAATCAGCGAGTCGAGGCGGTTCATGCAGTTGTAGTAGTTCGCGGTCTGTGCTCGCAATTCTGGGGTGTCAAGGCCGAAGTAATCCAATGGTTTGACGTCGCTGCCGGAGAGTAGTTCGGTAGGAAGTCCTCCAGCCTGATCAATAAACGGTCGGTGGGCGTCGGGATAGTTGACGCTCAGAAAGAACGGTTTGTCGCCGGCAACAAAGAACGCTTCGGCGTGCTTTGCGTAGTCGGCCAGGTTCTTGCGGCTGAAATTCGATGACGGAATCCTCTTGAAGTCAAACGGAAACGCCGACTCTGGGTTGATGTGCAGCTTACCGATGAGGCCGGTGCGATAGCCGGCCTGATGCAAGCTGCGGACTAGGTTGGGTGTGTCCTCTCGGTACATCCGGAAGTTCCACGTCGCCAAGCCGATTTGTCCGTTCTGGTGAGGATAGAGTCCGGTTAGCAAAGCAGCGCGCGACTGACTGCAACCGGCCTGTGGAACATAGGCGTTTTGAAACCGCACGCCCTCTTCTGCCAGTTTGTCGAGCACGGGTGTCTTGACGTAGGGATCGCCATAGCAGCCAAGCTCCGGGCCGTTGTCTTCGGAGACGATCAACAGAATGTTGGGGTGTCTGGCAGCTGATGCGGAAACGGCTGAGCCGCACAGAATAGCGATAAGCAGGATTGCGATCCTTCGGTGTTCCATACTACTTTTCGATAGATTCGGGGTTAGGTCGCATCGGATCGGCGCCGACGCGTTTCCGCCAAGCTTCGAGCTTTTCGCTTAGTTCGGCGACTTTGGCCGGCTCCTTCGCCGACAGATCGTTTGTTTCGCCGATATCGTCGGCAAGGTTATAGAGCGATAATTCGCCGGTCTCGAAGGCTTCGATCAGTTTCCAGTTGCCGGCTCGAACTACGCTAGACGGAAAGCTCTGTGGGTGCTGATTGTAGTGCGGGTAGTGCCAGTAAACGGCGTCACGACTGATCGGGCCTGTCTCAGCGAGGAGAGGTACGAGGTTCTCGCCATCGATGTGTTGATGAGGTCGCAGACTCTGGCCGGTTGCCGCGAGAATTGTCGGGTAGATGTCCGTACTGATCACTGGTTCTTGGGATACAGCGCCCGGCTTGGTGTGGTTGGGCCACTTGACGATAAAAGGCACTCGAATGCCGCCTTCGTAGTTAGAGCCCTTGTTCGCACGTAGCGGGGCATTATCCGTCGCTCCGGCAAATCCGCCGTTATCGCTGGTAAATATGACGAGTGTCCGCTCATCGATTGCCAACTCACGCAGCGTTTTCATCACTCGGCCGACACTATCATCAACGCTTTCGACCATTGCCGCGTATGCCGGCTTCCCCTGCCGCTTGTGCTTCGACACTCGGTCGTAGCGGGTAATCTTGTTTGGCTTACCTTGCAGAGGTGTGTGAACAGCGTAATGCGACAGCATCAAGAAGAATGGTCTGTCAGCAGTCTTACGGATGAACGTGTCCGCTTCTTCCGCCAGTCGATCAACGAGATAGTCGCCCTCCTTTCCTGAAAGCGGAGTTTCCTTGTGAAGTGTCTTGCCTGTCGTGGGAATTCGCCAGCTTCCTTGGAAGGGATAGAAGTAGCTGCCGGGCGCACCGTAGTCGCGTCCCGCGACGTTGACGTCGAACCCCTGGTGCTGCGGGTAGTAGTACGTTTCGGTACCAAGATGCCATTTACCGATAAAGGCGGTTCGATAGCCCGCTTCGCGCATCGACTCGGCAATGGTGACCTCTTCCAAGGGCAAATTCGAGACGTACCGTCCTTCTCGGAGTCTGTGCTTCGTGCGGTTCCAGCGTCCGGAAGGCAGCCACTGGGTAAGTAGCAAGCGAGCTGGATACTTGCCCGTCAGGATGGCGGCTCTCGTAGGGGAGCAGACATTGCAGGCTGCGTAGCCGTTGGTGAACCGCATGCCTTCGGCAGCCAGCCGATCAATGTTGGGAGTCTGGTAGTATTCGCTGCCGTAGCAGCCGAGATCTCTCCAACCGAGATCATCAATCAGTATCAGCAGTACATTGGTCTGTGATGTATTGGCTATTGCCACGTCGATGGTGGCTGCAAACCAACTCAGCATGAAGATCGCAATCGCGCGAATAATGGTGTGTTTCATTGGTCCCTTCCATGCGTTACTTTGCCGGTACTCTTATCCGTCCAAGTGAAAGCGTTGGGGTCGAAGTGAAACGCGTCTTTTGTCTGAGCCGATTCGGCCCATTCCTTCGCAATCCAGTCCGCGTGTTGTTTCTTGATCGACGCGTACTCGGCGCTGGCCGCAAGGTTGTACCATTCGTGCGGGTCGGTCAGATGGTCATACAGTTCTTCGCCTCCATTGCGGTAGCGTATATAGCGGTATCTGTCAGACCTTACTGCTGCATTGCCGCGTCTGAATTCGATGACGGCGGGACGATCCCATTCGGCACGTGGATTCCGCAACAACGGTACGATCGAGACGCCATCAAATGACATGTCGACGTCGAAGCCTGTCAGTTCCATCAGTGTCGGGTAGATATCCAGCAAACTCACCGGCCGATCACACACACCTGGCTTTAAGCCTGGCGCGACAATGATGAGTGGGACTCGGGTCGCCTCTTCCCACAGCGTGGACTTGTGCCAGTGGTGTTTTTCGCCGAGATGCCATCCGTGATCCGACCAGAGGACGATGATTGTGTCCTTTGTGTGAGTGCTGTTTTCCAGTGCGGCGAGAATCTGCCCGAGGCGCGCATCGACGCAGCTAATGCTGGCTAGATAACCGCGGACAGCATGTTTCCATTTTCCAGCCTTCTGGATTTTCTCGAAATCACGCCGTCGTGCTTTGGCAAACTCATGCCCGCCAGAGGGCAGATCATCAAGGTCGTTCTCCAGCGTCGTTGGCAAGACAATTTCGTCGAGGGAGTACATGTCGAAATACCGCTGCGGCACATACCAGGGCAGGTGCGGACGAAACAAGCCGCAGGCGAGAAAAAAGGGCTCCGATTCGGACGCCCGGCTGCCAGATAGCTTCCGCTCAAGAATCTGCACAGCGTAATTGGTCGTCTGCGCGTCGTCGAATGCTTCGTCAGGAATGGGAAGCGCCCCCCAGTCATTTTCGTGACCAAGGCCATGGACGCCGCTGAACGGAAATTCCCTCGGTGGCGGCTCGTATTCCGACCATGGGTAGTTCAGCTTGACGCTCCGAAACCAGGGGTCTTCACGAAACGTCAAACGTTGAAATTCATCCCACTGATTCGGCGGATGGTTGCCTGCCGTGTGATGAAACACCTTGCCGGCCCCCATCACGCGATAGCCGTGGCGGCGAAACTGCATTGGAATCGTGACCGCATCCGGCAGATTCGGCAGCCACCAATGCCCATTGTCGTAAAGACCGGAGGTGGATGGCCTCAGCCCCGTCATGATCGCGGCTCGCGACGGAGCGCACTTGGGCGATGCGCAGTGTGCGTTGGTAAACAGTACGCCACGTTTCGCCAACCTGTCAATGTTCGGAGTAAGAACTGTGCCCTCATATCCGCCCAGGCAGTTGACCCAGTCCTTCATGTCGTCAACGCAGAGGAACAACACGTTGGGCTTCGGCTGCTCTTGCTCGGCGCGACATGAGCCAACCACAAACAGCAATGTGCCGACAAAGAAGACTGATCTGTTCACCGATTCAGTTCCTCGGGAACAACCCCATTGCCGGTTGTCGTCCCCTCGAGCACCCAGCTGAGATCGAAACGCGCAACTTTCGAACCGCCGCTCTCAAAGTGCAGATAGATCCAGCCTTCGCTGGGGGTGCCGGGCCGGCCCGCTGTGAGCGATGAGTAGGCGAAGCTTCCTTCGTAAACCAGTCGTTTCAGGGGCCACGTTATTCCTCCGTCAAAGCTTGCCCAGACCGTTCCACGATTCCTGCCTTTGGGGCTGTCGCAATTGCTGTAGATCAGGATGTCCTTGCCGTTGATCGACAGCCGAACTAACCCACCCATGCAGCCGTAGCTCGTGTCTTGCGGGCCGTCCGGAAGCGTTTCGCAAAACTTAACGTCCTTCCATGTTGCCCCGCCATCATCACTCCACGCCGTCCAACGCCGTAACGGGCTCTTGCCCTCGGGCGCCCAATGGCGCCGCGAGTTGTAATAGATCCGGCCATCGGACAATTCAGCGAGGGTGGCTTCGCCAGTTCCGTTTTCGGGAAACGGATCGCTGGTGCGCCACGTCTGGCCACCGTCATCACTATAGATCGCGTTAGTGTAATGCGTCGGAAACAAGCTCTCAGGTCGATTGCCCTGTCCGTACTGGCGCGATGCTCTCAGCAACCGCGCTTTGTGTTTGCCATGCCGAAGCGTGATGCCATGCTCGTTCATGTGCATGGACGGTGTTTTTCCTTTGCTATCGGGATGAATCGTTACCGGTTCCGCCTGCCACGTCTTTCCATCGTCCTTGCTGCGGTAAACGGTCAGCGGTGCAGGCGGATGCTTCTCTTCGACGAAGGCCAGGATGTCGCCTGTCGTTTCATCGACCGTCGTGCCGCCGCCATGTATGCCCGAGTTGGCGATCGTAATATCATCACTCCAAGTCTGGCCGCCGTCTTCGCTTCTCTTCGCGCGTACGTGAGGGTTTCCCCACGTTGCCAGAACCGTCCCGTCGAGCGTCACGACGATGTTGGGAAACCGGCCGCCTTGAAATAGCGGCTGGACAGTCAATTCCGACTGACCGAGAAATGAATCCAATGTACCTTCGACCGGTAAGTTAGCAGCGGTCAACGACGTTGCTGTCGAAAGGTACAAGAGCAAGAGTATGGAAAGTCGCGAGCGTATTGTCATCATATTTTCTCTTTCGAAAACGATTGGAAGCTAGATCTTTCCCTGCGACTTCATTTCCTCGGCGAGTCGCCGTTGATACGCGGCGTGAGCTTCGGTATCTTCCTGGGCTCGATCGCTGTAGTAGATGAATCCCAACGCTCGACGCGATCGCGCTGTCGATCGGTTTCCGTCGGCGCGGTGGATGGTCATTGCGTGATGCACCAGCAGGTCGCCGGGCTGTGCCGGAATCGCCATTTCACCTGCGAGGTCCTGATCGGTCGGGAAATCAACGATGCCCTGACTAAACCCGAGCGTCTGAGTGCGCGCATGGTCGCGCATGCCGTGCCGATGTGACCCACGCACGTAGCGCACGCACCCGTTCTCCTCATCGACATCGTCCAGCGCGAACCACATTGTGACGGCCTCACATGGCTGGAGCATGAAGTAGTAACCGTCCTGATGCGGCGGGGTTGGCTGGCCGACGCCTGGCGGTTTGTTAAAGTACTGCATGTTTTTGGGGACGACTGACCCGTTAAGCAGGAGCTCGGCAACCTCCCTGAACCGGCTACTCGTGAATAGTTGATGAAACCAAGGATCGTGTTCGCCCATCTGCTGAATCTGCTTCAGCGTCGCGGCGTCGTCCTTGTCTTCGTAGAAAAGTTTCTCCCGTGGCATTTGGGGAACGGTGTCTTGAATGAAGCGATCAACCTTTGCATGCAGTTCGGCTAATTCTTCACCGCGGACAAACTGTGGCAACGCCACGAATCCATCCGTGTGGAAGGCTCTCAACAGCTCGGCGTTCGATGTCGATCCGATCATCGATTGTGCTCCGAATTGGTCGGTGAAACTGAGTGCCAACCGGTGTTGCGTATCTCCGTTAGTTCCCATATCGGCTCGATAGCGACAGGCAACATGTGGCGTAGGATCGCTGCCTCTCGCGTCACGACGCTAGTTAACAACACTTTGCCAGCGATCGTAAAAAAGACAGGGATCAATTCTTCGTTTGGATTCATCGCCCGGCCTCAGTCTTGGGTCTACGTCTCTTCAGGTCCGGCGATTGTTTCGCCTCCGTTGTCGGCAGCCACTTTTTATGGGAGGCAATGACTCCCGAGTATCGTTCATCATCGGCAAGGTTATACCATTCGTTTGGATCCGCATCGTGGTCGTAGAGTTCCTCGCTACCGTCCTCGTACCGAATGTAGCGCCAGCGCGCACTCCGCACGGCGTGATTGCATCGCCTGTAGGTCATCAGCGCGGGCCGATCCCACTTCGCGTTCGGATCACGTAGCAGCGGCATGAGGTTGTGTCCGTCGCATTTCGCGTCAGTGGGCAGGCCGCACAGTGCCAGCAAGGTCGGATAAAGGGCGGTCATATCGACCGGTCGATCGCAGCGGCTGCCTGGTTTCGTCACACCCGGAGCAACCACAATGAATGGAATGTGATTGCTCTTTTCCCACAACGCGAATTTCTCGATGTGGTCTTTCTCTCCCAGATGGAATCCGTGGTCTGACCACAAGATGACGATCGTGTTATCGCGTCGTGGGCTATTATCCAGCGCATCGAGTACGCGACCAATCTGGACATCGGCGAACGAGGTACAAGCTGCGTATGCTCGAACGAAGTCCTGATAGGAGCCTTCACGGTTCTTCTCGACATTAATCATGCCCTGCCAAAACCACTTCGTCTTGCGCATCAGTGAAGCCGCGCCGAGCGGCAGGTCATGCCAGTCGTCTGGTTTTCTAGCGGGTAGCCCAATCTCGTCGTAGGCCCTGTGATACTCGGCCGGAGCAAAAAACGGTGAATGAGGTTTGTAGATTCCGCACGCGAGAAACATCGGTCTCTCGCCGGGTGGGCCGCTCAGCGCTCTGACGCAGTAGCTTGCCGTATGATAATCAATGGAGTCCTCAACCCGATTCGGCCAATGCCCCCAATCGGTGTTACGAGAACCGTACTCAGGAGCGCCGTTTAGTTTCTGTGGCGGATACTGCTGCGGATGCAGGTGCTGGAAATCTTGGAACGAGTCGTCATCGTGAAACGCTCCGTCCAAATGATGATGAAAGATCTTTCCGGCTCCCCGCACATCATATCCTGCGGCGATGAAGTTCTGCATGATCGTTTTGCGGTAGGGAACCGCGCCACGCCAATCGGTCTTGTTGCCATACACACCGGTAGTTGTTGGCCGCAGCCCCGTCAGCGCGGCAACTCGCGAAGGATTGCACGCGGGTGAAGCGCAGTAAGCCCGCGAAAAGAGCATGCCGCGCTTCGCCAGCCGCTCAAGATTTGGCGTATTGATCGGAGCCTTGGGATCAAGAAGCGAGATCCAGTCATTCATGTCGTCGACGACGATGAAGAGCACGTCCGGCGCGCCCGTGTCATCCGCGGTTGCAGCGCTAAGAGGCAGGCAAACAACCACGATGCTGAGCAAACATATCAGAGCTTTTCGAATTTCGATCAGGTCTATTGAGTTCACGAACCCGCCTTCGCCGTATGTTGATTTCTCGCTATTCTTCGTTCCTCAATTTTAGCCGCCAAATACACAACTTACACCAGTCCATTGAGTGGAACTTAAGGCACTTGCACTCATTGGGAATCAACACCCTTCCAGAGCCCACTGCGGTAGTCGAGCCGTCCGTGGCTATCATGTGCGATTCCGTAGCAAGCAACTCGCTGTTCGATCGGTTGCGAGCGAAATGGGCTGTTGAAATTGAGTTGCTTAAGTCTCGACTTGCTATTGCATTTCGATATGGCGTATTCTGAACCTGAACAGCACTTCAATCCCAAGCTTTTTTTGTGGGAACAGAACTGCATCGTGTAAGAACGCTCGTTTTAGAAACCAAAACGATTCGACCAAATGAGATGTAGTCCCAGCTTGGCATAATGGACGAGAAGTAAGCATGAAGAGTCCCAAAATTGTATCTTTTGGCGAAGTGTTGTGGGACATCTTCCCCGCTGGGGAGCAGTTCGGTGGTGCCCCGGCAAATTTTGCCAGCCATGCGGCAAGACTAGGAGCGAACGTCTCAATGGTCAGCGCGGTTGGTGTAGATCGCCATGGACGGGAGGCAATTGAGATTCTGCGGGGCTTTGGAATCGACGTGAGCTTGATTCAGACCGAAGCGGACGTTCCCACGGGCACGGTCAGCGTCGCAGTGGACGCGGCAGGTAAGCCGTCCTTCACGATCCACGAGAACTCGGCGTGGGACCACCTACGCTGGACCGACCAGATAGAATCGCACTTAAGAGACGCAGACGCCGTCTATTTCGGTACGCTGGGCCAACGTGCAAAGTTGGCTCGCAATACCATTCGACGCGGTATTCGAACGGCACGAGAGAAAATCGGCGCTACGAGTCTCGTCGACATTAACCTTCGTTCGCCGTACTTCGACGGCCAACTTATTCGCGACTCGATCGAACTGGCCAGCATTCTCAAGCTCAGCGACGACGAGTTGCCAGAAGTCGTGTCCGCGTGCGGCATCGATTCCGCCGTGCCCGTTGAAACGCAACTTCGCGAGCTATTCAAATCGGGCGATCTTGACCTGCTGGTGATGACTCGTGGCGCAGACGGCGCGGTGTTGGTTACTGCCGATGATATCGTCAGCCAACCAGGGATGCCGGTCAAAGTGAAAGATACGGTCGGAGCGGGAGATGCCTTCGCAGCGGCATTTCTGCTGGGCGTGTCGCGAGCCGAAACTCATCACGAGGTGCTGCACTCCGCTTGCGAAGTTGCAGCGGCGACCTGTTCGCATGCGGGCGCGTTGCCAGGGCGGTAGAGGAGCCACGCGACGTAATGCCCGAACACTGTGGCGATTAGGATGCAGAATCGCCAGAGAGCGATTGATGAAACGTTGCTGCTTTTCCTTTGCAACTGTGCAGTCCATAGTTAGCTTAGCGGTGGCGAAGTTGCCTATGGAGCGGCTGAGCGATTTTGTCGTGCCGCTTAGCCGCTCAAAAGGGCCAGTAGTCTCGTAGCTGGATAAGAGCCAAGCGGGCGGGTATATTGCCGTATTCACTGCCGAGCAGTTCTCTCCCGCTACGCCCTCCCTCCGCGGCCCCCCGTTTTGGACTACCTGGTTTCTGAGCTGAATGAGCAGCCAATCCTTGCGCTGGCGGCGTTGATCGCTGCTGGCATGCTGCTGGGGCGCTGCCGCTGTTGGGGCGTGTCGTTGGGAGCCTCGGGGATGCTCTTTGCCGCCATGGCCATGGGGCACTGGGGCGTGAAGTTGCCCGCCGTATTCACGGACTTGGGTGTGGTGCTATTCACCTATACGGTTGGTTTGCAGGCCGGTCCGCATTTCTTGCGTAGCGTGCGGCGGCATGGCGTGCCTTACTTTCTGCTGGCGCTGTTTACCTTAGGGGTCGCTTGGCTGGCCGCGTTCGGCTCCGCCAAGCTGTTGGGCATTGAGTCGTCGCTAGCGACGGGCATTTACTCCGGTGCGTTGACCTCGACTCCCGGGTTGGCGGCGGCGCTGCAGACGTTTGAGGATCCCACGATCTCGGTCGGTTATGGTGTGGCCTATCCGCTAGGGGTAATCGGCGTGGTGTTGTTCGTCCAGGTGGTGCCGCGCCTATTGAAGATCGATTGGCAAGCAGAGATCCAACGCTCAATCACCGGCAACGGTCAGCCCGACATCGAGCGGGCCTGGCTGCGGATCACGAACCCCCAGGTTGAGGGCAAGACCATCGGTGAAGTAGAGGCCACCTCGATGTCCGAAGCGGTGATCTCGCGGGTCATCGATCAGTACGTGGTCGTACCGCCGCAGTCGACGACGCATCTGTACCGTGATCAACATGTGCATGTGGTCGGGACGAAGGAGGAGATCAACAAGCTGGAACTGCTGCTAGGGCCGCGGCAAGCGGATTTCAAGGAACCGCGGTCGGCGATTTCTTCGACGACGCTGATCGTCACGGAGGAAAAGCTGTGCGGAAAAAGCCTCGAGCGACTGCATTTTCGCGAGCGATACGGACTGACAATTTCGCGGATCTGGCGTGACGATTTTGAGTTTGTACCGCAAGCTCATACGACCCTCGAGTTTGGGGACGAAGTGCGGCTTGTCGGCGACGTCGAAGACCTGGCACGGATCGAATCAATCGGCGGGCATCAGGCGCAGCGATTGAACGAAACACAATTCCTGCCGTTTGCGATCGGCTTGCTTGCCGGTGTTGTGCTTGGCAACTTCCCTATTCGCTTGACGTCGACGACTTCGTTTCAGCTTGGTATGGCGGGAGGGCCGTTGGCGGCCGGTTTGATTGCCGGACATTTCGGTCGGATCTCGACAATGAATTTCCGCATGCCTGTCGCCGCGCGGCGATTCGTCAACGAATTGGGCCTGATTCTGTTTCTGGGCGGAGCCGGCTGCGAGGCGGGCGCTAGTTTTTGGAGCGTGCTGCAGAGTCAGGGGGCGAGTCTGTTACTCGTGTCGACAATCGTAACCATCGTGCCGCTGGCCGCCGCCTTCGGGTTGGCGCGATTTGTGTTCCACTGGGACGCGCTCAATTGCCTCGGCGCCGTCTGCGGGGCGATGACGAGTACACCCGGGCTGGGGGCCGTTACGCGCGTTGCCGATTCCTCGACTCCTTCCACGGCTTACGTGGCCGTTTATCCAGTTGCGCTGCTGGCGATCACATTGCTCGCGCCCTTGCTGGGCAGTGCTCTCTGAGTCCGCGGCGGCGTGGTTATCCGCACGGGGTACGTAAAGCATACCGCAATTTGGGTAATCCTGTAGACAGCTTGCGATGTTTCGGTAGTTTGGTGTTAGCTCTCATTCACACCCGTCCCCTTAGCCAACTGAGCGACGCATGCCGCGGTATCTCTCGCATCAAGAATTTGTTCATATCGTATTGGTAGTCGTATTGGTCGCGACAACCCGAGCTTTATATGCGCACGAAGGTCCTGATCCGGTCGCTCATTGGAGCTTCACAAGCCGCGCCGTAGGCGATGGCAAGGTTGCCGCGCGGATTGGTCCCGATGCGAAGTTGAGTGGACGTACGCGAGTCGTCACCGACGAGCTGGGAGAGTCGTTGCACTTTTCGGGTTGGAAGTCCGCGTGCCTCATTGCTGAGGACTTGAACGAAGTGGGGGAAGTGCTCCCGGACCAAGCGATCACGCTATCCGCTTGGGTGACGATCGAGAAGCGTCAAGCTTGGGGCGGTATCATCGGCACATTTCAAGATAACGGCAATGCCGAAACAGGTTGGGTGCTCGGCTATAGCAACGAGAACTTCTACGTCGGACTTGCCAGCGAAGGGGCCGATGATGGCGATGGGATGATGACCTACCTGCAAGGCGAGACCGCTTATGAACTCGGCAGATGGTATCACGTTGTGGCGGTCTATGATGGGGCGAAGCTATGTCTTTTCGTCAACGGCAAGCTCGACGGTGAGTCCGACCGGCAGTCGGGTGGTATTCTCTATCCCGAATCTGCTCCCTTTATGATCGGTGCATACCGCGACGACAACGAGAATATCCTGCATCAAGGCCGCATTCGCGAGGTCAGCATTTACGACCTGGCTGCAAAGGAAGCCTGGGTGCGTCAGCAATTCGAGCATCACCAAAAGCTGACGTCTGTAATCGCCATACAAGAAACATCGCAACAGCAGTTCGTCGTAAAGCCTTACCTGCAATTCGGTACGCGAACGAGCATGACCTTCATGTGGCAAACGAGTCAGCCTGGCAGTTCGGTTTTGCACTACGGCGAAACAGCTGAGTGCTCCCAAATGATCGAAATCGACGAGGCCAAGTCAATTCACACCGTCAAGCTCACCGGGCTCAAGCCAGAGACACAGTACTTCTACCGAGTGGAAACGCTCGGCCCAGACGGTAGCGGGATCTATAGTGACGGCTACACCTTCTGCACTGCTGTGCTTGAAGAGACCCCATTCGCCTTCGCGGTGATCTCCGATACTCAGGGCAATCCGAAGGTGAGTGGGCAAATTAGCAAGCTAGCCTGGGCGCAGCGACCAAGCTTCGCCCTGCACGCTGGCGACCTGGTCGACACCGGTACGGTCGATAGCCACTGGACGCAGCATTTCTTTCCGGGAATGGAGGAACTGATCTGTCGGGTGCCGTTCTATCCGGTGTTGGGCAACCACGAGCAGAACGCGAAGAACTATTTCGACTACATGTCGTTACCGGATCCAGAGTACTACTATCAGTTTAAGTACGGCAACGCTCATTTCTTCATGATTGATACGAACCGGAACGTAGGTCCCGAATCGGAACAATATCGCTGGCTTGACGAGCAGTTGGCGACTTCCGACAGCATTTGGAAGTTTGTTTGCCACCATCATCCGCTATATTCTTCTGACGAGAACGACTTCGGCGATCTGTGGCAGACCAATCAGAGTTCACGCGGTGATCTGCGCGTCCGACCACTGGCCTCCCTGTACGAAAAGCATAACGTCGATCTGGTCTGGAACGGCCACATCCACTCCTACGAACGAACTTGGCCAGTGCGAGACGGGAAAGCTCAAGAGGACGGCGCGCCAATCTATATCATTGCCGGCGGGGGTGGTGGCGGACTCGAGACGCCTGGCCCCGTGCGATCCTTCTTTCAGAACCATGTGCGGCGCGACCATCACTATGTAATGGTGCACGTGAATGGCCGTACCCTGGAGTTCCGCGCGTATACGGTTGATGATCGATTGTTTGATACGTTTCGGCTGGAAAAGAAATCCCAGCGTTAGGGGTGGTAGGATACGACAAATTAGTGGGCTACGCGCGCATGTCTGGTAGTCTGGAATCCACACGGGTGGGCTTGCCAAGGCGATCAATCAGCTGCGCAAAAAGTCGTCGCATTAGCGCGTTTAGCCCGCCCGATCGGTTAGTCGTTAGCTTTGAGTCTTGGATAGTGCTAAGCTGTTGAGTCACGTTTTACTGCGTTGAACCCCCTGGTGAAGCCAAATATGAATCCCAGTCAAGATGTTGTAGGAGAAATTCGCCGCCTCTTCGACCAGCGCGGTGGTTCCATGTACGGAGGTGAATCGGTCACGCAACTGGAGCACGCCCTGCAAGCCGCTAGTTTGGCCGAAAATGCAGCGGCCAGCTCCGCGACGATATCAGCTGCTCTGTTGCATGACATCGGTCATCTATTGCATGACTTGGACGACGATGCCCCCGACAAAGGTGTGGATGACGTGCACGAGGTGCTGGCGAACGAATGGCTGATCAAGTACTTCCCTCGCGAAGTCACGGAGCCGGTCCGGCTCCACGTAGCGGCAAAGCGCTATTTGTGTACTGTCGAATCTGAATACTACGATCAGCTTAGCGAACCCTCGCAGGTGAGCTTTAAGTTACAAGGCGGAGCCCTTGCCGACGAGGAAGTCAAGGAATTCGAGCAACACGACTTGTTTGAGCAAATCGTGCAGGTACGTCGCTACGACGATGAGGCGAAAATTGTTGATTTAGCGACCCCTGATCTCGAACACTTCCTCCAGCATGTGGCCGAGTGCGTCAGTTGCGCTGAACGAGCTGAAGGCTAGGGATGATTCGGAAGCCAAATTCAAACGCTTCACAGCATCAACAAAGCGAGCCAAGCCAAGTGTCGTGATCGTCGGCACTGGGATTGTTGGTTTAGCAGAGGCATGTCGCGCGCCTGTGATCGGAACTATGGCGAACCCTTAGCTTAACGGGCGGCGCACACACACCTGAGTGGCTGGCAGGCTGGACGTCTTCGTGATCGAAAGATAGCCGCTTCGCGGTTGTGCGTCCGCCGACCGCACATGCGTTTGAACAGTTACCCCCCGTCTGGAGTTGTCGATTTGCAATCAGTTACGTTTCGATTTACAAAACCTCCCCTCGTTTCTGCTGTGTTGAAGTTGCGAGTTGTTTACTGGTAGTGATTTAGAAACTCTCCTGTTTGGAAGTGCCCTGAGGTTTTGAAAGATTCGGGTCTGTCGATGTTGCAAAAATCTTCGGACTGATAGTGCTAAGTCGTTTTCTGTCCTAGTGTTACATTCTGAATTGCGCCTCCCAACACGCCGCAAAAGTCCTCGCCGTCAGCAGGCTAATTCCTTATCTGCGCATGCGTAACCAAACGGTCCAGTGTCACCACACTGCCGCTTAGGTTCGCGATCTTGCTATTTGAGGTGAAAACGCCAAGTTGAGTCTACAGGATGTCGTGGCCCAAATTCAACAAAAAAAGAGGTCTGTAGGAAACCACGGAGTCACTTAGAGCACGGGGTGAAATCGGCTGACGGTCGTTACCGGTTTGCGTCAGTGCGGCGGGTGAGAATGCGTTAGCATGGTGGTCGATGAGCTGCCGTGCAGGTTGCTGGCGTGGCAATTCTGCGCGCCAATGCTGGTAAGGCACGGCGGCCCTCCGATGTCGTCGTCGAACTTCCGTAGTCGTCACGAGACGAGCGTGATACGATGCGCTCCGATGGCAACTGATCCTGTCGACTGAGGGGCACAGGCCGACTCGACGCCCGACTTCAGTTCAGGTTCTTTTTTCGGACAGCGACGAAGGGTGGACTTTGACGTGGTGCGCCCGAGCCAGATCGGAGTAAAAGTGATGCGGTTTCGAATCAGCACGATGTTGTTGACGATGGCGATGATTGCCATGGCTATCGGCTGGTGGACCGATTGGCGGCAGCACGGGAACGCTCACTATCTGCACTTGATACGCGCGGGAAGGATGAATGGCAACCGGCTTATACCTCCCGAAATTGTTTTGTCGGTGCCGGTCATTCTCAATCGGGACTTCCAAGTTGAGCTCCCTCGCGGGCAGAGCATTTCCGGAAGGATCGACGCTTCTGCATTCGGATCGAACCGGGCGAAACTGAATGGAGATATCGGCGGTTACCTTGAGTACGAGGGGCCGCTCGAATTGGAATCCCTGACGCAGACGCCTCAGTACATTGATACGAAAACCTACGTTGTTGCTCTTTCTAGATCGCCGAGCGCCAAAGCACTGCTAGCAAAACAGGAACTCGCTGATCGAACAGCCGTGCAGCAGCAGTTCAAGAAGTAACTTCCGAATTCGCGTCGCGCCGACCGTGGACCGGCCGGTGTTTGATGCAATACATGCTTCACACGTCGGGCAGCGAAGTGAGGCGCTTGATTAACAAGAAAACGAGCCGCGACCGTCAGGGAGTCGACCACGCGGCATTGTTCACGTTAGGACTTCGCGATTTAATGGGCGTCGTCAGCCCACTCAGCTGGATGGATTTGTCACCTAACTTGAAGTGTCATGGCCGACTCCCTGACGGTCGCGGCTCAGTTGTTGTGCTGACGGTGTGGATTCAGGGCGGGTGGAGTCAGTGGACCGTTTGCCCATTAGCATCCAGCCGAAGCCAGGTTTCTTGGTGGGTATAGGTGTAAGTCAAATCGACCCGGTTTTCCGACAGCGCTAGTAAGCGGTACTTTCCGAACCTACCGGTTGATTTCCAGTGAACTGCAAAAGACAAGGATTCACCATCCCATTGAACGTCGTACACTTCACCCACCTCTTCATCGTAGCCGTCGACAGCCTCTACCGCGAACGAATCCCCTTCGACTCTAACGGTCAGCACTACCGATGAGGCGTCTTCATCACCATTGAACCATTTCCCAATGAGCGGATTGCCATTGAGCGGCGATTTTTCGCTCCGTTTGTCGTCCATTCCATCGATTGTACGTTAATTGCTGCCTGAGCAAACCTGGCTCAGCTTCATCTTCCGAACCAGTGCTCTCGAAACTCCGCCTCCACGCTCAAGGCGATGCACCGCGACTGCAATCTTAACGATAAGCTGTGATCGAATTGCGTCTCCTTACCGAATTCAAGAGTTCGATCTGGAAGGCGTTCACGGCGTATGGATGCCGACGACCTCTTCGCCATTCATGGTGCTGGCGGCTTGCCAGGCGAGGAGGTCGATGTCGTCGGAGACGAAGTGCACCGACGCGTCGCACATGGTCACGTTCACGCCACCGGGGTGGCGGCTGCGGGCGAGCAAGCGGCCGCGCAGTGGGTCGGGGTTGATCGCACACGGCGGTGTGGCGTCGCGACGGTATTCCGTGGAGCAGCGTCCCGAGTCGCTGTCGCCGCTGTTGGGCGTCGCGTGACAGGTGATTTGATAGCAACTGAAGTCGTCGTTCCAGATCCGTCCGCGCCGATCGCAATCGGACAGTTCTGGGACTTGCAGCATCTCGATCATCGCCATCGTATTGCTAGTGCCATCGGTAATCTGACGCATGTTGGCGCCAAACGCCACGTGAAAGGGCGCTCTTCGGCAACCGGACGACGCAGGCGCCGTGCGGCACTCGGCGGCGATCGGATCGTCGTCGAGATATTGTTTGCCAAAGGTGTTCGGTCCCCAGTTGACGCCGTAGTTGCCCTTGAATTCCGTGGTTCGCCCGGCGTCACAATTGCTGGTCTGCTGCGGTTCGTCGCTGGGACAAGTGAGCGCGGGTTGCGAATTGACGAAGGGGCTATCCGGGGAATGCACCATGTTGAAGTAGATATCGGCGCTGAAGTCGTAACTCGCGAACAAGTTGCCTTGCTCAATGTAGGGGAAGAGCCAAATGGAAAACGCAACGCGTCGTTTCTCCGGCGAGTCGCGGCTGCCAAAGTATGCCAGAGTTCTGGATTCGCTATTCCGCCCCTGTGAGCCAATCGGAAAGCGGCCGATCGCATCGTGATGATTCTGCAACGCAATGCCCAGCTGTCGCATGCGATTGATGCAATCAGACCGGCGGGCCGCTTCGCGCGCTGCCTGCACGGCAGGCAAGAGCAGGGCGACCAGCACGCCAATAATCGCGATCACCACCAACAGCTCGACCAACGTGAAACCAGATTGGCGAGACGCGTTTCGCTTCATGGAATACTCCGCAGGCGGATCGGAAGGCAGCGTTGCCGCGACGATCAATTCCGAGATAGTCGCTCACGCTATTGTAGTCGTGATTGTGACGGATTGGTATCGCCGGACCCGCGTCGAATACGACGACTGATTGCGGCTAGCTGCGGGCGTCCCGATGGGCGGAGTGTCGCATGGCGAGTGGCAGGGGATTAGATTCCCTCGTGGCGCGAACTGCTCGACGCGGCGATGCGACGAACATCTGTTTGGCGCTAGTCGGTCTGTACGGCATTGGGTTGGGGCGAACCCGGCGCGATCGCGCGGCGAATGATGAGTTCGCCGGTATCTTTGCCATAGGCAATTGATGTGCCGGCGGGGGCGAATGCGATCGACCGAATTTGGCCCCCGGGATCAGTAAAGGAGTGAAGCTTCGAACGCGTCAGCGAGTCCCACAGAGTCACGTTATTTTCGCCGGTGGCAAAGTTTTTGAAGTCGGGGCTGAAACAGAGCGATTTCATGCCAGCGTATTCGAAATTTGATCGCTGCTGTATTCTGTCACCGTGATGAATGTCCCAGAAGCACCAATGTCCGGCAGATGTCGCCGCGACATAGTCGGTATCATGCTGGAAGGCCACGCACTCGACGATGCCTTCGTGCGGACCAAGCTCACGCTGTATATTCCCTGAAGTCCAATCGTAGATTCGCACGTACCGATCTTCCGCAGTTGCGATTGCCGTCTGTTGTCCGCTGATCTCGAACCAGCGGGGCGGCTGTTTGGTCTGGATCTCTGTCAGCAAACGGTAATCGCGGGTGTCCCAGACCGCGACGCGTCGATCCTGCCCAGAAGTAATCAACCGCCTGCCATCGGCAGAGTAGGCCACGTGAGTTCGTCCGCCAGAGTGTGCTGACCACTGCTTGATGACCGAGCCATCGTGGGTATCCAACACCATTACCGTTCCGTCGGCAAGCACAACCGCCAGCTGAGCTCCATCGGGGGATACCGACATTGCACGCGGTTCGCTTTGCGTTTGTGTACGCCACTGAGGCCAGCGCGTGAGGGAATTCCACTTCACGACCGACGAGTCGTTTCCGCATGTGAACAATTGATTGCTGTCGGGTGAATATTGGATAGCATTGATTGGCTCGCTGGAGTGGCCGTAACAGATCTCCATGTTGCTGTGGGTTATGAAGGAGCCAATGCGAATACTATTGTCTTCGGCGGAAGCTGCCACCATTCGTCCGTCGGCGGAGACAACCACTTTCTTCAAGCCAGCTTCCCCCAACTCGGTATGCCACATGACCGCTCCACTGTCGGCATTCAACACCGTCAGACGAGGTCCGCTGGTGGTGATCAGTATCTTGGAACTGTCGGAGATATACGTTGCGTCTGGGACCCAAGTAAGCGGACACAGGAAATTGACGTCGCGAGTCCAGCTCTGGGTGAAGTATCTGCAGACTTCTTCAAACGCAGAGATGAACAAGTACCTCCCGTCTGGCGAAAACTCCAACGCCCGCGTCGGCTCTTTGATTTCGATACGATGCGAGCATTCTCCGGATGCGACATTCCAGATTCTCACGATCGGGTCGCCGGCGTTACCGCCGGAAGCAAGCCACTGATTGTCCGGTGAAAATGACAACTCCCCTTGATGCACCCATTGTCCGCTCTGTAGAACTCGGACCTCTGAAGTGGCTAGGTCAGCAAGGCAGAGTTGGGACAAGAATCCCGCCCCGAACCCGAGTAAGCCGTTTGTGTGATAGGCGATTCTCTTGCCGTCCGGCGAAATCACCATTCCGCCGATTTCGCCCGATGCTTGCAGAACCTTACGCACATGTTGGCCCGTTTCGCAATTCCACTGTTGAACAAGTCCTGAGTGGTGAGCCGAAAGCAGTCTGTTGCCATCGGGAAAAAACGCTAGCCCCGTGACGTGTTTCAGGTCCAGCGGCCAGTTCGACTTATAAAGTTCTCTTGGCTGCCAGGTATTTGTATCCCAGAGCACGATGCGGCCATCGTTGCCGCAGCTTGCTAACAGATCTTGATCCGGTGAGAAAGCGATATCCGTAATGGGGGCCGTATGCCAACGGAGTTGGCGATCGTAGATACGATCGGTCGCGTACATGAAGTGCCGCCAAGCGAACTCACGCGACTCGGGTGGGCAACGCTGCGGATCGTCGATTAGGGTTCTGGTTTGTTGGGGACCCCACGCGTAATTCGTTGACCCTATCGTCGCGTTGTAAGCACCTTGTTTCGCCAAGTGTGCGTTTTCTTCGGCAACTTTCTGTGCTCGCTCCGCGCGCTCGGCTGCGTCTATTGCCTCTGCCTCTCGACGCGTGGCGCGATTCCGTTGGCTTTCGGCATCTTCCAGCGCTAAGGCAAGTTCCCTTGACTGGGACGCCTCGTGCGCGGCGATCAGTGGCCCTACGATCGCAAGTACGGCAAGCAGCACCATCAGTGCCGCGGCGAACGGCTTTCGCTTCGCCCATCGCACCGCTCGTCCGAACGCTCCGATGCGCCGAGAGAGGATGGGCTCATCATTCAAGTACCGGCGCAGCTCGTCGGCCAAGTCGGTTGCTGTCTGGAAACGCTTGGCCGGTGTTTTTTCTAGGCAGCGTAAGCAGATCGTTTCCAGGTCGACAGCGATAGTTGGCTGGAGCTTCCGCAAACTTGGCGGATCGTCGTTGACGACTTGCTCGACAATGCGATGCGGTGTGCCGCGAAATGGCAATTCGCCGGTCAGCATCTGAAACAAGATCACGCCCAGCGAGTAGATGTCGCTGCGGGCATCCGCGCGCCGGGCGTCGCCGCGGGCTTGTTCCGGAGACATGTAGAGCGGGGTCCCCATGATCTGACCGTCGAGGGTCATCGTGACTTCGGCGTTGATATCTTTGGCCAGGCCGAAGTCTGTCAGGAAGGGAGCACCGGCGCGGCTGAGTAAGATGTTGTCGGGCTTGAGATCGCGATGGACGATGCCATGATCATGCACTGCCTGCAACGCACGTGCGACGGTTTCCACTAGTTGCACCGCCTCGCGAGGCTCGTATCCCTGCTCCTTGAGTCGCGTCGACAGCGATCCGCCGCCGATGAAGTCACTCACGAGGTAAATCGTATCGCCCTCGCGTCCTACTTCGTGGATGGACACGATATGCGGATGCCGAACTTGCGAAGCAGCACGCGCTTCGCGCAGAAACAGATCTGCATCGCTGGCGGTCAAGTCATCGGAACGCGGAAGTTTGACCGCCACCACGCGATCGAGGTGTGGATCTCGAGCCTTCCAGACTGAGCCGAACCCGCCCGTACCGACGCGAACGAGCAACTCGAATCTCCCCACTTGTTGCGGTGGCTCTTCCACAAGGCGAACATCGCCCTCCGCCTTGCTGCTGTGTGCCCACGCACTGGCGACGGCATCGACCGTGGACGCATTTGCTTGCGCGTCCTTGATCATGCGCGCCAGGCGGAGCTGATCCTCCAGTTCTGGCATCAGATCCGCATGTTCCGCGAGCAGAGAGTCAATTCCGACGTCTCGTGAGGACGGATCGTTTATGAATCGTTCAACGACCTGTTGAATCTGCTGGGAGCGATTGTCAGCGGGTGAGGCGTCGGAATCTGCCATGGTCTGCCCGCTGAGAAGTCAGTTCCTTGCGAACCAGGTCGTCGAACTGCCGAGCACGTCACGCAGCGACTTCTTCGCGCGGTGCAGCAGCCCACGGACGGCGCCGTCGGTCTTGTTCATCGCGTCGGCCGTGGAGCCGAGCGTCCGTTGGCGTAGATAGTGTTGAAGCACCGCTTCGCGTTGATCTTCCGGTAAGGTCGCGATGCCGACCTGCAGCGCGTGGACCATCTCGTCGCGAGCGACATCCATGCTAGGGGTGCCGCCTGCTTCATCGGCTAACATCGCGATCAGGTCGACAGCCGAGCTGGCCAGGTTTTGCGGTTGATTGTCTTGGCGTCGGAAATCCCCGCCGCGCTTCTTGCGGCTTCGCTGGCGGAGCATGGTAGCGACTCGATTGTCGACGACTTTGTTGAGCCAACCGACCCAGCCGGCAGGATGCTGGGGATCGAAGGTCTGAATCCCGCGAAACACATCGACAAACACTTCTTGCATTACATCGTCGGCCGAAAAGTCGACAAACGGGTTCAGTTTCAATCGCTCCGCAACTCGTCGCGATAACGGCGCGCTCTCCACCATCAGGGCCCGTGCCAGGGCCTCGCGGTCACCATTTAGGCCAGCTTGCAGATCAGCACCGATCGGAGGAGACATATCGTGAAGTCCGCGACAAGAGGTTGGCATTGTATGCCTTGGCAGACCCAGTTTACCCCCAGCGAGAAGAGTCGTCACGCCTGGAAATCGGAATGCGCAGGCAGCTTTGCTCTCGCATTACTTACAGCAGCAGACGCCAGGTAGCGGCTTTTCGCAATAGTCGTCACACGCCGGGCGATAGCACGGCTCGCACTCCGGCGTTGGGCATTTGCAACAGTAGTCGTCACAAGATTGGCGACGCGGCGGCGTGCAGACAGCGGTGTCACACTTATCGCAATAGTCATCACAACAGAAACGGACACACCGGCACAAATGGTCAACTCGATTCCGATGTGAAACGCAGCCGCACGTAGTCGCGACGAGCGTGACGAACGCGAACATGGAGAGTACGGCTAATAGGAACTTGGAACGGGGATGTCGAGGCATCGATCACTGCTCCGTCGTCGCGGGTACGGGGAGCGGAATGACCTCGTTGTCGGCCGGTTGCGGTGCTGGCGAGCTGGGCTCGATGGGCAACGTCGAAACCACTTCGACGGCGTGCCTACCGCGATAGGGCACGTCGCAACGCAATTGCCAACCGCCGCCTAGAGCCTTATAGACTCGCGTGAGTGCGATCGCGATGTCCGCCTGCGCGGCGATCAAATTGTCCTGTGCTCGTACCAGGTTTGCTTCCAAAACGAACACGCGGCCGAAATCGGTGGCTCCTTCCGTGTACTGGATACGAACCAAGTCGACCGATTTGGATGCCGCTTCAGCACTCTTGCGAAGCTCTGCGGTACGTTCTTTGGAACGCAGGAACTGGACCATCGCGTCCTCGACTTCCCGATGCGCGTCAAGTACGACGTTTTCGTAGTTGACGATCGACTGTTGGAATCGGAGTTCCTGCACGCGAATGTTGTTGACCAGACGGCCGTAGTTGAGGATGTTCCAACGAAAACCGGGTGCAACGAAGCCGGCCGTGCTCGATGTGTCAAACAAATCGTTGAAGCTCTGCGAGTTGAGCTTGATTTCGCCGTTGATTCCAAACTGGGGATAGAGATCGGCTTCAGCAATGCCGATTTGAGCGGACTGCTGCGCGATGATCCGTTCGGCATTGCGAACATCGGGCCGACGACGCAACAGGTCTGCCGGGATACCGACCACGGCTTGTTCGGGCGCGTCGGGCAGAATTCCCCGGGCGGCGAGCAACGGTTCAAGTCGATAGGGGGTCATGCCCAGCAACACCGCGAGTCGATTGAGCGTCACACGCCGGCCTTCCTGGAGCGCTGGGATCAGGGCACGCGTTTCAGCGAGGTTGGTCTTGGCTTGCTCCACGTCTAACGAGGCGGTGCGTCCCTGATCGAAACGGGCTTGGGCGATGTCAAGACTGCCCTGTTGAATCTCGACGTTGTTTTCCGCTAGGCGCAGTCGTTCGTCGAAGCCACGCAGTTCGATGTAGCTCGCCGCGACATCACCGATCAACGTAACGAGGATGTCGTCGTACGTTTCCACCTCCGCATCAATCGCCGCGTCCGCCGATTCGATCGAGCGACGCAGGCGACCCCAGACGTCGACTTCCCAAGAGAGGTCAAACCCAGTTTGCCAGTCGTCAAACACGCGGGCAAACCCAGGGAAGGCGAACACATTGGCAGCCTCGGTACTGAGTTGATTTCGCGCGTACTGGCCGAAGAACTGCTGAGATTGCGGGAACAGATTCCCGGCGGCAATCCGGCGTTGCGTCCGCGCTTCCAGCACGCGGAGACCGGCGGTGCGGAGCGAGAGGTTTTGTTGATAGGCGGTCAGAATGAGCTGTTCCAGCATTGGATCATTGAACACCCGCCACCAAGCGGCTTGCGCACAGCGATCGTGAACAATGGAAGGGTCGCTCGAGTCGATCCAATCTGGTGCCACGGGGACGACAGGGCGTTTGTAGTTCGGCCCCAGCTTGAAGCCGTTCTCACGCCACTCGCGCAAGCCGAAACAACCCGAAACGCCCGGCAAAACGAGCACAATCAACAAGATCCGAAACCGCAGCATAGGTGGCGACCCGTAGGAATAACGCAGACAGAATGAGCCTAGCTACTGGCAAATTCGGCATTCCCGTCGCGTCCGGGTCAAAACCTAGGAGCGGACCCAGAAAACCGGACGAACTGAATCAAATCGCCCGTGATTCGCAAACGGTTCAATCGCTACGCCTTAACAAAACGCAGGTCGGAGACTCGGCTGAGGCCGGCTCATCTGCTGCGTTACGGACAGCCGTCGTGGTGGGGGATAAGATGCTTGTGAGCAAGCGTTTTTATCACGATGGGAACTCGCAGGCACTAGAATAGAAAGCTATCATGTGGTAGCGACTCCAGCAGATTTTCAGAAAGCGCTCCGCAAGATGATATTTTGCCCCTCAAGATCGACGGTCGTACTGTTAGCGACGACCACCGCGTGCCTACTTTTCCCTGCAACTGGATGCCAGCAGGCGAAGAACGAACTCGCGGAACTGCCGCCCGCTGAAGTGACGGTCACCCATCCGATCCAGCAGCCCGTCACTCAGTTCGTCGAAGAAAACGGCACGATCGAGGCAACTGAGGAGGCCGAAGTACGAGCTCGAGTGCGAGGCTTCATCGAGGAGATAGTCTTCAAACCTGGGCAAGTCGTGAAGGCAGGCGACGTGCTCTACCGGATCGAGCGAGATCAGTACGAAGCCGAGAAGAACTCTGCCGAGGCCACTTTGGCTGCCGCGACCGCGGCAATCACGGTTGCTCAGTCTCAAGTCCGGACCGCGGAAGCCGACCTGGTCAAGCTCGACCGAGAATTCCGCCGCGAGGGCGAACTCATCAAGAGCAATGCCACGTCGCAAGCAAGCTACGAGACGGCCGAAGCCGCATTGGCTTCGGCGAAAGCGAATCTCAGTTCCACCCAAGCTAGCGTCGAAGCGGCCAAGTCCGACGAAAGGCAGGCTGCCGCCAAGCTTGCGCAAGCTCAGCTGGATCTGGATTACACAATCGTACGCGCACCCATTTCGGGCCGCATCACCAAGACCGACATCAAGCTTGGCAACCTGGTCGAAAACGGCACGGTTCTATCGACCATCGTTGACGATCGCCGAGTGTTCGTGAACTTCAATCTAAGCGATCGCGAAGTACTCCGTTACCGTAAAGTGAGTGAGGCAAAGCTGTCGGCGGGCGAAGAATTTAAGGAACCGGAACTTTCGTCGATCCCTGTCTACTTGCGTCGCGAACTCGACCAGGGATTTCCGTTTGAAGGAAAATTAGACTACGTCGACCAGGAGGGCATTGATTCGAGGACCGGTACGCTGGCGCTGCGTGCGGTTTTCGAGAATCCGGACGACAGCTTGTTCCCTGGGTTGTTCGTCCGTGTTCGCATGCCTTCGGAAAAGGTACCGGCCGTGCTCATTCCTGAGCTGGCCGTCGGTAAGGATCAACGTGGCAGTTACGCCCTTACTGTGGGGCAGGAGAACAAGGTCAGTCGCGCGTCGATCGTGACCGGTGCCAAATACAGCGGCTGGATCGTCGTCGACAGCGGTCTCTCGGTTGACGATCGGGTCATCTACGAAGGCCTGCAGCGTTCCAGACCAGGTATCGTCGTCAAGCCCGACGAAAAGAACATGACGATCAGCGACGAGGAATTGCTGCGTGGAATGCCAGAGAGGAAGCCTGCCAAGGAAGAAGCGGTGGCAGACGAAACGGTTGCTGACGAAGCAGCCACGGACGCTGGAGATGCTGACGCGCCTCCACCTGACGACAGCGTAACCGCCGAATAATCAGCGGCAGCTTCCACGATTTACTCTCACTCTGATCTCGCACACGCTCACGAAACGACCGCATGTCACGCTTCTTCATTTATCGACCAATTTTCGCGACGGTCATTTCCCTTGTGATCGTGATCGCGGGATTGGTATCGTTCGGAGCGTTGCCGGTCGCGAAGTTCCCACCGATCTCTCCACCAACGGTGCAGGTGCAAGCCGTCTATCCGGGTGGCAACGCGGAAACGATTGCCGAGACGGTTGCCACGCCTATCGAACAAGAGGTCAACGGCGCCGAAGGCATGATCTACATGTCGTCGACCAGCGCCAATGACGGTAGCTACACACTGACGGTGACCTTCGAGTTGGGCACCGACATGGATATCGCTTCGGTGCTGGTACAGAACCGGGTAGCAATCGCCGAGCCGAGACTGCCGCCGGAGGTTCGCTCTCAGGGCATTACCACAAAGAAGCAGTCGACGCAGATTCTGCAGTTCATCGCCCTGACTTCACCGGACAAGACCTACGACTCGCTATTCCTGAGCAACTACTCGCTAACCGTCAAAGATGAGTTGAGTCGGCTAGCCGGCGTTGGCGAAGTGCAATTGTTTGGTGCCGGCGACTACAGCATGCGGCTGTGGCTCGATCCAACGAAGCTAAAGCAGCGGGGCCTGACGACGCAGGACGTGGTTAGTGCCGTGGAAGAACAGAATGTGCAGGTGGCTGCAGGTCAGATTGGTGCCGACCCGGCACCGCTGGGAGTGCCTTTTCAGCTGTCGATCAACACGCGCGGCAGGCTCGTTTCCAAGGAGGACTTCGAGAATATCATCGTCGCGACCGGCGAGGGTGGGCGTGTGCTACGAGTGCGGGACGTGGCCCGAGTCGAGTTAGGCGGCAAAGACTACACGTTCGATTCCAAGTTCAACGGCAGCCCGTCCGCATCGATCGGCATCTATCAGCTGCCCGAGGCAAACGCGATGACCACGGCCGCGTTGGTCCGCGAGAAAATGAAGGAACTGAGCGAGACGAGCAATTGGCCCGAAGGCGTGGAGTACGAGATTCCGTTTGACACCACTCGATTTGTGGAAGCGTCGATCTCCGAGGTTTACGAAACGCTGTTTGTCGCGGCCGCGCTAGTCATCGTGGTGATCTACATCTTCCTGCAAGATTGGCGGGCCACGATCGTGCCGGTGGTGGCGATCCCGGTGTCGTTGATCGGTACGTTCGCGGTGATGAGCGGAATCGGTTTTTCGATCAACATGCTGTCGCTCTTTGGGGTCGTGTTGGCAATCGGCATCGTGGTCGACGATGCGATCGTGGTCGTTGAGAATACAACCCGACATCTGGCGGACGGCCTGAGTCCAAAAGATGCCGCCGTGAAGGCGATGGAAGAGATCACCGGTCCGGTGATCGCCACCACGTTGGTATTACTAGCGGTTTTCGTACCGAGTGCGTTCATGGGTGGCATTACCGGACAGTTGTTCCGGCAGTTTGCGCTCACGATCTCGGCGGCCGTGATGATCTCCACGATTAACGCCTTGACGCTCAGCCCGGCGCTGTGCGGCATCGTGTTACGTGCCCCGAAGGAATCAACATTTGCCGGTTTTCGGTTGTTCAACCGCAGTTTCGACGTGGCGACCGGCGGCTACACTTCAATCGTGCGCCGGTTCGTGCGTCTGGTGGTCGTCGTCTTGTTCGTGTACTTCGGCCTGGTGGGACTGACTGGTTTGACGCTGAGCCGGTTGCCGACCGGATTCGTGCCGCCTGAGGATCAGGGTTACCTATTTGTCAATGTGCAACTTCCGGATGCCGCGTCAACGCAGCGTACGGTCGAGGTCATGGACGGCTTAACAGAAATGTACAAGGAGATTCCAGGCACCGCCGACACGCTCTCGATCGCCGGCTATTCGTTGCTTGGAGGTCATGCCGGATCGAACCTCGGGTTCTCGATCATTATCCTGGATCCCTGGGATGATCGCACTGCCGAAGAAGAGAGCTTGCCCGCGATCCTGGCGTCGCTACAACAGCGATTCGCTAAGGTGAAGCAAGCGATCGTCTTTCCATTCGTGCCACCGCCCATCGATGGCCTTGGCAACGCTGGTGGTTTCCAGATGGAGGTGCTCAGCCAGGGTGGCGCGGGCTACGCGCAACTGCAGCAGAACGCTGAAGACCTCGTGCAATACGGCAGCGGACAAAGCGGACTGGCGGGATTGAATTCAACGTTTCGTGCTAACGTGCCGCAGTTGTTTGCCGACGTCGATCGGCTGAAGGCCAAGACGATGCTCGTGCCGCTCAGCAGTGTCTTCGGAACGCTGCAGGCATATCTGGGCTCTGCCTACGTGAATGACTTTACGTACAACAACCGTTCGTATCAGGTGAGGCTGCAGGCCGAGGCAGAGTATCGCAGCTCGGCCTCTGACATTCTTGCGCTCGATGTCCGCGATTTAACCGGACAGATGGTGCCAATGGGATCGCTCGTCAATGTGCGCGAGGACTTTGGTCCGTCGGTCGTGCGGCGCTACAACCTCTATCCGAGTGCGTCGATCAACGGTTCTGCTGCCCCAGGGTTTAGTTCCGGCGAGGCGCTGGAACTCATGGAACAATTGGCCGACCAACGTTTACCTCAGGGCTTCGGCTACGAATGGACAGGTATGTCCTACCAGGAGAAACTGGCAGCGGGAGGGCAGGTGACCGTGTTCGTGCTTGCCGTGGTGTTCGTTTTCCTGGTGCTGGCCGCACAGTACGAGAGTTGGACCAGTCCTGCTGCCGTGATCGCCGTGGTGCCTTTGGCTGCACTGGGAGTGGTGCTAGCGCTGATTATGCGAGGGGCCGACAATAATACTTACACTCAGATCGGCATCGTGTTGCTCGTGGCTTTGGCCAGTAAAAACGCGATCCTGATCGTCGAGTTTGCCAGTTCCGAGCGCAGCAAGGGTGTCGGTATCGCCGAAGCAGCCGTCAATGCGGCTAAGCTGCGTTTTCGTGCGATTTTGATGACTGCGTTTTCCTCGATCCTGGGCTTCCTGCCGCTGTTGTTTGCGTCAGGCGCCGGAGCGGCAAGTCGCCAGGCGGTTGGCAACGCGGTCGTCGGTGGTATGTTGGCAGCGACGGTCTTTTCGCTGCTGTTTGTTCCAACCTTCTTTGTCGTTTTCCGAAACATCGCCGAATGGCGTAGGACTCCTCCGACTCAGACTTAACCGCTCGATATCTTCCCGTAATCTCGCATACTTCCATTTTCTTCGGCCCCTACGCGAACCCATGATCCCCGCCATTCTCGTCGGAGTCCTGCTGACCGTCGTTACGGTCGTGATTCACGGGGTGGGAACTACGTGGTGGATTCAACGTCTGATCACTCATAGCGATTCCGCCGGCAGCAATCTACAACAACTACGTCCGATGAGAGTCCTTTGCTGGACTGCCACGGTACTGTTGCTCTTGCACGTGGCTGAGATCTCGGTTTGGGCTGCGGTGTACATACTCTTACCCGACGTGGGTGAAGTCAGGTCTTTCGAAGAAGCCGCCTATTTTTCGACGGTTACCTTCGCATCGCTCGGATATGGAGATCTGGTCATCGAAGGACCCCCGTGGCGGCTCCTGAGTGCGATTCAAGCAATGACTGGACTGCTAGTGTTCGGCTGGAGTTCCGCGCTGTTCTTTGCCGTGGTGCAACGGATGTGGTTCGTGGCGGGCCTAGAATGACGAGCGCCGACGCCATGGCTTGATCGCTACAGTGCGACCTTGCCGCGTGCAGCAAGTTCTTGGAACCTCGATAAGCTCCGCCGAATGCCCTCGGCAATTTCTGTGCGCGGTAGCCCCGGGAATGCCTGCTCGATGGCGGTATCGTCGAGGTCGCAGATAAACAGGTTGGGCGTGGCGTCTGGGCCGATGCCGGTTTCGAGGAACTTGCCGATGCCTAATTCGCTCGCCACCTCGCGAATCGTTTCCAAGAATCCAGCGACTTCGATGGTCTTTCCCTTGATGTTGAAGGCCTGGCATCCTCCAAAGGGCAAAATGCACACGCCGGCGAAATGAGCGCCGACATCTTCGACGTAATGGTAATTTTCGCGACCGGTGTAAGGCATGTAAAACGGTAGTGTTTCGCCTTGATGTGCACCGAGGACGAGCGACTTCATCACTTTCGTCGGTGCCGACGTCATCCCCTGGTCGCGACCTGGGCCGTAGGTCGTATTCAGTCGAAGCGAAACCGTTGGGATGCCGGTTTCTTCGTGGAACAGCGCTGCCAAGTGCTCGCCGGCGACTTTCCATACGCCATAGTAATTTGGCGGGGCGAGTTGGGCGTTTTCCGGGACGGTATCACCTGCGTACATCGCCCGCTTGCCGTACACGGCCCCCGAACTTGCAAACACAAACCGCTGCAGCGGCAGCTTCGAATCTGCGATCGTTCGAAACAGATTCATCGTGCCGGTCACATTGATCGCGACACCTTTTTCCGGATCCGAGGCACAGTCGGGACTCTGCAGAGCCCCCAAATGGATCAGATGCGTTGGTTGGAATTCCTGCAGCGTATCGTCGAGCAGTTGCCGGTTGCCGATGTCGACCTTGGCGAAGGCGATGCGCCCCTCGCCGATCAGCTGCGGCAGCGTATCGTCGAACCAGATTTCTAGTTGGCCCGTGTTGTTAGAACGGCTCGCGACCAAGATCTGTTCGACGTGGTCGCCGTGTTCCGTGATTAGTTTATGAATCGTTGCCGCGCCGATGCAACCGGTGCCGCCGGTAATAAATATGCGTACCACTGGGATTCCTACCGGAAGAGATTGTTAGCTGTTGATGGCCAAGATTGCTTTGGGAGTCTTGGCCATGATCGAGTCTTCCATCGCTTCTAGCACATGATCGAATGCATACTGCTGCGAATAAACGTCGACCGGGAACACGCCCCGCTGCAGCAATGCCTGTGCTGTCTCAAAATCTTCGCGGTTGGAACCCATGACACCCTGCATCGATTGGCCGGAGCGCGTGAATGCCGTCGCGCCGAAGGTGACGTCCGAGCCAAATGTCGCGATCACGCAAATGTGGCCTTCCAGTTGCACCGACAACCCTGCCGACCCTAGCGCTGGTGGAAACCCAGAGCACTCGATTAAGCAATCGACGGTTCCGTTCTCGTAAGCATTGCCAAACCGGCGGCCGTCCAAGTCTTCGATGCCGGTAGCCAATTGCTCGTGCAGCGGGTTTTCGCCAGAAACAACGATCGGAATGAAGCCGCGATCTTGGGCCAACTTCAGGCGTACTTGTCGATCGCGCTCGATCCCCGTCACCGCGACACGAGCACCTGCCGCGCGGGCGAGTTCCGCCGCCATCAGGCCGATGATTCCGCAGCCGGAAACGACAACATCCAATCCCGGCTGGATATTTGCCTTGCGGTGAATCCCTTGCGCGACGACAGACAGCGGCTCAACTACTGCGCCTTCGATAGGCGTGAGTCCCTCGGCGAGCGGCATACAGCGCTCGACGTTGACAATCATGCGTTCGGCCATTGCGCCATCACGGTGAAAGCCGTAGATTCGCTTCTTGCGGCAATAGTTGGGTCGGCCCCGACGACAACCGGTGCAACGCGGATCGCTGCACCCGCGCATGGGAATCGTGCAGACCACATCACCGATTTGCAGTCCGCCTGCGCCTTCGGTGTCTGGGCCGAATCCGACGACCCGTCCGCTCGTTTCGTGGCCGATGGTGCGGGGGCGTTCGACCCACGAGAAGTTTGGCTTGCCGGTGCTCGCGCTGTTGTCAGAGCCACACACGCCGACGAACAACGGTTCGACGATCACTTCGCCTGCGGTGGGCTCGGGGAGCGTTACGTCTTCTAACGCGAGGTTTCGCGTGACCGACCCATCTGGTTTTCCAGGGTCGATGTACTCGGTTCCATTGAGCCGCAGGGCACGCACAGTTTCGGGCACGACTGGTTTCTCTTTTACGTTGGGTGAGTGATCGAAGCCCTAGATTGTAATCTCCGCGGACGTGACCCGCGAGTCAGGAATTCTCGAGAGTCAATTACTTATCGCTTAGGTCTCAATGGCTTAGAATGGCCGGTTCGTTGTTTCCGCAGATTCCACCACCTATCAATTCGACCATGAAAAGACGACCCCTCGGCAACACAGGCATGGATGTATCGGTGCTCTCGTTTGGCGCCTCATCACTGGGCGCGGAGTTCCGCAAGATCGACTTGGGCGAAGCGCTCAAGAGTGTCGAGGTTGCGCTCGATCGGGGCATGAACCTGATCGATACTTCGCCCTACTACGGTCGAGGTCTCTCCGAGTCGCTGCTGGGGTTCGCGCTGGAGGGTGTGCCGCGCGACAGCTACTATCTGTCCACCAAATTGGGTCGCTATGCACCACTTCATTTTGACTTTTCAGCGAGACGCGTCCGCGAAAGCGTCGACATCAGCCTGGAGCGGATGAAGCAAGAGTACCTCGACATCATATTGTGTCACGATATCGAGTTCGTGGACATGCAACAGATCTGGGACGAGACGATTCCCGAACTCCACAAACTCAAGCAGGCGGGCAAAGTCAAAAACATCGGCGTGTCGGGCTACCCGATGAAGGTCTTTCGCGAGGCGGCTGCCCACGCCGACATCGACGTGATTCTGTCGTACAATCACTACACATTACAGAACACGATGTTGGCCGATTTGGTCGACGAGATGAAAGCCAAATCGATCGGGGTGATGAATGCCGCGCCGTTCAGCGCGCGACTGCTCACCAATGCGCCGCTCCCCAAATGGCATCTGGCGACACCCGAGGTGCGAGCGATTTGCAAACAGGCGGCGGACCATTGTACCGCGGCGGGGGTCGATATCGCCAAATTGGCGCTTCAGTTCTCGGTGGCCAACGAAGATATGGTCACGTGCATTACCGGTTCTGCAAATCCTGATCGTGTCGCTCAATGGTGCGATTGGCTGGAAGAACCCCTCGACGACCAACTCGTGACTGAAGTGCAAGAGATCCTGGCACCGATTCACAACTGGTTTTACGTCGAATGCTTGCCCGAGAATAGCGATCCGGTTAGCGCTTAGCCACAAGCAACACAAACGTCACAGAAGGACGTGCCAAGTGCTCTTGTGATTCTTTGCGCTTTTCGTGGCAGTGCATTCAATATGTTGGCCGTGATCGCCTTATGCGAAGACATCCATTGGCTTGAATCTTCCGCCAAGGATTGGCTCGCTCCCCACGCCGAGCCAACCCTCCAAGATACTGGCATACACACGACGGAAATCGGTGTGAAACTTCAGATCGCCATCGTCCAGGTCGGTCAGACTGGGATGCTTGCCCACGATTCCGCCGCGGAGACTTCCGCCTGCCAGGAACATCGGGGCGGCGGCGCCGTGGTCGGTACCTCGGCTGGCGTTTTCCTTCACGCGGCGTCCGAACTCGCTGAAGCATGCTAGTAGTACTCGTTTCGAATGACCGGTCTTGGCGAGATCGTCTACGAAAGCGGTCACAGCTCCGCTCAGCTCGGTCAACAAACCTGCGTGCGACTCGGCTTGCAGGCTATGGGTATCAAAGCCATCGAGCGTGACGTAATAGATTCGGGTCGCCAATCCGGCGTGGATCAACTGGGCGATGCCGCGCAGTTTCTTGCCCAAATCAGTTCGTGGGTATTCGGCAGAACTGTCTGCGCGATGAATCGCCTGACGGACGCGGCGGCTCGAAGCGAGTGCTGTCTGCGCTGCTGCGCGGACATGGTCGACCAACGCATCCGATTGGGCCGAAGTGGCAGCAATCAGCCGCTCACGTACCGCCTCCAACCGACGGTTGCCCAACTCATCGAAACGAAAATCATCGAACGAGCCAATCGACGGGACCTGCACATTCAATCCCGCGAGTGCGAGTGGTTGGACATCGGCGCCCAGGTGAACGCCAAGAACCTCTTCACCGGACTGATCGCCGCCTGCTTCACTGCGTGCATCGAGGTATTTTCCTAACCAACCCGATTGTCGGCTGATGCGATTTGCTGCTGGTTGTGCGGTGTGCCAAATATCCATCGACTCGAAGTGAGAACGATTCGGGTTCGGGTACCCAACTCCCTGAACGATCGATAGATGCTGCTCCTGGAACAGCCGATGCATGCCTTCCATTGCCGGATGGAACCCCAGATAGTCGTTGATCTTGTGGACGGTGCCGGCACCGATTCTGGTTTCAAATCGATTGCGTGCGTACACATCGTCAGCGTAGGGAACGACGGTGTTGAGGCCGTCGTTGCCACCCGAAAGTTGCACAACGACCAGCACTCTTTCGGTACTTGATGCTGCGCTTTGCGCGGCCGCGGCCTGCAGCAGCATTCCGGGCACGTGGGTTGATCCTGAGACGACGGCCGCTGAGGCGGCGCCCGTGGCTAGAAATCTGCGGCGTGTGAAAGACATTGCCGGGTTCCTTTGGTGCTACGAACAGTCTATTTCTTTTTCGGTAAGGAATATCAACAGGAGAACGCGGAGGAAGCGGAGAAGTTTGTGGAGCAAGCGTTGATCGACGTCAATCGAATCAAGGCCAAACAGCGCCAAAACAATCACATCAAGTGCGGCGAACTCTGTTCTCTCTGTTTCTTCCTGTTAGTTGTAGGTCGGGTGCAATACCGTGCTTCACTCTTCACTTGCTGTTCAACATCCTCAGCTCAGCTGAAACTCTGGTAAGGCGGCGAGTGTGAGCAACACTTCGCTGGCAGCTTGGCCGAGATCCTGGCGATTGTGCTTCGCTAAGGCAATCAATTCTCGTTGCGCGGTGTCCGTGAGTGGAACGGCCAACAGCAACTCGACCAAGGATTCGACGAGAGCTGCGGGGCGATGCTCATCGGATTCAGCCAGCTGCCGATCGAAATACTCGGTGATCGAGCTGCCGGCATACTGCACGCTCTGATTCTGCATCAGTTTCGTCACCAGGTTGACGCGACCGATCAGTGTGGTCGCATTGATCCAGGTGGTGCCACCGTCCCAGCCCTTCACGTTGGGCGGAAAGAACACTCGCTGGCCAAGCGGTCGCAGATGTTGTGCGAGCGCAATCGTACCGACGGTCCCTTCCAGGCTGCGCAACAAGCCGATCGCCAACTCGACGGGGCTACGGATTTTCTGGCCAATGCTCTCTGACGAATAGAAGAAGCGGCTCGTCAAGATGCGACGCACCAGCGGCTGAATGTGAAAGTCGTTGTCGCGCAACTCCACGGCTAGCGGCTCGATCAACTCATCGGAGACCGGCTGGTCGCAAACGAAATGGTTGATCAGCTTGCGGACGATGAACCGGGGCGCTGCTTGCTGCTGTAGAATAATGCGGACGGCGTCGTCCCCATCGAAATTTCCCGTCTGTCCGAAGATTGTCTTTGTGTTGAAATCGTGCTGATGTTTGTTGAAGCTAAACTTGCCGCGACGGATCTCCCATCCGGTGAAACATCGAGCGGCCTCTTGTATGTCGCGTTCGGTGTAGTTGCCAATGCCCAAACAAAACAGCTCCATGACTTCCCGAGCGTAATTCTCGTTGGGGTGCAGGCGGGCGTTGGTGGTGGAATTGAGATACGTGAGCATGGCCGGATCACGCGATACGGCTTGGACCAGTGTTTCGAACTTTCCGAGTGCGTGTTCACGTAACGTTTGGTTCTGCGTCACCATCATCGCGGCGCTATCTACCGTCGCGGCACTGGAGGCAAAATGGCCATGCCAAAAAAGCGTCATGCATTCTCTCAGCGGTGCCGGAGTGAATAGCATCCGATACAGCCACCAAGGTTCCAAACCGGCTGGGTCGCCAGCAGCGAGGCTAGCAGCCATCTTCGTCATCTCGGCATCGAAGGCGGCAGTGTCGGGCTGACCCGGTTCGCATGCGTCCAGCAATCGCTCGACACACTGCTGCGGACCAAGTGCGACGGCTTCGTCGAGTTGTTTGCGAGATGCGCCGAAGCCGGCTCGTCGATACAGGTGTGCAGCCTTTCGATGATCCCATTGATCACCGGCCGAAGGCCTCCATGTCTGCCACGCGTGAGCTGGACTTAATGTTTCAGCGATTACGGACATGCCGATTACTCCTTCGCTGCGGTGAGACGGACCGAAAGTTCCAGTTGATCGTCGTCGACGGTCAGGTTGGCGTCGCCGCGCTCGAAGAATTCCAGGATCGTCAGCAAGCCATCGATTTCGCCGACAGCCGCAGCGCGGTCGTGCCCCTTTTCGAGCATGTTGTTGGTGATAAGTCGTTCGCGATTTTCAGCCAAAGTTTGTCGCAAGGGTTCGGCGTGGATTTGCAGCGCGGAATTGGTCACCCCTGAAATCGTCGAAGCGATTTTGGATTCCTGTGGACCTGCTGCGACTTGATTCAGTACTTGGATCGCCAGCGAGCGGGTGCTAGCGAGCACGATCGAGTCTTCCGCGAAGCCCACCGTCGGCGAAAGCTGGAGGAGCACGCCAGCGCCGCTAGCGGCCATTTCCATCTGCTCATCGCCGACGAGATCTTCGGGGCTGTAGGCGGCGGATAGCAGCACTCGGCCATCGCTGCGTTGGGTTTCAAGTTCCAAGGGCGGTCGGCCTTGTTGCGCGCCAATCAGGTTGGCGAAACCGACAGCGGTTTGAAAGGCGATTCGCAGCGATCGCTGCGTGCTTGCAGGATCCTTCAATCTTGCGATCGCCGCGATGCCGGGCAGCTTCACAGCCGAGTCGGCAATCATCCCGTCGTTGTGCTCTTCGCGAACGACCACCAATCGCAACTCGCCATCCAGCGCGCCCAGGATCTCCTCAGCGAAGGGCTTACCTCCGAACAGAGTTGAGAGATTACTGTTCGCCTTCGCCAACTGGGCGTTGACTTCGTCGTTGAACAGATCAGGTCCGTGGAGCCACATGCCACTGACCCCGCGGTACGCTCGCGCTTCCAGGACGGTTTCGGGCAAAGCGATTGGTGGCGGAGCAGGGCTGCCGTGCTCGGGTCCGAAGAAGAACTCGCGCTTCTCGGGAATCCAGTTGGCATCGTGGGGTACGTTGACCGCCAACGCTACGGAATCCTCGGCAGCAGTGAGATTTGCCGTCGCGAAGGGGGTTTGGTGGAGTGTTTCTAGCACGCCGCCAAGGATCAGTTCGGCCCCTGGATTCTGCGACTTGCCCCCCAATAGCCGCTCGGCAACTCCTGCCGTACGAATCGTGTTGAGATCGACATACGCCCACGCTCGTGCGTTCGTTGGACGATTAGCAAGGGCAGTCTGAAACTGCTTGTCGTCGGCTAGAGAGTCTTCCGATCCGTCCAACATGCGGTCGATGATGTTTTTACCAACTTCGTCGGAGTTGGTCAGAATCAACCACTTGTCGACAATGGCAAAGTGAGCTTTCTGCGAACGATAAGCCTCGACGCCACGATAGTCGACGGATTTGAATGGCTTCGTCTTCCGGTTGCCCGCGGCTCCCATCAAAGCGAGGTTGACAATCGCGTTCTTCGCTTTCTCCAACAGCACTTCGTCATCAGATTTCACGAGCACCACAGGACTCTGGGATGCTCCGTCGAGTGCAAAGTGAATTCCACCCGCGCCCAGTTCTTCGAGCGCTGGTCGCCACGGAGTCTTGAGTTGAGCCTCCATCAGTTTCACGACCATACTCAACTTTCGATAATCTTCACCCTTGCGCCACTGCTGATACTGGGGCAGCGACTCGAGTTTTTCCCGGAGTGGATGATCGAGCACAACACTGAGCAAATCGGCTGAGGACGTTGTGTCTGCATAGAGGACGACCGACGAGGGTAACAGCTGCGCGGCGGTCGGTTCTGCGATCGACTCAGGTGTGGGCAGGAGTAACGGCAGGGAGAGACTGAAGAATGCAACAAGTTGGCGCATGGCGGGGCCTCCAGGATAGATCGACAGATTCCGGGCCGATGCTGTGAGCTTCGGCGCGGCTCAACCATTGATACGCCCGCGTCACCGGCGGCGTTACAGGAAAGCCCAATTTGGGTCAGAAGGGCTTATTTCCGACCGGTGAGACGCAACTCAGCGGCTTGGCTTTCTGACACGCCAAAACATCATTGAAGAGGCGATCAATATAGAACGCGTTGCTTCGTCCGTGATTGCTCATGATACGAAACGCGTGCGGCGGGCAACAACAGTGCGACCTTACCGATGAATTTAAGCTCCACCATTGCCTCAACGAGAAAGATGTTTCACGTTCGGCGTCAGTAGTTAGCACCGCTACGCACTGAACTCCCAGTTCACAGTCGTCTGCGTCTGGATCCCAAGACGTAGGCGTGCCCTAGAAGCGTAAGCAGCAGCGTACTCGGCTCTGGGATGCTCGTCACGCTGCTTGATGCTGCCACCACACTGTGTTGGTTTTGCCAGACGGCTAGGTCTTCGCCATCGACTGCGCCGCTGCTGTTTGCATCTCCCTCAGGCTGGGTCGTACCGATGCCGAAACCCTCCTGCCAGATCAGATAGTCGCGACCGTCGACATCTCCATCGCCATCGAAATCGGCGTTTTCGATGACTGGTGGTTCACCGGCGACTGAAGTCAGATCGTAACCCAACCGCGATTCATCGAAGAAGAAGGAACGGTCGTAGCCGAATGTGTTCACGGTCAGCCGATTCATGTCAGAGGCACTGCCGAGTTGGAAGCCATCGATCGTGCCCGAGGACACGGAGCTGCTGGTCATCGCGGATTCGCTGGTGAGATCCGAGGGATTGAGCCACCAGTCAATCTTATCACCACCCGTATAGGTCAGCTTCATTACGACTAGGTGCGTCAAGTCTTCTACGGCGTCGCCCGTCGACGCGTCGAGCAAGATCTCATCGGTTACCGAGCCAACTCCCGACGTTCCTGTTCGTGAGCGAATCACCAGGTCAACGTTGCCAACACCGTCGGCAGCGAATCCTAGAAATGCACCAAATAAGAAATCCTGTGTACTTTCCAGCCGACCCTGGTCAGCGAAGCTGCCGAAGCCAACCAAGGCATACCCTTCCGTGGCTCCATTGGCAATTTCTGGTCCCGTGTTGACCAAGTGGCTCATATAGAAGAAGTCGTCGGCGGGTGGCACGAATGGAGCCAACTCGTGCTGAAAACGACGCTCGAAGTCGGAGAACTCAGCGTTGGGCGTGAACTTTCCTTTGCCGCCCGACTCGTAGCTGACTGAGGGATGTTCGAGAGTTAAGAAATCGGGATGTGTGTTGCCTGATGTCGATCCACCACCCCAAGGATCTGTAAACCCAATCGCGGAAGTCGAGGATTGTCCATTGAATGTATTTCCAAACCCAGCACTGTAATCGGTGCCGCCGTTATTGTAGCTATCGGCGGCGATCAGTTGCGCCGATGCGGATGCGGCCAGACCCCACAGCAGTGTTAAAATACCAGTGATAGAAGTCAGTCGAAGAGTAGTATGTTGACACATTGCAACCTCCTAGTGACACGCAGATGCGGGGCTCTGCGGAATATGTACAAGAGGATCACCTGCGCTTATGCTAATCTCTGCGCAAGGGCGAGCAAAGCTAATATGCGATATTCTTACTCGCAAACGCGCAGGTTCCATCCGCGCGTAAATCGCGTACTTCGCTAGTTGTGGCCTCCCGTGATATTGGGCGGCACACCGACATTGACCGACAATACAGAAAATCTCAATTCCGTTCCAAAGGCCTGCTGAGGGCGGATCCGACGCGGTAGAATTCGATCTTCATCACTCACCTATCAGACAATCGCAAGCATGCCAAACAAGCGAATCGGTTTCGTTGACAATCGCCTCGATAACTTCCACGCAAACGTCTATTTGTCGGCGCTGCGCGGGCCGCTGTTGGGCAGAGGCTATGAGGTTACCGGCGCAACCGCGCTTGAGCAGGAACCGAGCAAAGCGTGGGCTCGCGAGCACGACGTTCCCTACTTCGCCCATGTGAGCAAACTGGCCGAGTCGGCCGACTTCTTTGTCATCCTGGCACCGACGAATCCTGAACTGCACCTGCAGTTGTGCCAAGTGGTGTTTCCACTCAGCAAGCCGACTTTCGTCGACAAGACGTTCGCCCCCGATTTGCAGACTGCCAGAGAGATCTTTAAGCTTGCCGACGATAACGGCATCGCCGTGCAATCGACGTCCGCCCTACGAACCAGTTCTGTGCAGGCGGCGTTGAATGAGGCAGAGTCACCACTCCAAGCGATGTTCATCACTTCTGCGGGTCCGACTTTCGAGGAGTACGGAATCCATCCTGTCGAGTTGGCCGTCAGTTGCCTCGGGGCAGAGATCGAAAGCTATCAAAGGTACGGCACCAATGAGCATCCGCGCTTCGTATTGCAGTTTTCCGAGCAACGCATGGCAGTGATTGACTTTAACCAAACGGCAGACGTCCCCTTCAGCGCGACGCTGGTAACACGTGATGGCTATCAGCACGTCGTTGTGGATATGGATTCGTTGTTCACCAGCGCGGCCGCAAGTATCCTGGACTTTTTCGATTCTGGACAACCAATGATCGATCGGGACGAGACTTTGGCGGTGCGCCACATTCTCGACTTGGCGAGTCAAGAAGATTTGCACGGGCAGATTGTCGAGGTGGCCGCCTCGTCTTTTCGTTACGAGTAGGTTTAGGCCGTTCTAATACACACGCAATTCTTAGACGCTTTTATTACATGAAGACTCAAGCTAGCTTTCCGCGTCCGTCGCACAAGCCATCCATGAAATCGTCACTGCTCGTGCTGCTGTTGCTGGCGATCTCTACGTCAGCGCTGCAGGCTGAGGAAAGCATTCGTGGAAACAACCAACCCAAGAAACTAATTCGTCACGACGACTTCGACGTTGTGATCGCTGGCGGTTCCACGGCTGCGTTCGCGGCTGCAATCGCCTCGGCCAAAAGTGGAGCGCGGACCGCGTTGCTGGAGCCAACCGACTGGGTCGGTGGTCAACTCACCTCGAGTGCTGTGCCCGCGATCGACGAAGCCTGGCATAAGATCAATGATCCAGTGACTGGCGACGTCCTGCTCAACGTTGCACAGTGGGCTCGTACGCCTGCGAACATGACTCCCAGCTTCTTGCAGACGTTACGCGGAATGAACGACTGCGGTGATTGCTGGGTCAGTCGATTTTGTTTTCGGCCGAGGAACTATCTCGACACACAGTTGTTGCCGATGCAAGAGGCCGTCGATGACAACCTCGTGGTGTTCCTCGAAACGGTGATCAAGCAAGTTGAACTCGATGACTCAGGGACGAAGATCGCGGCGCTGGTCGCGATCCAGCGTGAGTCAACGAGCGGCAGCGGCTACGATCGACTTCCGTCACAAGATCTGCCGGATTGGTACTCGGCGTTGGACTCGAAGCGATTCACGAAGCAGGTGTTGAGGTTTGGTGCCACGAGCGACAAACCGCTGGTGTTCATCGAAGCAACCGAGTGGGGCGAAGTTCTTGCCTTGTCTGGCGCTGATTATTTGCAGGGGACCGAGGACGTCGAAGGCAGCCCCGGCGGCGACGACACCTGTGGTCAATCGATCGTATATGATTTCATTCAGCATTTGCACGCGGAAAGAGTTGAACAGAACGCACCCACTGGCGACCCTGCGCGACAAGGTCTGGGTGACTATCAAGACAAATCCAACGCCTGGGAGCTGATTTGGACTTACCGCCGCGTGCGAGGCGACGGCGAGCCAGCGCCGGGTGACTTATGTTTGCAGAACTGGGGCTACTCCGACAAGCGAGGGCAGGGGGGTAACGACTATCCATTCGGCTACCTGTTTAAGTCACAGGCCGACACCGCGCGAGAGGCTTCCGACTGGCGAGGCGGCGTTGATCTTGAAACGCTTGCTGGCGCCGAACAGCGCGCCTACGGCTGGCATCATTGGTTTCGCAACAATTCGCCAGAGGAATTTCACCCTGATCAGTTTTCTCTCGCCGGCGACGAGCTTGGCACCGAGCACGGACTGGCAAAGCTGCCCTACATCCGTGACACGCGTCGGGCGATCGGCCTGGATGGGTTTATCTTGAAGTTCGACGATCTCACAGGCCCGGCGAGTCAGAAAACAGGCACGGTCTTCGAAGATCGCATCGCGCTGGGTGCATACCCGGCCGATATCCACCGATTGAGCAACTGCCAACTGCCCGCACATTACCAAGGCAAGCATGATACGTTGCCGTTTTGCATTCCACTGCGTGCGCTGACGCACTACAAGATTGAGAACCTGCTTGTTGCTGGGAAAACGATGGCCCAGAGTTTCTTGGCGAATTCTGCTACGCGGCTCCACCCGATCGAATGGTCAACCGGTACCGCCGCCGGTGTCGCAGCCGCCCACATGGCTAGCACCGGCAAGAGCAGTCGGCAGGCGTACGAGTCGATCAGCGAAATTCAGGCGCTGGTAAGCAAGCAGACGCCGATCGATTGGACAGAGCCGCACTAATCGGTACTGCCGCACAAGTGATGTCGGCCTCAATGGGCAGTTGGTGGGTTCTTGTCGGCGTTGGTAGCTGCCGCTCTAATGCGTCTTTCTCACCAGCGAGGGTCATCGAAATGCGGCGAGTTCGAAGTTTGCTCCGATGTTTGTTTTGCGTTCTCGTCACACCGGTTTGTGTGGTGACGATTCATGCCGCCGAATCCAACGTGCGACCTCTGGTTGTTTCCACTTGGCGACACGGTCTAGCCGCGAATGAGGCCGCGTGGAAGGTATTGTCAGACGGTGGCCGGGCGCTCGATGCCGTGGAAGTAGGAGTAAAGGTCACTGAGTCGGATCCGACCAATCTCAGCGTCGGTCTGGGAGGCCTGCCTGATCGTGAGGGCAACGTGACGCTCGACGCGTGCATCATGGACGAAACCGGCGCTTGCGGTTCGGTCGCATTCTTGCAACACATTGAGAATCCCATCTCAGTGGCTCGGCTGGTGATGGAAAAAACGCCTCACGTTATGCTCGTGGGTGAGGGGGCACTGAAATTCGCGCGGGCCAATGGCTTTCAGAAGAAGAATCTGCTCACGGAACGCGCTAATGCTGAGTGGGAAAAATGGAAAGCGAACAATCCGGACGCAATCCAAGAACGTGAAGTCAACGTGGAAAACCACGACACAATCGGACTGATTGCCATCGATCGTCAAGGAAACCTATCTGGCGCTTGCACGACCAGCGGTATGGCGTGGAAGCTGCACGGACGGGTGGGCGACTCGCCGATCATCGGTGCCGGGCTCTACGTCGATAACGAAATCGGCGCGGCCACCGCCACAGGAGTTGGCGAGGCCGTGATCCGCGCCGTTGGCAGCTTCTTGGTCGTCGAGTTGATGCGACAAGGCCATTCTCCACAACGCGCCTGCGAGCTGGCCGTCGAACGCGTTGTGGCCAAGAGCTCCGACTGGAAAACGCTGCAAGTCGGATTCATTGCGATCGACAAGCAAGGCCGAGTCGGTGGCTACAGCATTCAGCCGGGCTTCGACTACGCCGTGTATGATTCAGCGCAGGGAAACCGCATGCAGAAAGCTGATAGCCGACTTTGATTAGCGCGGACCGCCTGGCTGGCGGTCAACTACTCACGCGTGGTGTTCTTCGCACGCATTCTGTCTTGCGAACGCGTTACAACGCGTTGGTGTCCACAATTTCCCCGTCGGAAATGTTGCCCATGCGGTTGAACATCACGAGATTGACATCGTAGTTGATGGCACGCATCGACGCATCGGCGAACCCACAGATGAACACTGCCGGATGCGACGCACCAGCCACGAGCACCTCCGGGCCGTTGGGCTTGGTCGAGTCGGGAGTCGGCTGGCAAGAGCTAAGTCGGAGCGTGTCGAAATCCCAACCATCCGACCATCCAGCGTCATCATCGGTGTGTGGTCCATCGAGTCGACCGACGTCGACACGTTTTTCGCACAATACGATCGTGTTGCTGGTGCCGTCCGTGATCTGTCGCATCTTTGTTGGTCCGGGCAGTCCCATTTCGTTGATTTGCGGATCGCCACTCGCGCCGGTGCCGTCAACCACGAAATAGCTGCTTCTAACGATTACTCCTTGGGTCGGAAAGAGGGTCTGTCTGTTTCCTCTGCTGGGGATAAATTGTTCGGTGGGTCTGCCTTCTAGATGATTGCGCGTTCCTCCCCAAAAGGCCCGCATGGCAAGCTCTCTCTCTGCGGCACTATTATCGGAGCACATTTCCCCGTTTGCCATCTGCTGGTCGTAGTTCGTAGGATCCGCACTGCCAAACACCCACCCGTACGCATCCGTTTGCCCTGGAGTCGGCACCCCCACGATCCCGCCGTAATCCATCAACCAGCGGCCGTTGTTTGGATTCTGAGTAGGCGGACGACGTGATGGGCAGAAATACAGCTCCACGGGGGTCTGCGACAATTGCTCCTGCGTCGCCAGGTTGTGCACGGCGTTTTGTTCCAAGTAGGGCAGCACCTGGAAAGCCCAGCTAAGTCCTTGCTTAGGCGCTGCAAAAGGCCTTCCGCCAGCGGAGTAGTCCTCGATCGCCGGCCACGGATCGACTCCCCCACTTGGGAAAATTCCGCGAGAACTCTCATGATTATGTAGCGCGAGCATCATCTGACGCATCTGATTCAGGCATTGCGTCCGACGGGCCGCCTCCCGTGCCGCTTGAACCGCCGGCAGCAGCAGTGCCACGAGGACGCCAATAATTGCGATCACCACAAGCAACTCGACGAGTGTGAAACCAGACTTTGCCCGCCTTGATCGGTGTTCGCGACTTAAGGCATGTGTCGACCGCGCTTGACTTCGTTTCATTTCGAATTACCTCACGCCACTGTTCACTGATCCAATTGCCGGCGCGCCCCACCACCGAGGGACCTTCGACCTGTAGGCAGGCATGATAAACGGTTTCTTGATGCTTCGTAAATCGAAAAAGCCACCGCATTTTTACTGTTTTTTCCGGCTGCAAAGGACTTGACTCCGACGTGCCAGCACGTCTCGCAAGATCTTGGAAAAGCGACATTTTCGCTACTTGATGCTATTAGTCGTGATTGTTATATTTTGCCCAAGTTGTTCATTTGGTTAATGCATTACGTCTGATAGTTCAACTCGATTCGCAACTTCTTTTCTAACGCTCGTAATTGAATTCCTGGTCAGTTGGCACTCACATGAAAGGCACTCCCGTGTACCACGCCCAATCCTGTTTGAGACTAAGCATAGTAGCGTTATTCGCAACTGTTGCTCTCTCGATGACCCCTTCCCCTGCAGCGGCAGAATACCGTGATACCGTCCTCGGCCTGTCCCCGGACTTCTATTTTGAACTCAACGAAACGGACTCGTCTTCTGGCGTGCTGGATACTGTTAGCAACACGGCACTTGGCAGCTACAACATCATCGATGAGGTGTTTATCGAAATTGGCGCACCTGGTCCGGACACCTTGATTGAAGGTGGAGCTTGGACAACCAACGACGTTTGGACCGAGGTTGGAGCTGATATTCCCATCGCCGGACTGGGTGAGAGTAACGTGGCTTTTGCCGCCAATGATGATGGCCATATCGATATTGGGCCTGCCGTGAACTACGGTGCCAATGACATCACGGTGTCCGCGTTTGCCAAGAGCGGCGGAAATCCACAAGGTGGCGAGAGAATTTGGACCAACAACCTTGCAGACCCACTGTTGAGTTTTCAGATCGTTGTCGGCAACGACGGAATCGTCGTATCGACTAACCCCACGCTCGGATGTAGCGAAGCCGATGGATGTGGTCACAAGAGCCTTTTTCTGCCTGGCGAAGGCGTTGATTTCACGAATACGGGTGCTGACCGAGGTCTGTCGAACAAGCCCGATAACGACTGGTGGCACATCGTCGCTTCCACCTCGGGAACTACCGCCGAGGAGCGTACCGAAAATATCCAAATCTGGCTCAATGGTGTAAATCGCACCGCAGACTTTCGTCCCGGTACGGCCGGTTGGGGTGTGAATACCGACCAAGCGAAAATCGCCGGCCGACGAGAAGCACCGGACGATTCCACGACGTATTCCGGTTCGGTCGACGAAGTCGCTATTTGGCTTGATCGTGTGCTGACGGATCAAGAGGCCGCATCACTCTACTTCGCAGCAATCGACGCCTCAGCAGATCGCGATGGAGATGGCGATGTCGACGGTAAAGACTTCCTGCTTTGGCAGGAGGAAGACGGAAGTCCTGCGGGTCTAGCGCTCTGGCAAGCGACCTACCCAACAGCAGCCCCAGCAGTAGGAGCTGCTGCAGTTCCTGAACCAGCCTCGCTAGTCATTGTGGCTACGTCTGCAGTGTTGCTCGCGGCTCGCCGCCGACGCTAGACGTCAAACAAGTCAGCAATGCATCGACCGGAACCAGTTCCGGTCGGTGCTTACCTTTTCATTGTTGCTGACTTCGCGCGCACCTTCGACTCGTCACGCGACGACACTGAAAGAAAAACGGCCATCGCTTCCTACGGGGCAGTAGGAAGCGATGGCTTTTTGTATGCGCAGATCTTGCGACCTCAGAATCTCGCCTTACCGATGCGGCGTTGGCTTAGCCTTCGGATTAGCCGACTTCGACGCAAGCCGATTCCATCAACCCAACTTCAATGTTGAAGTATCCCATGTCGGATTCAAAGGCGAGGGCAATCGGTCTCACCTTGGACGGGAATCGGATGGTATGGTTCTTGCCGACAATCACCGTTGGCAACGCCAACTTAAGCTCCAGCTCTTCCATGCTCGCTTTGGCATTACCGGCAATCATATTGGTCAATTCGCCGATCGTGTCGATGACATCCGCGGAAAGGTCCGTGGGCTTTTCTCCGATGAGCGCCTCGGTGGCGAGTAGAGCGAGCTCTCGCTCGAAGCTAATGACAACATCACCGGTCGCTCTTCCGGAGAGACCAATGATGCCGGTGATATCGAACTGCGGTGCGAACGATTCACAAACTTTTGCCCCGGTTCTCTTCACCTGGCAGCCAAGCATCATTTCAAAGACGCTGACCGCTGATTCGATAAACGGGTTGATGTAGTCGGCGTTCATCACTATTCCACTAAGCCGTTAGAGATACAGTACTGGTGACTATTCACACAGGTACGAATTTATCGATTTTCGCCGAAAGATCAGCGGCTTCGAACGGCTTGGTCAGATAGTCTGATACACCAGCTTCGATCGCCTGCAGCACGTTGCCCTTCTCACCTTCGGTGGTAACCATGATGATGGGCACGTCGCTGCCTTTCCCTCGAATTTCTTTGATCACGTCCAGGCCTGATTTGTTAGGCATGTTCCAATCGGTGAGCACCAGATCGAATGGTTCCTGATCAAACTTGGCCAGCGCGTCTGCGCCATCTACGGCTTCGACGATCTCATCGACGCCAGAAGACTTGGCAGCGCGGACAATGATTTTTCTCATTACACCAGAATCGTCGGCGATTAGTACTTTAATACTCATGGCATCGGGCTCATCAACGGGGTCTTAGTCAACTCGAACTTGAATCGGCGAATACCTCTCGCCAAAAGGTTCAATAATTCATAGCTCTCGAAACGGGAGTTGGCAAATCTCAGCTTTCGCCTGCTGAGTGCAATAGTTTCGCAAACCCGCAATCAGGGAGAGCGTGCCAACGAGCTGCTCGCGCAGTTCGACTCTGCGATGACGCTCAAGGCTATGGACCCTAGGCCTGCACACAGCCTTCGTATTGCCGCATCTTGAGGTCCCGTCTACTGCGAATATCGGCAGATTTGATCTAAGCCGAACCCCGGTGAATATTTCGCACGGTAGGAGAATTCTAGTCTCATTTCTGTGACCTACCGTTGTTCAGTCGTTGAGAATCATCCGAGTATTCGCAGTTATCGAGCTCGGTCTCCATCAAGAGTTGTCGGCCCAAGAGGCGAAGAACCGCATGTCATGTGAAGACGAATTACTAGATGAGTTCGTTGTTGAGTCGAACGAACACTTAGCCGACATCGAGAATCAGCTGCTCAGCATCGAGGAATCGGGCGCTGACGTAGATGTCGATCTTATCAACGAGGTGTTTCGAGGGATTCACTCGATCAAAGGTGCTGCCGGGTTCCTTGGACTGACCAAGGTCAACGATCTTGCCCATAGCCTCGAGAACATCTTGAACATGATGCGCAATCACGAGTTGGTTCCCAACTCGCAGATGATTGACATTATGTTGCGCGCCGCAGACCGATTGCAGGGCCTGATCAACGACGTGAGTTCGTCCAATGATGAGGATGTAAGTAGCCACATCACAGAACTCGAGAACATCGCCACTGGAACAGTTACAGAAAGCAAGGCGCCCGTCGCTCAGGTAACGTCCGAACCATCTGTCGCGGAGACACCTTCGGACGTGGAAAGCACGAAGGCGGCGGAGGATGATCTCGATGCGCAGATCGCGAGGGCGTTTGCCGCGCGAGACGAAAAAGCGTCTGCAGACGAAGCGCAGCAGCAGACTGCCGCGACAGAACCCTCCGCTGCTCAAGCACCCACTCCACAAAAGGTAGACAAGAAGTCGTCTGCCAAGAAGGACAGCCAAGAGAAGAAGGCGCCAGAAACGAGCATCCGCGTATCGGTGGGAGTTCTTGATCGGTTGATGAATCTCGCCGGCGAGCTTGTGCTGAGCCGAAATCAATTGATGCAGGCGATTGGGTCTGCCGATGGCAACAGCTTGGACACGATCGCATCGCGACTCGATCAGGTTACCACGGAAGTACAAGAATCGATCATGCAGACGCGCATGCAGCAGATCGGTACGGTCTTCAGCAAGTTTCCCCGAATCGTTCGTGATCTGAGTGGCAAGCTCGGTAAGCAGTGTGCACTCAACATCGAGGGTAAGGAAGTCGAAGTCGACAAGACCATTGTCGAGGCGATTGGTGACCCGCTCACGCACTTGATTCGCAACTCGGTCGATCACGGCGTCGAAGCTCCCGCAGACCGTACGAAAGCTGGCAAACCAGAAGCCGGCACGATGGACCTTCGCGCTTTCTACCAAGCCGGGAAGGTCCGAATTGAGATTGAAGACGATGGTGCAGGCATCGATCCGGAGAAGCTCAAGCAAAAAGCAATCTCTAAAGGCATCATTACGCAGGAACGTGCCGATCAGATGAGTGATCGCGAAGCGGTTCGCTTGATTTTTCACCCGGGCTTCTCGATGGCCGCCAAAGTGACGGACGTCAGTGGTAGAGGCGTCGGGATGGACGTCGTGAAGACCAATATCGCCAAGCTGGGAGGAACCGTCGATATCGAATCGACAGTCGGCAGAGGAACACTGATCGTAATCACCTTGCCGCTGACGCTCGCGATTATCCCGTCATTGATTGTTCAGTGCGGTGAAGATCGATTCGCGATTCCTCAGGTCAATATCGTCGAACTCGTTCGAGTTCGCGGTGATGAACTCGCCGAACGCATCGGCCGTGTGCAGGATGCCGAAGTACTACGGCTGCGGGGGAGTCTATTGCCGCTGATTCGACTTTCCGAAGTGGTTGAGACGAAACGAACCGAAAGCGATTGCGATGCAGCGGCATCCTCCGCCGCATCGAATTGCGAGGCGCTCAACATCATCGTCGTGGAAACGGGTGAGCAAAGCTTCGGACTGATCGTCGATGGTTTACACGATTCGGAAGAAATTGTCGTCAAACCATTGAGCCAACACCTCAAGCAATGTCGCTGCTTGTCCGGGGCAACGATTCTCGGTGATGGCCACGTCGCGTTGATCTTGGATGTCGCTGGTATTGCAGCCCATGAAGAAATCCAATGCGACCAAGAGCTCAATGAGCAAAAGGGAGCTGAGGCGCAACTAGGGGACGAAGATTCGCAGTACATGCTGCTGTTTAGCAACCACGACGATGAGCATTTTGCGGTGACGATGGATATCGTTTCTCGCATCGATCGCATCCGGGCAGATCAAATCGACGCGGTCGGCGGGCAGGAACTGCTGCAGATCGGACGAGCGACCATGCCGCTCATCCGGCTGGAGAACACCATCACGGCCAGAAGGCCCGAGGCCAAGTCGCGTCTTTATGTCGTCGTATTCGAAGCCTCCGGTAAAGAGATCGGACTCGTCGTACCGACGCTGGAAGACATTCGCGATGTGACCACAAGCATTGATGAAACTACGTTCACTGAACGTGGGATCATCGGCTCGATGGTCTTGGGCGAAAAAACAACGAGGTTTGTTGACCTCTTTCAAGTTGCTGAACTCGCGCATCCGGAGTGGTTTGAGAGAGAAGAGGTCGTGGATCAGACCGATGACGAGCCGCCGATGATTCTGCTGGCCGAGGACTCCAGTTTCTTCCGCAAGCAAGTTGCAGCCATGATGAGCGAACAAGGCTATCGCGTGATCGACTGCGAAGACGGACTGGTTGCTTGGGAGACGTTGCAAAGTAACGAGTTCGAGTTTGATGTGATTGTCACGGATATCGAGATGCCAAACATGGACGGATTCGAATTCACGGAATGCGTGAAACAGTCGCAGTGGAGTCATCTCCCGGTCATCGCGCTGACGTCGTTGGCCGGATCAGCCGACATTCAGCGCGGCATCGAAGTCGGAATCGATGACTACCAAATCAAGATGGATCGCGACAAGCTGCTGAACTCCTTGCGTAACTTCGCTGGGAAGAAAGCAGGAAACAACCGGCGCGAGCTCCAGACCGTCTGAGAGAGCGAACGAAGATCGCCCCATCCGCTTGAGCGGGGCAATACGTACACGAAGAACCCAGAGTCAAGAACATGAATAGCACGATCGAGCCCGAACAGGCCGTTGAGGTCGCAGAAGAACAGTACGCCACGTTCTATGTGGGGAACTTGCTCCTTGGTGTCGATATTCGACAAGTTCAAGAAATCAATCGCCAGTTGGATGTCACCAATGTACCTCAGGCACCCGATTGTGTGCGTGGCGTCATCAATCTTCGTGGCGAAGTGACGACGGTCATCGACCTCCGCACCATTTTGGGAATGGAGCAAGCGGAAGTGACCAGGACCAGCCGCAACTTGATCGTCAATTCCAACGGCGAATCGGTCGGCTTCTTGGTCGATCGGATCTCCGACATTCTCACTTTGCGTAGCGATCAGATCGGACCACCTCCCACGAACATCGACGGTGTTCAGGGGCGGTACATATTTGGCGTCCACACGCTCGAGACAGAGATTCTCGTCCTCCTGAACGTTGAGGAGGCATTGGCCGTTCGCGCCAATGATGCACAGTAACAAACCATCCGAACAGGAAATGTTCGCGAGTTTCCATTGATTGAGCCATTAGGCGATTCTCTTTGAAGGGGTTTTTGAAATGAAGATTCGAAGTAAGTTGACACTTGGATTCCTTGTCTGCGGTTTGGTCCCGCTGGCCATCGCAACGATAGCAAGCTTTGCCTCGATGAAAGGTGGCATGGCGACTATGACGGATGAGGCACGCAAGGACATGCGCGACAAAGTGGTCTCGTCGCTGCAAGCTCAACAAGAATTGAAAGCAGGCGAAATCGAGAAGTATTTCGTATCGATTCGCGATCAGGTGCTGACGTTCTCGGAGGATCGGATGGTGGTGGACGCCATGCGTGACTTTAAGGACAGCTTTGATAGTTACCGCGAGCAAGCCGATATCGACGGCGAATCGCTCCAAGAGCTGCGAACGAAATTGGCAACTTACTACACTGGCGAATTCAGCGCTGAGTACGAAAGTCAAAACGACGGAGCCTCGCCGAATGCAAATCAGTTCGTGAATCAGCTCGATAGAGATTCCGTCGCGCTGCAATACGCTTACATCCGTGCAAACCCGAATCCCTTGGGTTCCAAGCACGAACTCGATGCCGCTGACGAGGAGACCGATTATGGGCGTCTCCACAGCGTCGTTCATCCTGTCGTGCGGAGTTATCTCGACAAGTTTGGCTACTACGATATCTTTCTGATTGATGACAAGACCGGCGACATCGTCTATTCGGTATTTAAGGAACTTGATTACACAACTTCGCTGATCGATGGCCCATTTGCCGATACGAACTTCGGTAAGGCGTTTCGTCAAGCCAATCAGCTCACCAGCCCCGACCAATTCGTGTTGGTCGATTTCGAGCAGTACACACCCTCTTACGAAGCACCAGCGAGCTTCATTGCTTCACCGATTTTCGATGGCGATGAGAAAATTGGCGTCGCGATCTTCCAAATGCCGGTGGACCGCATCACGTCAGTGATGAGTCAGCGCGAAGGACTAGGCGAGACGGGCGAGACCCTCTTGGTTGGTCCCGACTTCCTGATGCGTTCTGATTCATTCCGCGACCCAGAAAGTCGCAGCCTGGTCAGCTCGTTCCGTAACCCGAAGGCGGGCAAAATCGAGAGCGAAGTCGTGACGGCAGCACTCAAGGGCGAGACCGGCACGGCCGAAATCGTCGACTACGTCGGTAACGAATCCCTCCAATCCTATGGCCCGGTTGATCTGCTTGGTTTGAAGTGGGCCCTGATCGCAAAGATCGATACTGCCGAAGCCTTTGCTGCTGAGGCGTTGCTCGCTGATGCGGAAGCAACCGCCACCAGTGGCGTGCTCTGGCGCATTTTCGGAGTCGGTATTCTTGCCGTGTTGGGTGTGGTGGCCTTGGCCTACTTCATCTCCAACGCGTTCGCCCGACCGATTCAGTCGACCGTGACTTCGTTGGACGCTGCAACCGGCGGCGACTACACGGTTCGGCCACAGTTCCGAGGCAGCGGTGAACTTGCTCAGATGAACGGTTCCGTAGAGCAGCTGTTGGATAAGCTAGCCGCCAACGTTGAGAAGAATGCCGACTTTGACGGACAACTTCAGGCGATTAGCAGATCGCAGGCGGTGATTGAGTTCGACCTCGACGGAACGATCAAGTTTGCGAACGATAACTTCCTCAGGGCGTTAGGCTACACACTGGAGGAGATTGTCGGCAAACATCACCGTATTTTCTGTGATCCCGAGTATGCAGCCTCATCTGAATACACCGCATTCTGGGACAAGCTAGGACGGGGTGAGTTCGAGTCGGATGAGTTTCGGCGCATTCGCAAGGACGGTAGCGAGATTTGGATTCAAGCCTCGTACAATCCGATCTTTGACGCCAAAGGCAATCCCTACAAGGTCGTCAAATTTGCCACTGACATCACCGCTCAAATTGCCCAGCGCAACGAATCACTTAAGCTTCGTCAGCTGGTCGACAAGTCGGAAGCCTCGGTCATGATGATTGACCGAGAGTTCATCGTGCGGTACGTGAATGATTCCTCGATGGAGCTACTCAACAAGCACGCTTCGATTTTGCAAGAGATCTGGCCCGCGTTCGATCCGAGTACGATCATGGGGGCCTGCATCGATCAGTTCCACGAGAACCCGGAGCATCAGCGACAGTTCCTGGCAGAGCCGACGAATCTGCCCTACAAGACCGACATTCATGTCGGCCCGCTGACCTTTGCGTTAACGGTTACGGCTCAATTTGATGAGAGCTCAAACTATGTCGGCACGACACTGGAATGGAAAGACGTCACCGAAGCACGGAATCAGACGATCAAGGATACAAAGATCGCGGAATTCCAAGCGTTAGAAGTCGAGAGTATGTCGCGAGTGCTCAATCTCGTGGCAGAAGGCGACCTGACGCAGGTGTACGAGGTGGCGGAAGCCGACAATGACACGAGGGCGACACAGGCGGCCTTCAGCGATATCGCCAAGGCCGTGAACGCGATGTGCTCAAACCTCCGAGAAGTGATTGGCGGAGTGGCAACCAATGCTGCCACGCTCAACAGCACTTCCACCGAGTTGTCTGCCACCGCGACGGAGCTTTCCAGCGGCGCGAATCAGACGACCAGTCAATCCGCGACGGTTTCCTCGGCTGCCGAAGAAATGTCGATCAACATGAACAACATGGCTGCATCGACAGAGCAGATGACCACCAACGTCAGGACGGTGGCCTCAGCCGTGGAAGAGATGACCGCCAGTATCGCTGAGATCGCCAAGAATGCCGAGCAGGCCTCGAGCGTGGCGGGCAATGCTGCCAACCTTGCCGAGTCGAGCAATCAGACGATTGGGCAACTCGGCAGCGCGGCCGATGAGATTGGCAAGGTGATCGAGGTGATTCAGGACATTGCCGAACAGACCAACCTGTTGGCCTTGAACGCAACGATCGAAGCCGCTCGCGCCGGTGATGCTGGTAAGGGATTTGCAGTGGTGGCCACCGAGGTCAAGGAACTCGCCAAGCAGACGGCGGATGCGACCGAGGATATCCGCAATCGGATTGAAGGAATCCAGGGGTCGACCCAGTCTGTGGTCAGCTCGATTGGCGAAATCAGCGAGGTGATCTCGCAGGTGAGCGAGGTCTCGCAAACCATCGCCTCGGCTGTGGAGGAGCAGAGCATCACTACCAAGGAGATTGCTCAAAATGTGACGCAAACCTCCGATGCCGCCACGAGCGTTTCGACGGGCGTTGCCGAATCGGCTTCTGCCAGTCAGGAGATCACTCGCAGTATCACCCAAGTCGATCAGGCTGCGAAACAGACCTCGCAGGCGGCGGCTCAAACGCAGGAGTCGGGCAGCGCTCTGTCGGGCTTGGCGGAAGAGTTGCAGCAACTGGTGGGTCGATTCCAGGTCTGATCCATCGCTTTGAACTAAGCGTCAGATTTCTTCGTGGGAGAAGGGCCCCAGCGGCCCTTCTCCCAATGTTGACACAAGCACGAAAGTAGCAGCATGGCAACGTCAACGATACGCGCACTGGTAATTGACGACTCGGCTTTGTACCGCAAGTTCGTGTCGTCGGTGCTCGAGGATATTCCAGAAGTGGAAGTCGTCGGAACAGCCACAGATGGTCGGATTGGCCTGAAAAAAATTCAGGAGCTGAAGCCAGATTTCATCACCCTCGACTTGGAGATGCCTGAACTCGATGGTTTGGGGCTCCTCGAGGAGCTGAAGGTTCTTGGTTTGGAGTTGCCCACGATCATGATCAGTTCGATGACAGCCACGGGTGCCGAGGCAACGAATCGTGCGCTGCAGCTTGGTGCCTTTGATTTTGTGCTTAAGCCGCAGGGCAAAGGCCCCGACGAAAGTCGCGAACAGCTGAAGCGGGATCTCGCGCCGAAGATTTCGGCGAGTCTGGCCAGTCTTCGAACACGCCAGAATTCCGCGACGCGAGCGGTGGATAAGCGTGACGCAGCGCCGGCGAACGCTACGAAGCGCTTTGTCGACGCGGTCAAGCCGTCTGTTCTTCCACCGCAGGTCGTCAGTCTAGGAGTTTCCACAGGTGGCCCGGTCGCACTGAATCAGGTGATTCCCAGATTGCCAGCCGACTTTCCGTGCCCGGTGTTGGTCGTGCAGCACATGCCTCCCTTGTTCACGGCGAGCCTTGCCAAGGATCTTGATCGCGTGAGTGCCGTCAAAGTTGTTGAAGCGGTAAATGGCATGCAGCCGCAGCCTGGCCAGGTATACATTGCACCGGGTGGTTCACAGATGCGAGTCGTGACGCGTGGCCGCACACGTGCCATCGAGATCACCGACGATCCTCCCGAACGATCGTGTCGTCCCTCGGTCGACTACCTGTTTCGTTCGGTGGCGAAGGTCTACGGAGATAGAGTGCTAGGCGTAATTCTCACGGGCATGGGCGATGATGGTACGACAGGCTGCGAGTTACTTAAGCGCAGCGGTGCCAAGATACTGACACAGGATGAAGCAAGCTGCGTTGTCTATGGTATGCCGCGAAGCGTTGCTGAGGCGGGCTTGTCAGATAAGGTCGCTCCGCTCAACACAATCGCCGATTGCCTCGTGGATGCAGTCGGTGCCGGCACGACAGCGTGGTAGAGAAGACACGGAAGATTATGGCAACTCTGACAACCGAAGATATTGATGCCGTCTGTGGCTTAGTCGATGAACTCTGCGGCATTTGCTGGGATGAGTCTAAGGCGTACCTTATCGAGTCTCGCCTCCAGAAAATCGTCCAGCAGGAGAGCTGTGAGAACTACCGCGATTTGGTGCGAAAGGTCCGCGCCGAAGTCGCACCTGGACTTAAGCCGCAGTTTATCGATGCGGTCACTACTAACGAGACACTCTGGTTTCGTGATAGTTCTCCCTTTGATGCCCTGCAGTTCAAGTTGGTTCCCGAACTTATCGATAGCAAAGCGGGTACGCCGTTCCCAAAACGTTTGCGAATCTGGTCCGCCGCGTGTAGCACTGGGCAGGAAGTTTACAGCATTGGCATTACCCTTGCGGAGACGATCCCTGACTATCTGAATTGGGATATCCAAATTCTGGGTACCGACATCTCGCCAGCGGCTGTCGAACAAGCGAGCTATGGCGCTTACGGCAAGCTTGAGATGACTCGAGGGATGAAAACCGACTTGCTGAACAAGTACTTTGTCGAGCAAGGGAACCAGTGGCGGATTTGCGACGAGATCCGCTCGCTGTGTCGCTTTCAGGAGTGCAACTTGCACAAGCCTTTTGGTCATCTTGGCCACTTTGATGTGATCTTCTGCCGTAACGTCGCGATCTACTTCGACGATGCGGATCGTCGCAGTCTGTTTGAGCGTGCTGCGGAGATTCTGGCACCTAATGGCTGGGTCATCGTCGGCTCGTCGGAGTCGTTAGCCCAGCTGGGACCGCAGTGGCATCCGCAGCAGCACTGCCGTGCGAATTGCTACCATCCCAATATGCCGGCGAACAACCTCGTGGCGAGCCGATGATCTTCACGGTACTGCCAACAACTCTGCCACATCTGCACGCTGCCGACGGCGCTAATCGGTCAACAACCGTTGTGGCTGCCAACGATAATCGCGAGAGCGGGCGCTACGTTTGCGGTTTGCGTCGAGTCGTTTATCTTGCACTGGCAATGTTATTCCTGGTGCTCGCCACTATTGGGGTCGTACTGCCAGGCTTGCCGACTACTCCGTTCCTGCTATTGGCGAGCTATTTGCTTTCGCGCTCGTCGCCACGGATGCACAACTTGTTACTCGCCAATCGCTGGTTTGGGCCAATCCTTGCCGATTGGCAGCAGCATCGAGCACTCAAGCGAAGCACCAAAGTGCAGGCGACCTGTTTTATCGGCGCCGCCATGATCGGACTGGTCGGTTTCTCATCCCTGCCGTCGCCGTGGATTGCCTTGGTGTTTACGCTGGTGCTCGTAGGACTGCTTGTGATCTACCGTTTGCCGACGATAGACGCTCCAGTCGCGGCTGGTTTGCACGGCTGCGCTGCGTCGCAACCGTAGTGCGAACCGCAAGCGGTGTCTGGACTTGCGACGCCAGAGTTTTTGGGATGACCGGTACGCGACGAGTCGGTAAAATGGAGGATCGGTCCTTATCAGCTCCGGCCAGCCCCGCAGGTGCCCTCTTATGCGTTACCAATTCATGAAACCCCTTCGTCGGCGACCCGCTGGTTTTACGCTGGTCGAGTTGCTTGTTGTAATTGCGATCATTGGCGTGCTCGTCGCGTTGCTGTTGCCTGCGGTCCAGGCGGCTCGCGAAGCGGCCCGTCGGTCGCAGTGCCAGAACCAAATCAAGCAGATCGGCCTGTCGGCGGTAAACTATGAATCCACGCATGGGGCGCTGCCCTCCGCCGGCTGGACGTACCGGTGGACCGGTGATCCCGATCAGGGCGCGGGCGAGGAACAACCAGGTGGCTGGGCCTACAGTCTGTTGCCTTTTTTGGAAGATGGTGCGGTGTTCCAGATAGGTGCTGGGCTCTCCGAGGCTGATAAAGCGCGCGCCTTGTTGCGTCAGAAAACCACGCCGATCCCCACTTTCTATTGCCCTTCGCGCCGCTCGCCGGAGCTGTCCTATGGTCCGGAGTCTTCGATCAACAGCGTCGATCCGGGTGACGATCTCGTTGCCAAAACTGATTACGCTGCTAATGGAGGCTCGATTGCACCACCGGAGGGCATTGGTATCACCTGGGAGCCACGCGCTGATTTGAGCTGCCTCGACAGCTACCCCGATTGCGGCTGGGAAAGCTATACCAAGGAAAAGATCAGCTTTCTCGACGGCGTCTTTCAACCCAGGTTTCCAGTAGAGTTCCGCGAAATACCCGATGGGTTGTCGAACACGGCGATGATAGGCGAAAAGTACCTGCGCTTCGATTTGATCGACGACAACAACTACCGGCTGAACACCTGCGTGGACAACAACTCCCTGTACCAGGGGTACGATTGGGATGTGATCCGTTGGGTCAACTCGGCTGCGGGACAGCCGATTCGCCGCGCTCCGAGGCTGGACTACCAACCTAAGCCCGACTCCTTCAACGATATTGATACCTGCGCGGTTCGTTTCGGTAGTGCACACCCAAGTGTGTTTAACGTAGTATTTTGCGATGGATCGGTTCAATCGATTGCCTATGACGTGGACATGGAGGCGCTTGAGCTTCAGTTCCGCCGTAACGATGAGGGCGCCTCGCGTATTCAAGTGCCTTTCACCGGAAGATAACCTCGCTAATTATCGAGCGAAAACACCTACATGAAGTTAAGCCTCCAGTTGCCAGCGTATACGGTCCTGTTTTGTCTCTCCCTCATCGCGACCATCAGCGGATGCGGCAGCGCTCCGACGAGCCAGATAGGCGCATTCGATGACGCGTCGGCGACGACCGACGCGGCATTCCAATTGCTCGATGGCAACTCGGACGGCGCCCTCGACCAGGAGGAACTCCAGTCGTGCCTCGGTCTGCGGTCTGGCGCGAAGCGAATCGACACCAACGGTGACCAGCAACTTGATCGCGACGAGGTGTTGGCACGTTTCGGGAAGCTTGGTTCCATGTCTGACATAGTTGGGATGCAGGTGACCATTGTTAGGGGCGGCCGACCACTGGCCAATGCCAAGGTGACACTAACGCCGGCTCCGTTCCTCGGTGAGGGCTTGCAGTCTTACCAGGGTGATTCTATTCAGGGCGGTAATGTGCGTCTTACCGGCGAGACGGTAAAGCTTCCCGGCCTGCCGACGGGCTACTACACCGCTCACATCGTCCAAGAACAAGCACAGATCGATACCCAGCTCGGTTGCGAAATTGCCGACGATGCATCCGGTTCCCGCCTCGTGCTCAGAATCCCAGAGTAAAGTGTGCGGCTTCATCGGTCTCGATGAACTCCGTCTCCGCCGCCGTCCAACTGAACAAGACCCCTCGGTTTGCCGACCGAGAGGCCTTGTTCCATCACTTCGCATTTCGTGCTGCGAACACTAGCTGCGACTGCGCTTTCGAGTCGCCGGAATCAGGGTCAAAGCACAGAGTCCCAGCAACAGACTGCTCGGCTCGGGAACCGCCATGATCGGAGGCGCTGGGGTCACGCCGTACTGCGAATGCCAGATCGCACGGTCCATTTGATCGACGTCTCCGTCGCCGTCGGCGTCGCCAGTGGCATTGGTGGCTCCGAAGCCAGTCGGGAAATTCTGTTGCCAAGTCAGGAAGTCGATGCCATCGACGTCCGCATCGTTGTCGAAGTTCGCGTCCAGGATCGGCGCCTCAACTTGCTGGACGTCGAGCGCGTCCAACTCGTCGTCCCAGATATCACGATCTTCGTAGCGTGGGTTCTTTACACCCCAAGACTTGCCGCCACCGGAACGAACGGTCGCGATACCTAAAGCCTCGGCGTTGATGAAAATACCAGGTGCCCACTCGGTAGCACTGATTTGCACTGGCACGAGAATGTCACCTTCGGTGATCTCCATGCCTGAGCCCAGTGCGTCGAGCGTTGGTGTTTGCAACAGGTCGGAATTTCGGCGGAGCGAGAACAGCAGCATGTCGGTGCCTTCCAGCCAACTGTAAGGTCCCGTGACCGGATCGTATTCCGGATTGTCGTTGTTCCATAGCACCAGGGCATCCAAGTCATCGACGTCCAAATCGTTGGCCGAGTCGAAGGGCATGCCGCCGTTGAGACCTAGGAACCGTGAGTCCGCGAACAAACTAGGTGCCGAACCGCTCAGATCGCTGACCAACACGTCGCCACCCACAAAGCCGTTAGCCACGGCCGTGCCAGTATTCACAGGCGGACTGGGCTCGAAGGGCTCAGGGAAGTGGGAGTCGAGTGAAAAATAGACGTTCTGCGGGAACTCATTGCGAAACACGGGTGTATCCAAATCCCAAGCGTCGAGGTTGTCGCCTTCGTCAGGCAAACTGCCGACGGACGGTGGGTTGGGTTCAACCAGGTCTAAGCCTGGGCCCCCAAAAGGTGCGGCCCCATTGCCATCGAACACGCCGACGTTTGTGCCTGGTCCCAACAACCCAAATCCTCCAGGGCCAGTCCGCGATCGGTAAATGTCGGCCGACGCTTCACGCGCACCACCGGCACCTTCGGTGCTGACCGAAGGGCCGATTCCCAAGCCGTTGCCCACGGCGAACTCGTCGACCGAGAACGTCCACGACTGCCGAAACTGCTCGCGATCGGGAATCAGCGGAATGGCTACGAGTTCATCCGGGAAGAACTGCCCATCCAATCCATAGGAAAGTGCGTCCAACTCGCGAACTTCGTCTTCGGAGTTGATCCCAAAGCCGCCAATCGCGAGCGTACCGGCGGATCCCACGAAGCCCGCCGGGATCGTCAAACTCGGACCGCCGGGTGCTAAAATGTCGGCGGCCGAAAACGGCCCTGAACCTCCGGGAGGAACTGCGGTTGGTCCTTGGAAATCGACCGAATACGTCGGCGGAGACGCTTCGGCGCTAATTGCCGCAGCCATCATTGCTCCCCCTGCAACCACCATGAACTTTGCTAGATTCTTGATCCCCATCGCACTGTCTCCTTGATTTGAGTCTTGAATCGCTGCGCCGGCGAGGCAGCCTGCTATGCCGGCCCGTCTGTTCGATCAACACGCAAATCAAGTTGCTGTCGCCGACCCCGACAACGAGCTCGAAAAAAATCGTCGTCGTTTCATCAGAGGCCCCCCGCTTGGGGCTTTTCGAACACTCCGACGCGATTGAAAACCGCGTCCGTGTCCGAAAACAAGGGCCCTGGCGCAGGTTGTCGTAGCTGCTACTCGTTTCACCACAAGGGTTTGCGCGGGCTCGATGTCCGCAACCTGCGGGAATATTGGGACAGACGGATACGAAAGTGTCTTAATATTCGCCGCCCGGGCGTGCGTAACCCGCTGCCGAGGCATAAGTTGCGCACGCGACTCCCATTTCCAAAAAGTCGGTAAAGTGTGTCATCCAGATTGTCAAAGAGCGCATACGGCAGAGTTTGATGCCGAGCCCAGTTTACTCGAACAGGTGGCCCAATTTCAGCGACGATTTTTGGCCATGTCGGCGGGTATCGATCGTGCCTCGGTAGATCATGACGGGCAAGGATTTGCGGTGGCTATTGCGGCCACCACTGAGGGGCTTGGCCGTCCCATTTCGGTATAAGGGGACTGTTGTGTACGCAGTATGAGAATCGCGCGATATCAATCAGAATCTGCCGCCAACAAAAGCCGGGGGAGGGGAGGGTCTCAGACAATGCAACACTCCCTCAGTCGCATCAGTGTTCTCGCTTGGCTGATGGCAATCGCTGGTTGGCAGCCTCTTGCGATTCTCGCACAACAGACGCAGGTGCTGGTCAACGCGGGTCAGACACTCACCGATACCGAACTCACCGCTGGGACGTTTCTTGGTCAGGATTTTGACCTCGCGCCCGATACGGTTTTTGAGATCGAAGCCGGCGGAGTCCTGGGGCCGGTCAGCGACCGGGAATCGAATCAGCCGTTCGACTTTGGCGGTGCCACGGCCAACATCAACTCCGGCGGGCAAGTAGTCGGTCCGATCAATGCGTTCAACAGAGTCGAAAATCTGACGCTCAATGTTCGTGAAGGTGGTGCGGTCACCAACCTGCTTGCTGGCATCGGCAGCACCATTAATCTTGCCGGAGGAACCACGGACTTCGTTGAAGTACAGGAAGGTAGTACGCTCAACGTGACAAGCGGAATCATTCCCTTCAGTAGTCGAGCTACGGACAGCACGGTCCACATCTCTGGGGGCAGTGTGGGCAGATCGCTCTTTCTCTCCGGTAGCGTGGCAGACGTGTCCGGTGGTACGGTCGGCAAGATGGAAGCCTCTAACGGTAGCACGATCAACGTTTCCGGCGGCACTTTGCAGAGCTATTCCATTGGGGTCGGTAGTACGCTCAATCTGACTGGCGGACGATTGATTTACACGGATCGTGCAGCCGGCACGCTAAACGCCTCGGGCGGAACGATCGGTCGGCGGTTTGTCGGCACCGCTGGCACGACTTTCACGGGAGGCGAATTCACATTAAACGGCAGCCGCAACACTGGTGACATCATCACTTTTCCCGCAAGTGGACAGTTCATCTTCAGTGGTACCTTCGCAGACGGCACTCCCTTTGTATTCTCGCAATATCAAGGCGACCAACTTACCGGCGTCAAGCTCGTCTCATCTCCGTTACCAACGGCGGACACGACCCCCATCGTCGTCGATGGCAGCTCCGCGCCCGCTCCCAACGGTCTGCGTCGCGGCCAATCGCTGACGCTCAACGATGGCGGCACGCTGAACGCCGGGACCGCGGTCGTTGGTGCGATGCTCGTTGTGGAGGGAGGCCATGTTGGTGACACGGTGGATGCCTACCAATCCGAAGTGCACCTCCGCTCTGGCTCTATCGATCACAACTTCCACTTGCTGCCCGGCAGCCGCCTAGATATGTCGGGAGGAACGGTCGGCGGCTTGCAGGTCTTTGACGGCAGTACGACCACGGTTTCTGGAGGTCGCGTCGCTGGCCCCTGGCACATCCGCAGCGGCGCTTCGGTGAGCGTGTCCGGTGGAAGCATTGGAAACGGATTCAATGCCGAATCGAACTGGAGCGACGTTAGTTTTGCTGGCGGAGAGTTTCAGCTTAACGGCGCGTCTTACACGGACGATTCGATCACGTTAGGGTCAAATGACACCTTCACCGGCACGTTCCAAGATGGTTCGCCCTTTGTGTTTAGTTCTGGATCTCGCACATTTGACCGGCTGAGGGATGTCAGGCTCATCAGCGCGCCGCTGCCCGCGAAAGACCTCAATCCAATCCTGGTGAGTCAGGCAGACGACCGCAGCCCCACGGGATTGCGAGCAGGACAGATGCTGACGCTGCAAGGCGACGGTACATTGCCAGAGAATTTTGAATCTGTCGACGCCACACTGAACATCAATGGCGGAACTGTTGGCGACAGCCTCAGACTAGCAGGCGGAGTCACGAACATCACTGCAGGGCAGGTCGGCGACGCCACTGGTGCGTTGTTCGGTAGCACCGTGAACATCTCGGGAGGAAGCGTTGGCAACCACTTTCAAGCAGGCGTCGGCAGTACCGTCAACATCACCGGCGGGAGCGTGGGCGGATCGTTCACCGTCGGATTGGGTAGCACTCTGAATCTCTCCGGTGGCAGCATCGGTACCGCGTTCCGAGTTGATCCGGAGGCAACGTTCAACCTATTCGGCGGAGAGTTTTTGCTCAACGGCGAACCGTACACGCAGGATACACTTCCCAATCTTGACCTGAGCGAAGACGTCTTCTCCGGGACTTTGGCGGACGGCACAACGTTTGTGTTCGCCAGTCGGTTCCCTGATCCGCGGCTACCTGACCGAATCGCACACGCCAACCTGATCAGCGCGCCGCTACCTGAGATCGACCTCTCGCCCATCGTCGTCGACGCAATTTCACCATCGCCTAATGGGCTGAGGGCGGGGCAGACACTGACGCTCCAACCGGGCGGCAGCCTGCCACGAAACTTTGCCGCGATCGGCGGGACGTTGGTTGTGAATGGCGGAACAGTCGGTGCCGATATGCAACTGGTTGCAACCGACATGGACATCACTGGTGGAACCGTCGATTCCAATCTCGGTGTTCGCGTCGGTAGCAAAGTTCACGTCGCAGACGGCGACGTCAAGAATCTCTTGGCGTATTCTGGCGCCACAGTGAGCATCACAGGCGGACGAATCGATGCGGTTGGCGTCACCCGCGACGGCGTCTTGAACATCAGCGGAGGGAGCATTGGTTTCCTATACATGCGCACCCATGCTAGCGTCCTGAACATCTCAGGCGGCACCATCGACGGCATTTCAGCTCCTTATGGTACGATGAACCTGACAGTTACCGACTTCCTGATAGATGGTGTGCCAGCTATGTTTCAACCAGGTGCGCCACTTACATTCCGCACGGAGCACAGCCCCCTCTACTCCGCCTTACTGCCCGATGGCTCTCGATTAGATTTCACATGGTCTGGCGTTCGCTCGGGAACCATCATCAACGTATGGCAGGTCCCTGAACCGAGTGCTGTTCGACTATTGGTCACGGCCATTGCTGTAGCCATGCTGACCAAGTCGCGTAGGTGCCGGTAGCTGGCCCGCTTGCGGAACTTCCGCCTCTGATTTAAGCCGGCTCGCAACGTCGGTCTTGGGCGCTGGGCGTCGAGCTCTCGGTGCTTAGCAAGCTTCTCAAGTCTCAGCACTTCGCGTTGGAATTGCGGTTGGGAATCGGCAGACGCTACTGACACGTTTGACGAATCGCACACCTGCGATGCGTTCCGTTCCGCGGGTGGCGCCTTGCTATTGTTCTGAACCCGAGGTTTGGAAAACGCCGTAAACCCCAGTTGTGATGATACCCGCTATTAGCATCATCATCCCACCGTCGACCATGCCATTAAAAGAGTAGGACTGCTGATTGCTGATGCCGGTCATCGCAAAGAACATGAGCAGCGCGAATGTCTTCACGGCAGGTGATCGACCGCCAATAAAACCGAAGACCATCGAATAAGTGAAGATGAGTGTAAGAAGTTCCACGCCTGTTGAGAGGGCGGGCATCACGAGCCAATAGATGGGCGCTACGACCAGAAAAGTAATAAGCAGCATGAGCAACACTGCCGACGGTAGATTCATGGGCGTTCGCAATAGAATGAGTGCATAATTGCCGGTAAAGAACGGCACTTTGGGGCCAGCTGGAGGATTCATCCAGATCCAAAATACGAATCCGGCAATAAACGATAGCGGCGGAAACATGGCTTGTACCAGTCGCGTAGAATCCCAACCGAAGAGTCGCGCAAAGTGCGCACATTGCGGCGACACGTCCGCGACAGGATTGCTATCCCAGCCGAGAATCTCTCTCTGGATTGCTTCCAGCTCAAGAGTTGCTTCATCGAGTATTGCTAAGTGTTCTGCTTCCGATCGGTTTGTAATCCTATCCAACTCCAGTGGCGCGAGATTCTCGGTATCCTCGCGACCGGATACAAATTGATCGTTGCCATCTTGTTGCCATAGAGCGGCAAGTCGTTCAATACGCCTTCCGATTCGATCAATCTGCACCTCGAGCGACGAAGATTCGATCGATTGCTCTGGTTCGTGAGAAGTCTCCGTTGCCGCCTCCCAGGCAACTAGTGCATCCACAAGTCTGCCCGCATGTAGTCGCCACGCTTTCCATTGAGCTGCCTTTTCCCGGATGTCCAGAGAGTCGATATAGGCGGCGTCAAGTGTCGATGTTAATTGGTTTAGTTTGGCAGCTACGCCTGCAGCAAGACTCGCATCCTCAGTCCGTTCGTTCTCTCCAGAAGATCTCCGCTGAATGCTTAGGATGAGATTGCGCGTGCTAGTCCAGAACTCTATACCTTGTTCCTGGAGTTGGTCTCCCGCGATTCGAGGCCAGAACACAAGATCGACGACGGTGTAGATGAGAATGCCAACCGTTGTCTCCAGGTAACGAAAAACGCCAAAGTAGAATGCCGATTCAAAATTTGGATAGTTGTCGGCCCAAACGACAAGTGGAACAAACGCGCCGACAAACCACGCGTATTTGTAGCGGCTGGCTTGCATGAAGTAGCCTACGATCGCAAGATAAATCGAGAAAACGACCATCGTCGCCCAACGGTCGTAATTGAACAGCGCTAGTACGACAAGTCCCACGGCCACACCGACGGTCGTACCGAGAAAGCGCATAATGCCTTTCTCGATGGTCGCGCCAGTCGTGTCCATACTTATCAGCGAGATCGCCAGCGCTCCATAGATCGGAACATCCCAATTCGTCGTCAGGGCAAGCCAATAGAACAGCACCAAACTCAAGGCTAACTTGAATGCCTGGCGTAGTTGAAAAAGAGCAATCGAGGGTGGATTTCTCTTCTGGGCTGGAGTGGCTGTCGGCATGACCTCACTTCTCAATCGCGATCGAGGCAGTGGTGCCAGAGACGAGTTGCAGGCCTTTGGGAATGTCTTTCAGTCGGATTCGCACTGGAACTCGTTGTGCAAGTCGGATCCACTCAAAGGTTGGCTGAATCTGAGGCACCAGGTTTTCGGGCCCATCAGTGGCGGCGAGATTGGGAGGATTGATCGCATAGCCGATGCTTTCGACTTCACCTTCGAGCGGTTGATCGTGAAAACCCATGAGAGTAACGATCGCTCGATCACCAGGTTGCACATTCCTGAGTTTGGTCTCTTGAAAATAGGCGTCGATGCGGAACGAAGAACTGTCCACGAATAAAGCAAAGGGCGTACCGGCAGAGACAAAAGTGCTGTTGAGCAAACTCATGTTCGTGATGTACCCGTCCGCCGGAGCGTAGATCGAAGTCCAACTGAGATCGAGCTCTGCCTGCTGCAGCGCGACTTTGGCCTGCCGTATCCGAACGTTCGCCTCGCCTTTATTGCCCAGATTCGCTATCGACTGATCTCGATCCGCCTGGGCTGTGGTTACGGCGGCCTGTGCCTCAATCAATCCGTGCTGGGCTATGACTGCTGTTGCATCAGCCTCGCTTTTGGAGGCCTGTGTTTTTTCTAGGGTCGCTTGAGCCTGCAGGAGTCCTGCTTTCGCATTATCGAGTTGTGCTGTGTAAGCTTTTACAGCAGCGGCCTTGGCTTCAGCGATTTCTACGGAGCCGGCCGTTTTATTGGCGAGGCGTTTGGCACGGGCAGCTTCTCGCTTCGCTTCCTCCAAACTGGCTTCGATCTGAGTTACGTAAGCCTTCGCTGCGAGAACAGACGCATCGGCTTCTTTCACGGCAGCTTTGGCCGATTCGATACCGGCCTGGGCCTCGTCAATCTTGCCTTGGGCAGATTCAACAGCCGCGCTTCTTTGTTCGACGGTTGCTTCCGCGACTCGCACGGCTGCCTCTAGCGATGCCACGTCCTCGCGAGCCTGATCCAACTGCACCTTGGCCTGATCGACCGCCAGCTGGTAGGACTGAGGATCAATCTGAAATAGCAAGTCACCGGCACGGACGAATTGATTGTCGCGAATAGCGACTTTCACCAGGTAACCGTTTACGCGAGGAGCAATCTTCACGACATCTGCTCGCACTTGGCCATCGCGGGTCCACGGTCGCTCCATGTACCTGCTGTAGAGTGCATACGCGGCCACCGAGGCCACGATGAGGAGCGTAAAGGTCGCAACCTTGGGCGTCACTGCTTTCAGCTTCTCATGAATGGCCATTATCGATGCTCGTCATCTAGCAAGTTTGGATTCAGTTCGAACTGCGAAGACAATTACATCTCACAGCTTTGGTCGCGTGGCTAACAGCATAACTAGGGTGGGAGGGCAGTAAGACCAACCAACGAGGTCATGAGCAGCCACAGGGCAACGAATACCAATCCTGGATGCCAGAACAAACGAATCCAGCCTGTGAGGGTCAACAGCTTTATCACTGCGTACGCACAAACAAAGCCGACTAGCACCGTGAAGAAGAAAGGTGCGAAGTAGACCCATTCGAATGAGATTTCGGAAGAAATCCTGCTAGCGAACATGCACCTGGAAGGATAGTAAAACCGCGGTGACCTTGCCAATTCTCCTTATTTTACAGGCGGCAGTCTCGAATTCATCAGCCAATAGTGCTCGCGTGGTGCTTTCTTGAGGAACTGCTGATGTCAATTTTCCGATTGTGAGGAAAGTGCCGAATTCTCGGATCGAACCATTTTTCATGGCCCACGTCACCGACCATGCGTTTTCCACTGAATCCAGCAAGAAAGCCGCAACTCGGCTGGCTTCGGAACGCGTTGTGCCTCGTGTCAGTCGGCGTGATGCTGATCTCCTGCAGTGGATGCAATCTTTCGCAATGGGCTCACAACGGCTTCAAAGTCGGCCCTGATTATTGCCGTCCGGTGGCGCCGCTTGCGGACGACTGGCTTGAAAGTGACGATCCGCGCGTGCTTGAGGAACCGCCTCAATTCGACGATTGGTGGGCGGTGTTCAATGATCCGGCACTTAATAACTTGGTGCAGCTTACTTATGAGCAGAATCTTACACTACGCCAGGCTGGCATGCGTGTGATGCAGGCGCGAGCCAGTCGAGCGATTACGGCTGGGAACCTCTTTCCACAGCAACAGCAAGCGTTTGGCAATTATGATCGTCTTCAGGAAAGCCAAACCATTGCGGTGCCCTCTCCGGTTCGGGCATTCGACGAGTGGGAAGTGGGATTCAACGCGTCTTGGGAGATCGATGTGTGGGGTAGATTTCGCAGGGCCATTGAATCAGCGGATGCGAATCTAGGGGCCTCCATCGCCGAATATGACTTCGTCCTGGTTTCATTGATCGCGGAAGTTGTGACGGCCTACATCGATATTCGAACATTTGAAGAACGGCTGCGTTACGCTCGTCAAAACGTAGAGATCCAAAAATCTTCTCTGAGGCTCTCAAAGACACAATTTGACGAAGGCAAGACCAACCAGGTCGGTGTCTACTTGGCCAAAGCGAATCTCTCGGGCACGGCTTCAACCGTTCCCTCGCTAGATGTCGGCCTGCAACAGGCCAAGAATCGGCTGTGCACACTCCTCGGCATTCCGCCAAGTGACGTTACGGCATTGCTCGGCACAAAGGAAGGGATACCGAGCGTGCCTGCCGAGATTGCTCTAGGTATACCGGCCGACCTGCTGCGTCGTCGTCCTGATATCCGCCAGGCGGAGCAACTCGTCGCTGCGCAATCGGCACAAATTGGTGTGGCGCTCGCCGATCTCTACCCGAGCATTGCTATCAATGGCGAGGCGTATCAGGCTTCCGAGCGATTCAGCAACCTATTTCGATCGGCGAGTGCGGCCGGTTCGATCGGGCCTTCGTTTCGCTGGAATATTCTGAACTATGGCCGAATTGTTAATAACGTCCGCTTGCAAGATAGGCGCTTGCTCGAGTTAATCGCCAGCTATCAGAACAAAGTTCTGGAGGCGAATCAGGAAGTGGAAGACGCACTGATCGCGTTCTTGAAATCTCAGGAAGAGGTTAAGTTCTTGCAGGAAAATGTGGATGACCTCGACAGTGCGCTGGAGCTGTTAGTCATCGAGTTCGAAGAAGGGGCCATTGAGTTCTCCCCCGTTTTCGTATTGCAAGGTAGTCTACGCGAAGCACAAGACCGATTGGCGGCAGCGCAAGGACGTCTGCTGCTCAATCTGATCGACGTATATCGTGCACTAGGTGGAGGATGGCAAATACGTTGTCCAGGATTCCATCCTCGTCCGATCTTCGACGATCAAGATCAAAGGTTAGAAGTCTTGCCGCTGCCGGCGCCTGAGACAGAAGACCAAAAGTCACTGGACTCTGACCCAGCAGAATAAGTGCGTCCGCTTTCTCAGCGATGCGTCGGGCGGCATCGTCTCAAACAACTCCTTGTCGCTCGGCGACGATACGCCCATAGTACTTCGCCAGCGGAACGGCAGAAACTCCGTGAGCAACGATACTCATTGCTACCGTCCATACGACAGTGGCAGATATCGCATCTCCACCAGGAAGATTCTCTTTGATTACCATGACTAGGAATACGATACTCGCTAACCCTCGCGGTCCAAACCATCCAATAAACAACTTAGTATCGAGCTTATAGGGAACTCCGATCAAGCACATCACTACTGGAACGATTCGAATCACCGTCAGACTAAGCACGGCATAAATGATCGCTTGCCAATTGAAGTCCCTAATTCCTGCTTCGACCACGACGGCACCAAACGTAAACCAAGTAAGCATCGAAAACACATTGCCGGCGCCTTCGGCACCGCGCAAGACTTCTTCCTTATGCTGCTTTGTAATGGCTCCGAACGTCAGACCGCCTACGAAGCAGGCAATAAAACCACTGCCGCCCAGCCACTGAGATAGGCCGAAACAGAACATTGCTAAAGCAACGATTGGGATCTGCTTCCACGAACCGTCGATCCAGTCGCGGCTAGCGCAGAATCGAAGGACGGTACCTCCGACACACGACAGCGTGATTCCAACGGCGATGCCAATACCAATTTGCTGTAACGGTAGCTTAGCGATTAGGCTCACGGCTTCGTCACCCGCCACTTGGCCGGTTGCCAAGGATAGGAACACCAATAGCACGGGTACGCAGATGCCGTCGTTCAACCCACTTTCGACATTCAGGCTTTCGCGAACTCCGGCGGGTACCGACTCGTTTGTCACAACCGCCTGGCCAAGCGCGGCATCAGTCGGGGCGAGCATTGTCGCCAACAGGGCGATCTCGAGCAGGCCCATATCCGGGAACACCACATATCCGACGCCGATCCCCGCGAGAATAGTGAGCGGAAGCCCAATCAATAGCAATCGAATAGGGATCCATTCGACCTTGCGCAATACAGCCAAGTTGGCATTCGCCGAGTCAGAGAAGAGCACCAGAGCCAGTGTAAATTCTGCTAGCCCCTTCACGCCTTCCTGGTCGATGTTCAGGTCGACTAGTTTGAGGCCGAAGGGAGAGCAGACTAGACCAGCAACCAGATAGACCAGGGCACCATTGATTGGCGTACGCTCTAACTTTGAAGCAACTACGCTATAGAAGAAGGCAAATGCGGCAAGCACAGCCAGCGTTTGGTATTCTAACACGTGAAGCTCCCTAGTTGTGTTAACTTTTCGCGGCCATGCGGTAGTCGTGCGACCAGGCAGAATAAGTGCAGCAAAGGGTCAAACTTTCTATTCTCATCCATTGCCAGTATCTTCACAAGCAGATGAAACCTAAATGAACCGGGTTGTACTGCGAATAGGCAAAGAATCATGAAACGTCGCATTCACGAATTCTCAACTTTTGTTCGGTTTTTCATCCAGCATCTGCTTCTACTTCGTGAGGTAGTCTTGGGTCTGCTCGGATTGATCGTCTTGGGAGGACTAGCGATCTCTATGGTCGAAGAGCCGACCGTGTCGGAGTCACTCTATTTTGCATCTATTACCGCACTGTCGATCGGCTATGGGGATATTACTCCCGCAACAACGCTGGGCAGAGTATTAAGCGTCGGTATTGGATTGGTCGGAATGGTCTTCGTTGGATTGTCCGTAGCGATCGCAACTCGTGCCCTCGCGGACACGATTAAGAAACTTGAGGAGTCTAAGAAGCAGCTTGTCAGCTAGGCGATGTCGAGCCGGGCTCGCATCGGATCGGCACATTATGGGTCTGTTGCGACAGTAGAGACGATGTCTTCGCCCAGCTATACAACTGGCTGCATCATTGCGTGGTCGAGGTTGATTGACTTCTCACAATTGAAGAGCAAGTAATGATGCAGAGGTCTTTTTCCGCCTGCTGGTTGCTTTTTTGCCGTGTCTGTCGGGGCGTGTCCTGGGTGCCCACAGCCAACTTTGTGGGCTAACATGCGACGCACTATTTGATTCGAGTGGGGTAAACATCTGTGTATGCGACATTCCTATGCGTAATCGTCCACATTGTCATTGAAATCGCGCTGATCGTCCGCGTCATGACACGTCCGCATCGCGATCCTGCTTCACGAATCGCGTGGGTAGCGGTGATCCTTGCCGTACCGATCGTTGGAATGGTGGCCTACATCCTGCTGGGTGAGACCAACATTGGCCGTCGCCGCATCGCCCACATGAAGGAAGTGCTCAGCGGCATGCCAGCAATCACGGATGCTAACCCGGGTGAAGAGCAAAACAGGCAACCTCAGGTTCCCCAACGCTTTCGGCATCTGTTTAGAGTTGGACTATCGATCAGCGGGTTTGACGTGATTGGCGGAAACTCGGCGAAACTAATGGATGATTCGAACACCACGATCGACTCGATGATCGCGGACATTGATGCTGCATCAGACCATGTGCACTTGCTGTTTTACATCTGGCTGCCGGACAACAACGGCATGAAAATGGTCGCGGCGCTGAAGCGAGCCGCGGCGCGAGGTGTCACGTGTCGTGCGATGGCAGACGATCTAGGCTCGCGAACAATGATTCGCTCGCCGTATTGGAAAGAAATGCGGGAGGCTGGTGTTCACATCGCTAGAGCCTTACCCATCGGCAACCCACTACTGCGACCATTGCATGGACGCATTGATCTGCGTAACCATCGCAAGATTCTGGTGATCGATGGACGCATTACCTATTGTGGTAGCCAGAACTGCGCCGATCCGGAGTTCCTGGTTAAGGCAAAATATGCGCCATGGGTGGATACAGTCGTTCGATTTGAAGGCCCCATCGTCCGACAAAATCAGCATCTGTTTGCCGGCGACTGGATGAGTTACGCCGACGAGAACATTGATCCCTTGCTGGAGTCACCGATCGACGCGCCGCGGCCAGGGTTTCCAGCTCAGGTAATCGGAACCGGCCCTACCGTGCGCTACTCGGCCATGCCTGAGATGTTTGAGTCGCTTTTTCATACCGCCCGCGAGGAACTCATCATCTCCACACCATACTTTGTGCCCAACGAATCGATGCAAAGCGCCCTCTGTGCTGCTGCTTGGCGGGGCGTCCAGACGACCATCATCTTTCCAGCTAGAAACGACTCTTGGATCGTTGGCGGTGCCAGTCGTAGTTACTACGCGGAGCTACTGAAGGCAGGCGTGCAGATCCACGAGTACGTCGGCGGGCTATTACATACGAAGTCACTAACACTGGACGGCGAAATCACACTGATTGGTTCCGCGAATATGGACCGGCGGAGTTTCGATTTGAACTACGAGAACAATATTCTGCTATACGATCGGGATCTGACCGGCGCAGTCCGAAGGAGGCAACAGGAGTACATTGCCAAATCAACTTCCGTGACTATCGATGTGGTAGAATCTTGGTCGTTGACCAGACGGCTATGGAATAACACCCTCGCGATGTTGGGACCGGTTCTCTGAATGCGTTAGGAAGAACGAAGATTTTTCTTTACTTGCGAGATCTCTTGATGACTCGCTTATTCAGGTGGCTATCGCCTTCTTCTTGTTGGATGCCACGGTATCCATGGCAGCAGTCGTACGAAGTTGTACGGATCATTCCACCACACAGCTAGGCACCGTCATCCAGGTTTCATAATCGTGAGGGTAGACTGCGAATGGCTGTTTTGGGTGCGGCGCTTGGTGGCCGAAAACTGTAGTCCTTCTTTGGTGTCGGGTCGATATCGGGTCGTCCAGCGATCGACCTCATGGTTGACCTTAGGCATCCCGAGCGCGCCGTAGGCGTCGGTGTCAAAACCGATGCGGCCCCATTGAAGCACCTCCCCAGGCGTGAAGAAGGGGATCTATCGGATACCAGCCATTCGGCACTGAGCCGATCATACTCTCGCCTGCTCGCCTTGGTGCCGTGAGGGCCAAGGTAGAAACCGCGCCCATTGAACGTGACAACCGCTTGGCCGCATGCGCGGTGTTTGCGGTAACTCGGAAGGGCGTCAGCTAGCGGTGCCATAGTACAGGTCTCCCGCGTCTAACAGATGCTAAATCGGTACGAACCGATTTGGCTCTTGGGGAAACGCTGCACTGCCGAACGCTGGCAGGTGGTAAGAATGCCTATAAACTCAGCGATTTTCTGAAGTGGGCGTGCCAGGATTCGAACCTGGGACCTCAGCCTTATCAGGGCTGCGCTCTAACCAACTGAGCTACACGCCCGCACAAGCTGCTACTGGAGCGAGACAATCAATGCCAAGTCAGCTCCGCCTGCAGTCGTACGAAAGCAGTTCCGAATCGCCTATTTTAGGCTGCTATCGCTGGGTGTCAAATGCTGTTTGGCGGCTGTAAATTGCGGTTTCTCTCGCCATCTCGGCCTTCCGAATCTTTCGGTCTTCCAAACCGTCAGCATCGGTCTGGCCTCATAGTGCGTCTGGACGCTATAAGACGTAGTACGCGGCTAATTCTGGACCGCATCGCAGCTATTCTCGTCGATAGGCGGTCTGTTGCCCAAATCGTACTGCGCCTCAATAAATCAGGGACCTAATCGTATGTTTCGTCGCCACTATTGCGTATGCATTGCTGCCGTTGTCCTCAGTTGCACCCTTGAGGCTAGCACTTGGGCAGCTCCTTCTGTCAAAGACGCGCTGAACCTCAAACCGGTTCAGGACGGTATCGATTACGACATACCGACAGCAGATCAGGTCAAAGACTGCACGATCAAGGCTGAGAAAATCAATGGTTCGGTTGCTTGGGTCGTGCGTGGGCCAGACGGCAAGGTGCTGCGTCAGTTTTCTGACTCGGATAGCGACAATCGTGTGGATACTTGGTGCTATTTTCGCGACGGTCTCGAGGTCTATCGCGACCTGGACGCCAATTTCAACGACAAAGCGGACCAGTATCGCTGGTTCCACAATGCGGGGATGCGTTGGGGAATCGACCGCGACGAAGATGGTACGATCGACAGCTGGAAGCTGATTTCCGCCGAAGAAGCCGCCGCCGAAGTGGTCGAGGCTATCCGCACCGCTGATGTTGAGCGATTTGAGCGTCTGCTGCTCAGTTCCAGCGAGCTAAAGCAGCTTGCCCTCAGCGAGTCACTGCATGAGAAACTGACTGAGTCGCTTAAATCGGCTCCCGCTGACTTCCGCAAACTGACTGCTAGCAAAAAGCTGGGCGACGATCCAGAGTTTCACGATTTCGGTGGCCTCAAACCAGGGATGGTGCCAGCTGAAGCTGGCAGCGCAGAGCAGGATTTGCTGGTTTACGAGAACGTCTCAGCGATGGTCCGCACCGGCGATGACTTCGAGCAACTTCGCCTGGGCACCCTGGTGAACGTCAAAGGCGCCTGGCGATTGTTGGGCAGCCCGACTCTGAACGACGCGACAAAGGTCGCCAGCGGACTGTTCTACGACAACACACCTGGCGTTGTTCCAGCCAGCAGCGGAGCGCTCGCGATGGACAATGCTCCTTCGGAGAAAATGCAAGAGATACTCAGCAAGCTGGAAGAACTCGACAGAGAACTGATGCAGGCAAGTGCAAAGAAGAAGCCAGCACTCAATAAGACGCGAGCGAATCTGCTGCTGCAGTTGGCGAACTCCTCGGCCAATGCGTCAGAGCGTTCGCAGTGGCTGCGTCAACTTGCCGACATGGTCAGCGCTGCGACCCAAGATAGAAGCTTTCCCGAAGGGCTTAACTATCTGAAGGCGATCGAAGCAAAACTAGCTAAGCAAGACTCAACCGACGATCTGCTGGGGTACTTTGAGTTTCAGCGCATGCTCGCAGAGTACTATGGCGTAACGCTGGCGGACCCTGATGTTGATCACGCCAAAGCGCATGCTCAATGGCTTGAAGATCTGGAAGCGTTCGTTGAAGACCACCCGAAGGACGACAATGCCGCGGAAGCGCTGCGCCAACTCGCGATGGGCACGGAGATTTCTGGAAACGACAAAGATGCCGAAAAATGGTATCGCCAAATCATCGAGAACCATCCGTCCAGCATCCACGCCCCAATGGCGCGTGGCGCAGTGACTCGACTTTCGAGCGTCGGCCGCTCCATCAAGCTCGCAGGCAAGGCGGTCAACGGCCGTAGTGTTGATGTCAGCAAACTTCGTGGTAAGGCAGTCCTCGTGCAGTACTGGACAAGTTCCAGCGAGGTCTGCAAATCGGACCACGCTGTGCTGAGCAACCTCTACAAGAAATACGGCGGTAACCGCGGACTGGAAATCGTCGGCGTCAATCTCGATTACTCGCGCGACGAAATGCTCTCCTATCTGAAAGAGTCGCGTTTGCCATGGCCACAGCTGTATGAGTCGGGTGGTTTTGAGAGTCGCTACGCTCAAGAGATGGGCGTAGTGACTGTGCCACTGATGCTGCTAATCGGCGCGGATGGTAAGGTAATCAACGACAACATCCAAGCTGCCGAGATCGAAGAGGCCCTCAAAAAGCTGCAGACGCGTCAAGCGCGCAAGCCAAGGACACGATAGCAGTTTTGCTCTATGCACGGCGGTCACGTCGCCGGCTGCGCAACTGAAGCGAATGTCAGTGATGATCCAGCTTTTGGATGATCCAGAGCAGTGCTTTTGCCCCCGATGGGTCTTGCAAGTCGAACCAACCGACGCAAGCGTTGCTTGTAAGAACTTCAACACTTTTCCGATTTTGTCTAAAGTTGGAGTGCCTCGGTAAAGCGTTACGATTGCGAAAAGCTTCAACAAACTGGGAAAACGGGCACTCTTGATTTGAATCGCGAACGTTTGGCACGGCAATCGCGTAAGAGATTTGGAGATTCTTCTCTCGCTGCTCACCACCGCATCGAAGCGGAACGGTTCCAGCACGCGTCATAGCATTTCAGGAAGGCCGGCAGGGAGTGCTCGCCGGAAAGTCAAGCATGGATTGGTTCGCAAACAGTAGCCTGACGGGCATTGGGTTGTTATGGATCGTTGTTCACCTGCTAGGTCTGCTAGCCGCTTGGATGGTGCGAATGCACACCGGCAAGCGATTTGAAGCCTTGATGCAGGTCGGTTTCTTTACGTGCTTAGTTGCCGTCTCGCTCACGACGGTCGTGGGCCACTTCTGCTGCCTACATATGTGGCCGCTGTCTGCGCTGACATTGGCGTCCATGATCGTCCTGGCGATCGTCGATTTCGGCGTTGCCGAATCTCATACGTTCAGCTTAGAACGCTAGCAATTTGCGATGCATGCTCATCGCAAACTCCTCTCAAGTTGCCTAGTTTTTTCAAGTGTGACGCAATCATCCTCAAAATCGGAAAAAAGCTCCGATGCCGTAGGGTGACCTGCCGAAACTTGTTTCCAGACCAACTAGGTAGGAGTTGCGAGTTTCGAGTCGTGGGTTGTGGGAATGTTTCTCACAGTTTGTGACTCGCGACTCGTAGCTCGCGACTCAACTTTCCAGGAGGGGATCATGCGGAGCTTCATTTTTAGCCTGGCTCTGGTATCCGCCGTGTCAGGGACAATGCTCTCGGCAACGGCTGCCACGACGGGCGAGGACACAGCAAAAACGATTGCCGCCAATCTCAAAGAGAGTGGCAAACTGAAGGATTATCGCGTCGGAGTCAAATACGAAGACGGCGTCGCCTGGTTGATGGGTACCGTCACCAGTCCACAGCAGAAACGACTTGCTGAGCAGTTGGCTCGCCAGACACGTGGTGTGCAACACGTCGTAAGCAAGCTGGAAGTTGAAGGAGCTAGCAGCACCGACACCCAGATTCAGACTGCCAGCAAAGAAATTCCAACAGAGCGACGGCCGGCAACGCAGGCACCGCGTAGTGCTGGCAGAAACAACATGCCTGTGCCTTACGCACGCACTGGTGGTCAGGGCCGAGGCGTTCAGCACGCCAACTTCAGCCCGGCCCAGTATGCCGAAGGTGGCTACGCTCCTGAAGCGAGCATGATGCCAGCCCCTATGGGACCACGTCCCCCAATGGCCGGCGGCGCAGCCGTGAGTTATGACAATCCTCAGATGCCTGGCTATGCTTGGCCAAGTTACGCGGCATCGCCAAACTACGCCGCGTTGACCTATCCCAAGCAGTACTCGGCTTCGGCATGGCCTTACATCGGCCCGTTCTACCCTTATCCCCAAGTTCCGCTTGGTTGGCGTAAGGTCACATTGGAATGGGACGACGGCTGGTGGTTCCTCGACTTTGCTGACTGCAAGAGCCACTAGGCCACGATTCAGCTGAAGTCATTGCAAGCAATAACGACCCTCGCCAGTCACATGATTGGCGAGGGTTTTTTCATAGGAGATTCTTGCAATCAGGTATCCGCTCTGATCGTCATTCCTGCTCCGACGCAAGCACGGATGAATGGCCAGCTAGTACGAACGCTGCGAACTGCTCGCCGCAGCTAGCTGATAGCGAACCGTTTTTTTCCGCATAATCGGAAAAGGCCGCAAGTTTCCCCCAAACTCACACGATAACACTTACACGGCCTCATACTGAGTGCCGGGCAAGATGTGTACTTTTCCGAGTGAAGTCTCATTGGTACGACACTACTGAGCTTCCAACGACTCAACTGCCACGGACCAAGGTAGATTCGATGTCACGATCAAAACAGTTTACGATGGCCGCGCTCGCTATGTTCTTCGCGGTCACGTCCCTATCGACGAGCGGTTGCTATTGGGGGTTAACGAGTCTCGGCCCCAGCTTAGGCGCATTCGCAATTCCGACGCCCGTTAGTCCCTTGCTAGCCAAGAAGAAGGAAGACGCCTACTGGACTCGCGAGCGTTACGAACGCGTGCCAATCTTGGGCCCGATCCAATCGGGTGGCACGATTGCCGCACTCGATCCACCGAGCGACGACGAGGTTATGCGTGCGTTGGAGAAAGCTCGCCCTGTTCAAGGCGGCATCCCCTTCCTGCATGAACGCAATCGCAACGACGTGCGGATCGTCAAAGAGAAGATTGCCGACTATATCGATCCACCGCGTGTCTATCCACTGATCGGTCCTGCTCAGCAGCATCACGCACACTACAAGTGCACGATCTACTACGAAGACGTCCGACGCATTGGATGGCCAGTACCTCACACGCTCCGCGATGAAGACGCTCGCGAAGTGATTTATGTCGACCACAACCACTTGCACATGGTTGGCAATGTCGACACAGGCGAAGGCCCGGCACCACCAGTGCAATGAGGCCATAGCGATCACGAAGCTCCAATGACGGATGACGAACGCTCGTTGACGGTACCGCCGACAATTGGGGTTCGCCATTCGTCATTTTTCCGTGTTGGGGGACGACCAGCGTGAGATTCCGATGTCGCAGCTCTATCGTTTGTTCTCCTTACCGGTGGCTCTGCTTGTCCTAGCGCAAGGAAGTGAGATAGGTTTCGCCGAGCATGGCGTCACTGACGAAGCCTTCGTTGCTGCGATACGACACTATCAGGCGGGTCAGTGGCCCTCAGCCGCCTCAGCGTTCGATCAAGTTGCTCAAGATGCAATCCGGACAAAAGCAGTACGGCGGCAGGCTCAGCTCTATGCGGGTGAGTGCCTGACACAACTGGGCAAATACGCCGAAGCACGACAGCGATACGAACTAGTTCGCGATGAAGCAACGTCTGCCACATTTCAGGCGCAGGCTCTGTTTCGGCTGGGCGAGGTTGCCTGGCTAGCTGGCGAGACCGACGAAGGCGCACGCTTGCTACAGTCCTATGTGCAAACGTATCCTCAAGGCCGCTCGATTTCTTTTGCCAGAGAATATCTGCGGCAGATCGAGCAACGCTCGGCGCTAGAAGCCGACTTCGAGGTTCTCGACGACGCGGTTGGACTAGAACGAGTGGGGCGTTACGACGAAGCACTCATCGCTTACGCAAGGATCTTACGTACCCACGTCGACGCCAGCAAACTCCGCGCGGAGACACTGCGTCGCTCCGCGTTGCTACATCAGCGGCTTGCTCAGCCCCAGGAGGCGATTGAGCTTTTTCAGCAGTTCCTGGCCGATTATCCACACTCGAAACGCACTGCCGAGGTGATGCAATCGATCGCCTGGAATTTCGTTCGGCTAGATCAAACTGCCCAGGCGGCAGATCAGTTTCAAGCAGTGCTGGAAAAGTTCCCCCAGAGCGCCCAAGCCGCAGAGGCGGCCTACTGGCTCGCTCAGCGGCGTGCCGATGAAGAGAATACGGAACAAGCGTTGGTGTTGTTGGGCCGAGTGCTTGATTGTGACGAAGTAGCCTCCGAGCAGCCGAAGCTGCTGGCTCGAGCGCTGAACCTAAAGTGTCAACTGTGTGCGTCGCAAGACGAGTGGCAGGCAATCGAAGCGCTGGTGGAAGCAAACAAGGAATGGATCGCGTCCGGTCAGTTCCGCGCCCAACTCGAGTTTTGGTCGGCCGAAGCGGCATTCCGACTGGGGGAATACAACACAGCAAGAAAGAGATTCTTGGAGCTGCAGCCAAAGACCATCGGCGTCCAGCAACCCTGGACCGCGATGGTGCCGTTGCGTCGTGCCCAATTGGCTGCACGACGTCAGCAATGGCGCGGGGTGCTTCAGATCCTGGATCATATGGAGCGAGAATTTCCTAACTTTGAGTTGGACTACGAAGTTGATTACCTGCGAGGTCGGGCCCTTGCAGGTATCGGCCAAATGACAGCGGCCCGAAAGTACTATCGGAGGGTACTCGACAACGACAAGGGCCAAGGCACCGAGGCAGCTACGATGGCCGGTTGGATGACCGGTGAAACCTACTTTCATCAGCGCGATTACCCGCGTGCTCGCGTTGCCTACCAGCAGGTGATGGAAAAGAATTCCTTCCCTGAGTGGCAATCGAGAGCAGCCTTGCAAGCGGGTAAGTGCTGGGAGTTGGAGCAACGTTGGGACGAAGCAGCAGACGTGTACGCAGCGGCGCTGAAGCGCTGGCCGCATTCATTTTCCGAACCACAACTCACATCACGACTACGCTGGGCGCAGAATCAATCCAGGTCGAATAACGCAATACAACAACGATAGCTGACGAAGAACAACAACTACCCGCTTACGTCGCAGCAGGGCACGCAAGGATGCGAAACCTCACCGCACTCAATTCGATTCCGTTGATCGCCAGGTCGGCGACGTTGCTATTCGTGCTCACAAGCAGCCGTGAGTGTCTCGCCCAAGAAACGACGGTCTTACAAACTAAGAGCTTGTGGCAGATGCTGTGGGCGGGCGGGCCGCTGTTATGGCCGATCGTCATCTGCTCGTTTGTCTTGATGCTGGTCGTGTTCGAACGCACGGTAAGCCTCCGACGTAGCCGCGTCTTGCCACGACTATTCACCGAGAGGCTCTTGCTGCAGATCGGGGAAGGGGCGCTCGATCGGAAGGACGCGTTGGAACGCTGCGTGGAAAATGGCAGTCACATCGCGGACGTGTTCGCCGCCGCGATCCGAAAATGGGGCAAGCCTGCGGTGGAAGTTGAGCAGGCGGTGCTCGACGAGGGGGAGCGCGCCGCAAACGAACTGCGCCGATTCTTGCGCGTCATCAACGGCGTCGCCACGGTCTGTCCACTGATGGGTCTGTTAGGAACCGTGTGGGGGATGATGGAGGCGTTCGAAGCGATTGCCGGCAGCGCAGCGATGGGCCGTCCGGAACTCCTAGCAGGCGGGATCGGCGGCGCGTTGCTATCGACGGCGGCCGGCTTGTCAGTCGCGATTCCGGCTTTGATCCTCTACCTATGGTTCGTTGGACGCGTCGACGCGCTAGTCATGGAGATCGACCGTCGTGGCCAAGACCTGGTCAATCTGATCTCCGCAGAAGCCCTCGACGAACGTCGTGGCACACGCAAGCCAAAACTAAAGAAAGCAGCTTGAGCAGTTCGAATTTGAGAGTGCGGAGTGCGAGGATTTTTTTCGCAAGCCGCATTCCGGATTCCGCAATCCTTTATGCCCCTCAAAACTCAACAAGACGAACAGCCGCAACTGAATTTGACGCCGATGATCGACGTCGTATTCTTGCTGATCATCTTTTTTATGGTTGCCACTTCGTTCGCTGAGATCGAACGCGACATAGAGTTGGAACTCCCTGAAGTCGCAGCAGCCAAAGCACTGACTGCCGCACCAAAACAACGTGTCGTTAGCGTCCGCTCAGCAGGCCAGATTCGGCTCGACGGCGAAGACGTGACACTTGACCAACTTACACGTAGTCTCGCCGCGGCGAGACGCGAATACCCGGAGCTGAGTGTCGTCATCCGCGGCGACGCGTCTTGCGCGTTCCAGCACGTAGCCGCAAGCTTGGCCGCGTGCAAAGAAGCCAACATTTCTGACCTTGGTATCACCGTACGCGTTGCCGAGGCTTCCCGCTCGCCAGCCCGTTAGTGCCATGGCCGCAAGTTTATTCATCTTGGCAAACGGCATCCTGGCAGACTGGGGCCTCACTTCAACCACTTGGGTGGCGCTGTGGTCCGTGCTGGCCGTGCTGACGGTTGCCTTGGTCGTCTTGCTTCGCACTCGTTGGTCGCAAGCCAAGCCGTGGCGAAAGTGTGCCATCTTGTCGCTGTGGCTTCATGTCGTGCTTGGCTGCGTGGCCACGACCGTACGGATCGTCACCGGCGCGCCGGAATTGGGCAACGACGAACCCATCCGCGTCGCTGTGACCGAGGTCGCGGTCCCCGATGAGTCGGAGCCGATCGAGGAAATCACGCCCGAGTGGGAACAGCCCAACGACCCGCCACTGGTCGCGCCCGCCGTCGAGCCCCTCGAGGCTCCGCCAGCCGAACCGATCGAAGAACTCGAGCCATTGCCTGAACCCGAAGCCGTAGAGCCAGCTCCGCCACTGGAAGCTCCATCGCTACTGGAGGCTCCCGTTCCGGAGCCGGCACCCGTCCCGCCAGAAGCCGATCCTGAACCGGTCGATGCGACGGAATCAACGGATGAGAATATCGCCAGCAAGGAAACACCGGAGGCGTCCTCCGCCGAACAGCCAGTTCAGGAACCCGATGACGCCCAACCGACAAAACCGACACCCCCAGACGAGCCACCCCTGCCTGCTACCTATGCCGATCGTTTCGCCAAAGACCGCGATCAACTCGTCGAGCAACGAGGCGGCAGCGAGCAGACCGAACAAGCGGTAAGTGCAGCGTTAGGTTGGTTAGCGCAATCCCAATCGAATAATGGCGGGTGGGACGCTTCCAAGTTCGGCGCCGGAGCAGCACGCGTCGTGCTGAGCCAAGATCGGCGCGGTGCCGGTGCGCAAGCCGACATGGGCGTCACGGGACTTGCGCTATTGGCATTTCTTG